>NZ_LT629786.1:6219923-6530919 GCF_900105675.1 Pseudomonas synxantha | reverse complement strand
CGAACTGTTCGTCGAGATGCGCACCGCAGGGGAGACCAGCCAGCAAGCACTGTGCGCGGTATTCCTGGCACACCCGCTGCTGGCGCTGGTGCTGGAGCAGGAAGGCGAAGAGGAAGCGACCGACTTTATCCTGGCGGCGCTGATTGAATATCGGCAGTGGGCGACGGACAGCGATGACGAGGCCGCTGCGCTGGCTTGGATCGAATCGCCGCAGTTCCAGGCAGACTACGTGGCAGCATCCCAGGCACTGACAGCCTCAACAGACTGACACATATCGAAATGTGGGAGGGGGCTTGCTCCCGATAGCAGAGTCTCAGTCAACATCCAAGTGACTGACACACCACCATCGGGGGCAAGCCCCCTCCCACATTTGCATCACATTCCGTCAGTTGAGCACTGCTGCGCCTAGCTTCTGGGCCTTGCGGCGGCTCGCCACTCCCAATACCACCTGCAAGCTCAGCATCTCAGTCGCTGACAACTCCAGCAGACTGACACGTATCAAAATGTGGGAGGGGGCTTGCCCCCGATGCAGAGTGTCAGTCGACATCTCAGCGACTGACACACTGTATCGGGAGCAAGCCCCCTCCCACATTTGCATCACATTCCGTCAGTTGAGCACTGCTGCGCCTAGCTTCTGGGCCTTGCGGCGGCTCGCCACGAACAACCCCGCCAGCACTACCAGCAAGCTCAGGATCCCGGTGGCGATGATCTCGACCCGGTGCGCTTCCTGGAACAGCATGATGGTCAAGGTGCCGACGATAAACACCATCACCGCGTAGGTCAGTCCAGGGAACAGCCACATCTTGAACACGATCTTCTCGCCCGCCGCCGCACGTTTCTGACGCATGCGCAGTTGCGACACAGCAATCACCAGGTACACCAGCAAGGCGATGGCGCCGGAGCTGGCCAGCAGGAACTCGAACACGGCAGCCGGCGCCACATAGTTGGCAAACACCGCCAGGAATGCCGCACCGGTGGACAGCAGCACCGCCCAGTAAGGCGTGCCGCTCTTGTTGGTGCGCTTGGCTACAGCCGGCGCATCACCGCGACGCCCCAGGGAAAACAGCATGCGCGAAGCGGTATACAGCGCCGAGTTCAAGCAGCTGGTTACAGCAACCAGTACCACCAGATCGACGATCAGCTTGGCATTCGGGATGCCCATGCGTTCCAGCACGGTCTGATAGGAACCTACGGCAGCCAAGGTCGGATCGTTCCATGGCACCAGGGACACCACGATGAAGATCGACAGCAGGTAGAACAAACCAATCCGCCAGATCACCGAGTTGGTGGCCTTGGTGATCTGCTGGCCGGGGTTCTTCGATTCCGCTGCGGCGATGGTGACGATCTCGGTGCCCATGAAGGAGAACATGGTGGTCAGGATCGCCGCCAAGACCGCGCGCATGCCGTTGGGCATAAAGCCCTGGGTGTCGAACAGGTGCGACACACCGCTGACCTGACTGGTGGGCAAGAAGCCGAAAATCGCCGCCAGGCCGAGGATCACAAAGCCTACGATCGCCACGACTTTGATCAACGCAAACCAGAACTCGAACTCACCGTAGTTCTTCACGCTGAACAAATTGGTCGCAGTCAACAGCAGCGTAATGATCAGGGTAAAGGCCCAGATCGCCACATCGGGGAACCAGGCATGCAGGATGGTCGCCGCCGCGTTGGCCTCCAACGGTATCACCAGTACCCAGAACCACCAGTACAACCAACCGATGGTAAAACCGGCCCAGTGGCCGATTGCGCGGTCGGCATAAGTTGAGAAAGAACCCGTGTCCGGTGACGCAACGGCCATCTCGGCCAGCATCCGCATCACTAACACCACCAGCGTGCCGGCGGCCGCGTAGGCCAACAGCACAGCCGGGCCAGCGGCAGCAATCGCATGGCCGGAGCCGACAAACAAACCGGCACCGATCACGCCGGCAATTGACAGCATGGTGACGTGACGCGGTTTGAGCCCCTGTTCGAGGTCATTGGAGCTTTGCGTACTACTCATTGACACACCTTTGCGAGGAATTGCGAAAACGGTTCGCCCAGTTGCTGCCTCTTTCGTGAAAAGAAACCAACAGGGCGTTCTTTATTTTTTACGCAAGATTTGCGCCAAAATGTTACGAAACCACGATTGACGCGGGCTGTAGGACAATTCAACAGTCATCGCAAGTCTTTGAGAACAATGGCATTCCGCTATAGCGTTACCGTGCGACCCACATCCAAGACGAACAGGCGCACCAAAAACACACACAAAAAGTACGTGACGCTCCATATAAGGGCTGATATGGACCGTTTGCCCGGTTAACCCTTCCAACCCCCGGCCAAAGCTGGCACCATCGCGCCCTTTTTTACGCGAAGCCTGTGGCTTTTCCGGTTCAAACGGCTGTTCGGTTGTTGATGGCGCGACACGCTACTGTGCCGATGCGACACCTTGCCGCAGACCACCGGTTAACCGTCCGCAGCGCTGTTGGCTGTCATCCAAACGCTATGCTAGCTTGGCGCCTCGCCAGGAAGGCGGCCCAACAGCGAAGCACGCACCGAACACAATGAGGACCGCACATGGCCGAGGCCACGCCCGCGCTTGAAATCCGCAACTTGCATAAACGCTATGGTGAGCTGGAGGTACTCAAGGGTATCTCGCTGACCGCACGCGACGGCGACGTGATCTCGATCCTGGGTTCTTCCGGTTCCGGCAAGTCCACCTTCCTGCGTTGTATCAACCTGCTGGAGAACCCGCATCAGGGCCAGATCCTGGTGGCCGGTGAAGAGCTCAAGCTCAAGGCCGCGAAAAACGGCGAGCTGATGGCCGCCGACGGCAAGCAGATCAACCGCCTGCGCAGCGAAATCGGTTTTGTGTTTCAAAACTTTAACCTGTGGCCGCACATGAGCATCCTCGACAACATCATCGAGGCGCCACGCCGCGTGCTCGGCCAAAGCAAGGCCGAAGCGATAGAAGTGGCCGAGGCCCTGCTGGCCAAGGTCGGCATCGGCGATAAGCGCCACGCCTACCCAGCCCAACTCTCCGGCGGCCAGCAGCAGCGGGCGGCGATTGCACGCACCCTGGCCATGCAGCCTAAAGTCATCCTGTTCGATGAGCCCACCTCGGCCCTTGACCCGGAAATGGTTCAGGAAGTACTTAATGTGATCCGCGCACTGGCCGAAGAAGGCCGCACCATGCTGCTGGTCACCCATGAAATGGGCTTTGCCCGCCAGGTGTCCAGCGAAGTGGTGTTCCTGCACCAGGGTCTGGTAGAAGAGCAAGGATCGCCACAGCAGGTATTTGAAAACCCGCTTTCGGCGCGCTGCAAACAATTCATGTCCAGCAACCGCTAACGGAGCAACATGCATGCAGAACTATAAAAAATTCCTTCTGGCTGCGGCCGTCTCGATGGCGTTCAGCGCCACGGCCATGGCAGAAACCTTGAAAATGGGGATCGAAGCGGCCTACCCGCCGTTCAACAATAAAGACGCCAGCGGCAATGTGGTGGGCTTTGACAAAGACATCGGCGACGCCCTGTGCGCCAAGATGAAAGTCGAGAAGTGCGAAGTGTACGTGTCCGACTGGGACGGCATCATCCCGGCCCTGAACGCCAAGAAGTTCGACTTCCTGGTGTCCTCGCTGTCGATCACCGATGAACGCAAGCAGGCTGTCGATTTCACCGACCCGTACTACTCCAACAAGCTGCAATTCATCGCACCCAAAGCCACAGCGGACTTCAAGACAGACGCCGCCTATCTGAAGGGCAAGGTGATCGGTGCACAGCGTGCAACGCTGGCCGGTACCTACCTGGAAGACAAGCTGCCGGACACCGAAGCCAAGCTCTACGACACCCAGGAAAACGCTTACCTCGACCTGACCTCCGGGCGCCTGGACGGCATCCTCGCCGACAAGTACGTGCAGTACGAGTGGCTCAAGAGCAAAGACGGTTCGGCCTATGAATTCAAAGGCGACCCGGTGGTAGAAAGCGACAAGATCGGTATCGCCGTACGCAAGGGCGACCCGCTGCGCGAGCGCCTGAACAAAGCCCTGGCAGAGATCAAGGCAGACGGCACCTACAAGAAAATCAACGACAAGTACTTCCCGTTCAGCATCGAATGACCTGAACGGCCTGCCCGGCGCGCTCCTGTGAGCGCGTCGGCTTTCAGCAATGCCTGCCGCGATATGAAAACACCATGAATTTCGATCTCTACGGATTCGGCCCGGCGCTTGCCGCTGGCGCGCTGATGACCGTCAAACTGGCGCTCACGGCCCTGTGCCTGGGGCTGGTGCTCGGCCTTGCCGGCGCCTTGGCCAAGACTTCGCCGTACAAGCCGCTGCAATGGCTGGGCGGTGCTTATTCGACCATCGTTCGCGGTATTCCCGAGCTGTTGTGGGTGCTGCTGATTTACTTCGGCACGGTCAACCTGATGCGTGCCCTGGGGGAGTTCTTCGGTAACCCCGACCTGTCCCTGAGTGCCTTTGCCGCCGGGGTGATTGCCCTGGGCCTATGCTTTGGCGCCTACGCCACCGAAGTGTTCCGCGGCGCGATCCTCGCCATTCCCAAGGGCCACCGCGAAGCCGGTGTGGCGTTGGGCTTGTCGAAACTGCGGATTTTCACGCGCTTGATCATGCCGCAGATGTGGCGCATCGCCCTGCCGGGCCTGGGCAACCTGTTCATGATCCTGATGAAAGACACTGCACTGGTGTCGGTGATCGGCCTTGAAGAAATCATGCGCCACGCGCAGATCGGCGTGACCGTCACCAAGCAACCGTTCACCTTCTTCATGGTCGCAGCGTTCATGTACCTGGGCCTGACCGTGCTGGCGATGATCAGCATGCACTTCCTGGAAAAACGCGCCGCCCGCGGCTTTGCAAGGAGCACCCAATGAGCGGCGACTACAGCTGGCTATCGCACTTCGACCTGGGCCTGAACTGGGCCGTGATCATCAAGTGGCTGCCCAAACTGGCCCAGGGCGCAACCCTGACCCTGGAGCTGGTGGCAATCGCGGTGATCGCCGGCCTGCTGCTGGCGATCCCGCTCGGCATCGCTCGCTCGTCGCGCCGCTGGTACGTGAGCGCCCTGCCCTACGGCTACATCTTCTTCTTCCGTGGCACGCCGTTGCTGGTGCAATTGTTCCTGGTCTACTACGGCCTGGCGCAGTTCGATGCGGTGCGCAACAGCTTCATGTGGCCGTACCTGCGAGATCCGTTCTGGTGCGCCACTGTCACCATGACCCTGCACACCGCCGCCTATATCGCCGAGATCCTGCGCGGTGCTATCCAGGCCATCCCGCCAGGTGAAATCGAAGCGGCGCGCGCCCTGGGCATGTCCAAGCCCAAGACGCTGTTTTACATCATCCTGCCCCGCGCCTCGCGCATCGGCCTGCCGGCCTACAGCAACGAAGTGATCCTGATGCTCAAGGCCAGCGCCCTGGCCAGTACCGTGACCCTGCTGGAACTGACCGGCATGGCGCGGACCATCATCGCCCGCACTTACCTGCCGGTAGAGATCTTCTTCGCGGCCGGGCTGTTCTACCTGCTGATGGCCTACATCCTCGTGCGTGGCTTCAAACTGCTGGAAAAATGGCTGCGCGTCGATGCGTGCCAAGGACGCTGAGGCACGCTTCAAGGCGCTGGATGGGTTCCTGATCGAGCACCAAGGGCTGTGGCGACCACGGCCCTTCACCCATCTGCACTTACCCTGGGAAACCAACCACCCGGCGCTGTCCCGATGGCTGCGCCAGCGCTCGTTGGCCGAAGCCGAAGCCAGTCACAACTCCCCCCACGATCTGCCTGCGCCTGCACCTTTTCCACAGCTGGCCGCTCAAGCGCTACACCTCAGTGCTGTGGATAAACTACCCACGCACATGCTTGAACCTGCTCGCCACCGCCTGAATGTCGACGTACCCGGACGCAAGTGGCAACAGATCGAAGCCTTCGGTGCCGCGCTGAATTTTGCCGAAACGCCCACCCATTGGCTGGACTGGTGCGCCGGCAAGGGCCATCTAAGCCGCCGCCTGCTGCAACCCGGCCAACAGTTGACCTGCCTGGAATACGACCCTGCCCTGGTCGCATCCGGCCAAGCCCTGAGTGACCGCCATAACCTACCCGCAGCCCATCGCCTGCAGAACGTCATGGCGGATATGGCGATCAACCCCCAACACACACCAGTCGCCCTGCATGCCTGCGGCGATTTGCACGTGCGCCTGCTACAACTGGCCAGCGCCGCCGGCTGCAAACAACTGGCACTGGCGCCCTGCTGCTACAACCGCATCACCGCCGACCGCTACCAGGCATTGTCCGCTGCCGGGCGCGCATCCCGACTGCAACTATCCATAGAAGATCTAGGCCTGCCCCTGAGCGAAACCGTCACCGCCGGCAACCGCGTGCGCCAGCAACGGGATACGTCCATGGCCCGACGCCTGGGCTTCGACCGACTGCAACGCCAGCTGCGCGGTTGCGACGAATACCTGCCAACGCCGTCCCTGCCCGCCAGTTGGCTGGACAAACCTTACGCTGACTACTGCCAGGAACTGGCGAACCTAAAGGGTTTATCCACAGGCGAACAGGATTGGACGGCGCTGGAGGCACACGGCTGGCACCGCCTGGCCGAGGTGCGAAACCTGGAGCTGGTAAGAGGCCTGTTTCGACGCCCGCTGGAAATGTGGCTGGTGCTCGATCGAGCATTGTTCCTGCAAGAGCGAGGTTACAACGTCGAGGTCGGCAGCTTCTGTGAAACAGCGCTGACGCCGCGCAACTTGATGGTGCTGGCCGAGCGCGATTAAGGGGCGAAATTTCCCACACGCCCCTGTGGATAACTCTGTTGATTAAATCTTTACCGAGCCAGTATCTATCTGCGTTACAGGCCAAAATCGACCCTGGTCATTTTTTGTTCACAAAATAAAACGCACGCAAAACAGGCAGTTGCGGCGCGTATAGAACGCTGTCACAAAACGGCTGCTTCATCACGTTATCTACCTGCCGATTGTGCATAAGCATTTGGGGTAAACGTATAAAGCGTAATTTATGCGGTTTTTTTTGGGCCTTTCAGCAGCCGCAAAGCTGCGCGAGACAGCCAGGCTGCGGCGTGGTGAATGCACGCATATATGACCTACCTCGGTTCCAAAGAGCAGAGGCAGGGTGATGGAATAGATGAAATTCACCGTGGATTGCGGGGATGGGAATTGACGCTTGAGGGACGAGGAAAACCCGCCATTCGAAGAAAACCTCTCCTTCTGCAAAAATAGTCAGAATTCAGGGGTTTACAGAAGCTTTCCAATCGCTATAATCGTCGCCCTAACACGCCGGTATAGCTCAGTTGGTAGAGCAACTGACTTGTAATCAGTAGGTCCCGGGTTCGACTCCTGGTGCCGGCACCATTTAAAACAAGGGCTTGCAGCGATGCAGGCCCTTTGTTTTTCTGCAATACGTACAAATAGACGTACATTGTTTTCTGAGGCTCGCGAGTTATCCACAGAGCCGCCCATCTGAAACATCATTTCCCCGCACCTTGCCCTGCAACCGTTTTGACATAAGCCTGGCACGCCCGCAGCGCAATCAGTCCTTGGTCCCCGTCACCGGTGATGGCGAGAATTCGTTGAGCATGCGCTGGGTCAAGTTGGGCTCGACGGGCTGCATGAACCACGCCGACGGCGCTGGTGGATGTAGGCACGTTGCAGCCACTGGCTGTATCCGCTGAGTCGATAAGGACTGACAGCCTGACATCAGAAGTGGCAAGACGATCGCGCAGAACAGCCTGGTTGCGCTGGGCATCGGATAATTCCTTGGTGTGTTGTTGGTCCTGGAGAGCGAGCTTTTCCTCGGTGGCCAGGCGCTTATCCAGCTCGGCCGACTGCTGAAGCCAGGCCTCGCCAGTGATTGCATCCAGTTCCTTCTGGTGGTGGGCGCCCTGCTCCGCGATACGCTCGGCCATCTTCTTGCCCAGGCGCCAGTCCTGAACCTTCCATGCCCCGCCAAAGCCGATGGCCAGCGCCAGCAGGATTGCCAGCCCCAGGCCGATCAGGTTCTGTGCAGGCGTCATCACGGCACATCCTTGAAGAAAACGTGGTGCCCGAGGCGCAGGGTCTGCTTAGCCTTCGCCGCCCAGGCCGGGGCCTCCGGCATCGTGTTTGCGTAGTAGTGCGTGGCGCCACCGGTTGGATCCGATACCGCACCCGACATCACCTGATCAGCCGCACGCTGGGCCTGGGCGAACTGCGCGGCCGGGATCTGCTTGGCGCCACTCAGGTAGGCGTAGTTCGGGTCGTTCTGGTTCCAGCAGCTGAACTGCCATGGCTTCAGGCACACACCGGCATAGCCCTCGCCCCACCATGACTTGGCCTTGCCATCGAACACACGGTTGCGGATGGTCCAGGCCACGGCGATCTGCCCGTCCAGCCCCTCACCGCGGGCTTCGCCCCACAGCGTGCGCGCCAGGATGTCTCGGTCTCTCTCGATTGCGTTCATGCTTTTCTCCAGACGAAAAAAAACCGCACAAGGCGGTGATGGTTTCCAGGTCGGCGGTCAGGCCGGAACCACGGGCCACTCGATAGCGTCCGGGTAATGCTCTTGCTCGGGCACTCGGCTCAGCGCAACGCGGTACTTCTTCCAGACCTTGAGCAAAGCAATCTCGGCGTCAGTGGCTTCGTCCACATCGACCGCATCCTGCAGCGGCGCGACGGCGTAGTCTGCTATGGCTCGTAGACGGGTAATCTCGGCCTGCGCCTCTTTCAAAGGGTCAGTAACAACCGGCGGCGCCTCGGGCATTTTCGGAACCGGCAAGTCCGGAACCATTATGTGAAGCGTGATCATCGTTTTCAGATCGTAGGGTTCGCCATCCATAGTGACGGTCACGGTCAGCAGGCCTTCAGCGAAAGCGATATCGACCTTCGCGGTGTCCTCCGAAGGATGCAGCGAGTAGCCCCAGCCCTGATCTAATGGCGGAAAAGGAACCATGCCCAGGGTGCCCGTGACGCAGTACACGCCGACACCAGAGCGGTAACTATCTACGTCCTTGCCTCCGAGCGATGTGATGTCAAACAGGGCGCCGGTTTCGCCCACGATGTTGATTGCTGCTCTTGCCATGTTCAGATCGCCTTTAAGGTGCCGTCTTGGGCACGGGTGGTATTGGAAGTGTCGTAGATAGTTCGCCAGCCGTTCTGCACCCCGACCGAGTTAACTGTTCGCCAGTAAAGATTGCCGTTCAGAATATTCCCGACAATATCAACAGCAAAAAAAGAACCATCGTAGAATCTTGAACGGATGCCGGATGCATAGGTAACGCCAGGTGGGCCACCCGTGGTCCCTTCCCCGTAGGATAGGAACCGACTACCCTCAACAATAAACGCTGAGTTCCCGTCGACCAGTTGCGCTGGTGAAATCTCCATGACGTTTCCCGAAGCGATGCCAACATTCCGAGTTGCCGCACTACCCAGGCTATTAGTCTTCGCATATAGCTCTGCCGTCATCGAATTGATTTTTACAGCGGCGCTTCGGGTAGTGTCGCCGCCGGCGCCTGTTGGGGCCGTGCCGACATTAATTTCTTGCCTAGCCATTTAGATGTTCCTTGTAAATTACATTTAAGCGGTTATTTTTCCAAATATCGCAGGAAGCAAAAAGTAGATTGGATTTGATACAGTCGTAACGCTAAATCTCAAAAGCGAGGCTGCAAAATCATACCTAAGCCCAATCCCGCGGGATTCATTATTCCCGCCCATCATCGGCATTCTGGAATTATTTACCATCAAATAATCGCCAAGCTCATAACTCATCGGAACAGAGTACCAATTAGTAGGCAGCCCCTGTCCGCTATAGGTCGTATGTGTGTAGGTCCAGTTTTGTAAGGCCCTGGTAAATACTGCTGCTTGGGTTCCAGAATCAAATATTTGCTTTCCAGTCGCATCCCACAATCTCAATCCATATGAGGCAGTAGGTTTCGATGAAAATGCCGCGACAAAAATAGCGCCTGAGTGGGCTTGACCTGATGTGACACTACACCCCGTCCAGGCGCCTGGCGTTCCTACTAGGAGAACGCCAAGCTGAATGAGCGATCCGTTACTTTGAGGCCGAACGAAGACAAGTGGAGGCTCCTGCGTGTCAATAACCGAAGCAAAAACGATGGAAACGCCCGCTGTATACGTGCCTTTGTGAAAAACACACAGCCTCGCATATTCGGAATCAAGAGAGACGGCGCCAGCGTCATTAGCCACCTCTAAACCATAACTCATTAAATCCACCTCATAACTATTAAGCGCATCGTCGCCTGGGAAATAGAATCATTCGGCCTCTGACCTAGAAAGTTTCTTACAGAGACTACTCCATTCCCCATCTCGCACTCCAACTGCCTATTAGTTGCCAAGCTGTCATCATTATTATTGTTGATCGGCAGCATGAAACATACTGAATTGCTAGGGCTGCATCCAGGCACTGAAAACGTTTTCGTGGATCTACCCTCGCCCGCATATGAAACAAGTACGGACAGAACAACCCTATAAGTTGAGGTACCCGTATCGAATTCCAGCACACCAGCCGATGACCATATCCTCAGACCGGAACTCATTCGCTCAAGTCTCCGATCTGAACCCGCTTCACGTTATTAACATCCCAGAATCGCAAAGATCGATTCGTCATAATCGAGCGACCTTGCCCTGGCACTACGCCGTTAATCTCGAAGGTTCCGTCCTTGTTGAGGATCCATCCTTGCTGGCCTGCGATGTAGTTGGTCGAACTGATGTAAGACCCGATCTTGGCGTTGGTGATAGTGCCGTCCTGGATAAACGCAGCCTTGATAAAGGTCTGCCCACCTGTGACCGCAAAGGGCACCGTCTCCGCCTGGCCGATGGCAAACCTGTCAGCGTCCACGATGAATTGCGACTGCAACCCCCCTGGGCCGTTCTCCAGCCCAAGCCCAATGCCGGCGATCTTGTACAGCCCGGTGGCGGTTTCGTACTGCATCCGCACCGACCAATTCGCCGTGACCTTACCGTCGACCGTTTGAATGGCCGTGGTGTTGGTCTGGATGGCCAGGGTGTTGCCGTTGACCGAGTTCTTGACCGTTTCGATGCTGGACGACAGCGCTCCGACGGCATTGATTCTGGCGGTTTGCTCAGCAACGACTGCGGCGGCGTTGTTGGCCACCTTCACTTCCACTGTGTCGGTTCGCTGCCCCTGCACCAGGTCGCCCTCGATCAGGGCGGATTGAACGGACCAGACGCCTACATAACTGGCCTCCGACCCCATCAAGGCACTGTCATCACCCTGAAGCGGCGGGTTGACCTGCAGGTAGATGCCGTCTACTCGCTGCGCCGTGGTGGTGACCTTGCCGTCGAGCGTGGTAACCGTGGCTTTGAGGGTACTTAGCCCGCTGGCCGTGGCGTTCACGCCGGTGACTGGGTCGTTGACCGTGACCTTCACCGCATTGAGCTGTTGCGCCTGGGCGGTGATGTCCTGGCCGTGCTGGTTGATCGTCGCCGAGTTCTGCTGAACCTGAGTCACCAGGGCGTTGACCGTCTGCGTTACCGTGCCGATGTCGGTCCAGTAAGTAGCGTTCGGCGGCGGGCTGTTCGCCGGAACCGGGCCGTTGGCCTGATACAGGTGCTGCCCCATGCGCACGATATCGTTAAGCGCGTACGCCTTCGCAGGGTCGTACTCAAGCGCGTCGACGATCTGGTCAATCAGCCCTTCCAGTTCGTCCTTGGCTGCTTCGATGCGGCCATTGACAGAGCCAGGCCCCGTCCCGTCGATGAGGTCGATCCGGTCCTTCAAATGCTGACCCAGGGCGGTCTCGTCTATCTGCCCCTTGATCTGCTCAAGAATCGGCCCGGCATCCGAACTGGCCTGCCCCATCACCCCATTCACCACCGGATAGAACGGCCCGATGTTGCCGGTACGGTCCACCAGGCGCGCCCAGAAAAACAACGTGGCGCCCGCCAACAGTTGCTGCATGCGGTAATCGGCCTGCGGATAGGCCAGGTCCGTCAGCTTGGTAGCCACCGACAAATCATTGGCCGGGCCATACCACAGCTCGGTGCGCTGGGTGTCCTCGGCGCCGGCGGGGAATCCCCACTTGATGCCGATGCCGAACAGCTCGCTGGTGGTGGTCAGGAACGCCACCGCCGGCGGCAGGCCGACCTTCCCTTCCAGGCTGGTCAGTGCCGACGTGGTCGGGATCGAGGACACATTGAGCGCGCTCACCGCCCGCACCCTGGCCATGTATTGACCGGAGTAAATGCCGCGCACGTCGACCATCTGCTCGGCGGTGCGCGGCACAGTGACCCATTCGCGCGCGCCCCACTTCCATTCAACGTCATAAGCCACAGCGTTCGGCGCCGCGTCCCACGCGATGGACATGACGGTGACCGCAATCCCCTGCTCGATGACAACGTGCTGGCTGAGCATCACCCGGGCCGGAGCGTCCTGACTACCCACGGGAATACCGGTTATTGGCCGAGGGTCCACCACGGCCCCGTTGTCGATTGCTTCAAACTTGCTCGGGTCGTGCTGAATAACTTCAAACTGGAACTGGTGCCACTCCGGCCGCGTGACGTTGCGGACGTAGAACTGCATCAGCTTCAGGTCTTCGTAGTCCAATATCCAGCCACACTCGGCCTGGGGCTGCTCGCTGAAATCGGCCATCACGGTGACGTCGCGCCCAGCAACCGACTTCACCACCCGCCCTTCGGACTTGCCGCTTGGCAGGTTGACCATCAGGCGCGCGCCGACCGGCACCACGGTATCGCGATCGAGCGTAACCACACGTCCGGCGGCCGCAGCGATCCGGCCGCCGTTGTTCCGGCCAACCAGCATCGGGTCGGCCACGGCGATCACCTGACCAGGCTTTGGAATATCACCGTCGAGCCCGACCCGAAACACACCGCCCTGGGTCTGCAGCTTTTCGGTCAGCGCCGCCCACTGCCCGGCGCGCTGCGCCTGACCCAGGGATGTGCAGGCGATGGCGTCGATGGTGGTGTCGCGCACGATTCCGCCAAGCTCGACCATCGCCTCATCATCAAACACCGGCTCCTTGTCGGTTTCAAAACCCTGGTCCGGATTATCCCAGGACACCATGTAGAGCGTGTGCCGATCGCGCGCGCGGGTGCCTTCGTACTTGATAGCGCCATTGTTCAGGATCTGCGTCTGGTTGTACGTGTAC
Organism: Pseudomonas synxantha; assembly: GCF_900105675.1. Taxonomy (NCBI): domain Bacteria; kingdom Pseudomonadati; phylum Pseudomonadota; class Gammaproteobacteria; order Pseudomonadales; family Pseudomonadaceae; genus Pseudomonas; species Pseudomonas synxantha. The sequence goes on along the minus strand of NZ_LT629786.1, from coordinate 6,517,795 downwards.
ACCGGATCGCCTGGCATATCGGCATTGACCACGATCTGGCTGCCGTCCCAGTAGGCCAGGCCATGGAATATTGACGCCAGGTCCTGAAGCACGGCGTAGGCTTCGGCCTGCTTCTGGAAATAGAGGTTGCAGGTGAAGCGCGGCTCCATGCCCCCCTTCCCATCCGGCACCATCTGGTCGCAGTACTGCGCGATGCGATAGAGCGACCAGCGATCAACCATTGTCGCGTCGATCCGGTCGCCGAGCCCGTAGTACGGGTGCAGCACCAGGTCGTAGAAGATCCACGCCGGGTTGTTGGTGTAGACCTCCTTGAAGGTGCCGTCCCAAATACCGTTGCTTGTGCCGGTGCCCGACGTTGCGTAGGTGCGGGTTGTCGCGTCGTAGTTGCTGGGCACACGAATAATGCGGCCACGCATGAGGACGGCGATCTTGGCGATATCGCCGCCGAAAGTCTGGGCGTCGTACTCAAGACAGCTGACGGCGGTGAGCGGGTATTCCTGATCGCTGTCGACCACCTCGGCAATTGCCTTGACGATCATCTGATCGACAACCAGGTCGGAGTTTGCATTTGGGGTCAGGCGGCGGACGCGAATAGTCCAGCGGGTTCCGGCGGGCAACTCCAGGCGGTGCGCTCGCTCGTACTCCGTGATGTTCTTGCGATCTACGGCCGATACCAGCACTTCAACGTAGGGGCCGTTGTCGGTGGATATGTCCACGGCATAATCGATACGCACGCCATTGATGTTACCGGCGGCGTCCTGACTGCGAAGCGTTGGCCAGCTCAGGCGGATGCGCGCGGCATCGCTCATCGAGTTGGTGATGGTGTACAGCCATGGCGTTCCGTAGATCAATTCCTTCTTGACGTCGATCTCGTTACTGGATTCCTGTATTCCCTCCAGGCGCTCCTGATTCAGCTCTCCAGAACGGAACTGCCACTTCACACTGGGATAGTTGATCGTGCCGTCAGCGGCCTTCACGGGCGTTCCGTTGAGCTTGACTGAGCGCAAGTCGTCGACCGGACCAACAATAGGACCCCAGCTCCACAGGTAGGTGATTCGCGCGGTGGAGATCGATGGCACGCTATTGGAGGCGATGCTCGGCTGCTTCTGCTTGGCCTGTCCGCCCTTTCCGCCAATTACGGCCCGGCGCTTACGAGGTGCTGCGCGGCGCGCCTTCTTTGCTACTGCGCTCATGCGCCCTCCAGAATGCAAAAACCCGCCGAAGCGGGTTGGTTGTGGTAACTGAATCAGATGTTGTCTTGGGTGTAGATCCCGCCAGACTCGACCGCGCCGCCGATCTCGCGCTCGCCGTAAAGCAGTGGGTATGGGTTGCCCTGGGCAATAGTCGTAACCGCCCCGCCGAAGCCGTAGCTCGGGTTGTTGCCGTCATCGTTCTGGCCATCGGCAGTGGCCTTGGTGGTCGGCGACAGCATTTGAACAACGCCACCCAGGCCGACAGCGGCGCCGGCGGCGAGAAGGCCCATCCCCAGAGTTGAGGTGGTGCCGCCAGTAAATAGGCCGGCCACGATCAGCACCACGCCGAGAAGCGTCTGAAACATGCCCGCCTGTTTGCTGCCCTGGATAATCGGCTGAATGCGGATGTCGCCCTCACCTCGGCCCACAAGGTCAAGCTCCTGCTCGCCCAGATTGCGCTCATCGACGAACACGGCGAACACAAGGCCGCGCTCTTCGGCGGTGCGCAGGTACTTCTCAAAGCCCGGCTTCATCATGCACAGCGCCGCCATGGCATCACGGAAGCTGTGAACGTCCAGGGTGTACTGCTTGCCAAACTTCTTGCCCAGCACGCCGCCGAGCTTGATGGTACGCATGGTCATGGGTGGTAGTCCTTGTGCCTGAGGATCAATTTGACGCGGTTCGCCATCGACCAACCGTAGATTTCACGGGCAGCCAGGCGGCCAGGCATGTGGTGGTAAATGAACGGGCCGGAGCCACCAAGTTTCGGTCCCGATTCACTGATCAGCGACGGCTCATCACCCAGGTAAATCACTGCGTGATTCGGGAAATAGCACTCCCGGCCTGGCGTGGGGATCTGCAACACCAGCATGTCGCCGCGGCGCGCCTCGTTGACCTGGTAGAAACCAGTCGCCGCGAAGTTGTCCTCGTAGAGGCTTGGGCCATCCTTATCCTCCCACCACAGGTCGGAGCGTTCGAAGTTTGGCAACTCCAGGCCCGCCTCGCGCGCGTACCAGTCGCGGCAGGCCGCCCAACAGTCAAGCAGCCCATGGGAGAAGTCACGACCCAGCAGCGGTGCCTGGAAGCCCGAAGGCTTGAACCACTCGAAGTCACCGCCGGGCCAGCCGACAATACCCCAGGGCAATTCGTGCAACTCGCAACTGACGCGGTCGGCCATGCTCGGCGCCGGCGCCTTGTCGGGGTGGCTATGGATGATCGCCAGAACCTCGCCTCTATCTTCCGCCCGGGCCATGTCCTTATGGTCGATCTGGAAGTGTTCGCGCGGCGTGGTGGCCAAGTTTACGCAAGGCACGTACTCACGGCCGGCGGCGGACTTGATGACCACCCCGCAAGCCTCGGCCGGATAGTTCCGCTCGGCGTGCGCGCGGATCTCATCCTGTAATTTTTGGTTGATTCGCATGGCTACCTCGAACTTGCAATAAGGCTTGCGCCCATGGACCCACCGAAGCGCCGCGTGTTGCCGCGAAGTTTGCAGCTGCTCCACCAACCGCCGCAGCGATCGAGGGCGGGGTTATCCGTGGGCTGGTTCTTTTTGTCGAACATCGCGGTGCCGGTATAAGCACAGGCCTCTTGCCGGTAACCGCCCCGGCAGGCCCAGCGGCAGAGCTTGGTGATCTGCTGGGAGGGCAGCATATGCCCTTCCATATCCGTGGGGCTGGACAGCGAGAACGTGACCGAGATGCTGGGCAGCGCCTCAGTCTTCTGCTCGATAAACCAGAGGTTCGTTTTCGATTGGTCGCTGGCTTCCGGGTTGCCGTCGGGGAAGTTGGCCGCGTCCAGGAAGTGGCGGAACGTCTCGATCACCTTTACCCGGGCGCCGGCCAGGTCGCGGAACTGAAAACACAGAGCAGTAATCGCGCCGCGCACGCCGCCGAGCTCGTCATCCACCTGCAGCGTTGGTGTGGCCGGGCGCCCATCACCGCGTATGTCGAAGCCCTTGGCCTCGATCTGGAGCGGCGAGTAGAGCTGCCCCTGCCAGATGATGTCGCCCTCATGGGCATGGCCGTGGAACCGCCAGAGCATGCCGCCCAGGCGCGTAGCGTCCAACTCGTAAAGCCTGATCTGGTTGCCCGGCTCGAGCTTTTGAATGTCGGCGTTGTAATTCATGGGACCTCAGAAACAAGAAACCCCGCATTTGGCGGGGTCTGGTGAAGTTTACGGTTACGGCGTGTAGGTCTGTTTGAACGTGAACGAGAGCGTCCACAAGCCGGCGCCGAGCGGCTTGGACTTGTATCCCTTGCAGCGGTATCGACCCTGAACTCCACCGGGAGGCGTCCAGATGAACGCCTTGTATCCCTCATGCCGATCGATGAAATCCCTAACCAAGGGCAACTCCTCACCTACGGCCATGACACCAGAGTGCGTCAAGTTCCAGGTCTCGCTTTTGGTGTTGATGCCAATACCGCCCGCCTGGGTGTAGCCGTCACCGAAATCGTTCTCCCAGGTACGCTGGTCAATCTCCCCATCGCCACCCAATTGAACGCAGTAGCTGAATGTTTCAACCATCAGATTCGCCTCCAGAGCAAACCGCCCTGCCCCATTTCAGCCTGAAGCACACGGCGAATCTCAGCCACCAGCCCCTGGCCAGCCGCCTCCCCCTGTTTCCGTGCATCATCTCCACTCATTCCCGGCTGAGCCTGGACCGTGACGGGAGCACTGATGTGAATCCCACCCCCACCGCCAGCACGTTCGCTGCCGACGCTTTCCGTTGCCGAGGTTTGCCGCGCTAGGAAGTTGGTAAGGTCCTTGTTCTGCGCCGGCGCCACGACCCGCTCACCGCCATCGAGAAGCCAGGTGCCTTCTTTGGGGATATTTCCCATACCGTCATGCGCCATACCCGCAAGCGCTGCACTTGCAACGCCGGCAACCATTGGTGCGGTGGCAGCAGCGGCTGCTGCGGCAGCTGCAGGTGCAGCGGCCGGCCCCACGATAGGAATCGCCGCTGTCGAGGCGAACGCTGCGAGGCTTGCCTGGAAGGCCGTTGCCTGGGCATTGGCCACCAGTGTCGGCACCGCACTCGCCTGGGTGGTCTTGCCCACCAGCATCTGCACCGCCTGATAGACCAGCCACTGCGCAGCCATATCGGAAAGAGCCTGCAAGGTTGACTTGGCGAAGTTGGCTACCAAGTCACCCAGAGCATCGCCAGCGTCTTCTGCCCCACTTGCAACATCAGAGAGGAAAGTGCTGAGGCTGCTCTTTGCTCCACCCAGGACGGAAGAAGTCGCATCGGCCGCCATCGCTGAATAATCCGTTGCCGCGTCGACGTAGTTCTGCCATGCGCTGCTGACACCATCCATCCAGTTCGATTGAGCTTCGTCGAGTTGGTTGTAGTAGTCCTGCTGAATGACGATTCTCTCGGCCAGAGCCTCCTCCAAGAGAGCGGTTTCCTTGTCGTAGTTCTCCTGTGCATCAGGATCGCCAGCCAGCGTTGCGTCCTTGTACTCCTTGTACATTTCCCGGCGCTGTTTGTTGAAGTCCTGGTCAATCGACAGAAACTCTTTTAGCCGAGCCTTGTACTTGTCACCCTCACCAGCACCAGCGAGCTCCCGGTCAAACCCATCCTTGGCTGACTGATTACTTTCTTTGAGGTTGTAGCCCAGGGCGGCGAGCTTCGCGGCGTCCTGATTGGCCTTTACCAACGCTTTCTTCGCATCGAGATCAGCGGCCAGCCCTTGCAGTTCTTTCTGCCTGGCCTCACTGAGCTTGGCGTAGTTGCCGCTGGCGATTTCAAACGCCAGCTTCTCAACCTCGGTCGCTTTCTGCTTTTTCCCCGATGTTTCGTCGATCAAGGCAATCTGGCGCTTGTAGTTTTCCTCGGCATCCTCAAAGGTTTTGAGGTTTGCCTTGAGCGCGGAGGTATGGCTCTGGGTTTCTTTCGTGGCAGCCTTATTCGCGTCTGCCTGGGCCTTGGACGCGTAGGCGGCTGACATGATTGCAGTCTTGTCCGCCTCGGATAGCTCTTTGTGCTCAGCGATATAACGGTTTGCCTCCTTTACCTCATCGTTATTGTCTTGGAGTTTTCCGAGTTGGGTTTGCAGGGCTTTCAGGTACTTCTCACCAGCAGCGGTCATACCCGTGGTCGCCTGGGTAGCGCCAGTCGTGACAGCCACTCCTTTGTTCATCTCGCTGTTCAGGGCATTGAGACGATCCCGCGCTTCGGCTTGCGCGGTTTTAACCAAGGAATAGGCGCCGGCTCTTTTTACTAGCGAATCGACGAACTTGGGGTCGACCTGGCTGTTAGATCTCAGCTCTTCCAGGATCGGCGAAAGATCCTTGCCAGCTGCGGATGCTTCCTCAATTTTTTTCTTGTACTCAAGAAAAATGGCGGTTCCGCTCGCACTCGATCGGGGGCCCACCAAACCTGTTTTAAGCATTTTCTGGAGTTTGTCGTACTCCTCGCCAGCCGCCTTTATACCCTCTGCCTCAGCTTCCCCCCAGCGAATCATGGCTGCAGCTTTTTGGTCGCGTGTCAGCTGTTGGAATTTGGCAATAACCTCGTCGAGCGGACCTTTCAAGCCCTCAAGGCCCTGAGCCGCCTTCTCGGTGCTGGAGCGGAAGTCGGCGAACGAGAGTGCTAGGGCGCCAGCAACGAAAAGCAGACCAACCGGGCCGCCCATCAAAGCCAGTAATCCGCGGCCTGCTGCGGCCATCACACCAAATGCACGACCGGCGATACTGGCTGCAGCGGCAGCTCTGTCGGATGCAACCGCAGCAGCATTAACGACCGCAGTGGTTTCTCCGTACGCTAATGCAGCCGCTGTTCTTTTCGCATATGCCGCCTGTATCTCCAGCGAGGTCGCAACGGTAGTCGAGGCAAGAGAACGCTCGGCCTGCTCAACTTTCTTTGTGACTGCAACTTCAGCGAGTCGAAGTTCCGCAATGCGGGAGATCGACGCGGCCCGGCCGGTATCATTTATTTGTGCCGCCAGCCGCTGCTGCTCCAGCAAGCGCTCTGCTGCCAGGGACGCCTGAACGGTCGTGATGCTTGCGAGCTCAGATGCCTGCCTGACACGATCTGAAGCTACCTTTCCTTGTGCCGAGGCGATTTCAAGATTGGCACGTTGAAGTAAAGCCTTCGCATCAATTTGCTTTGCCTGCGCTGCGTACAAGTCGCCCTTCGCTGTTGCGGCAGTAGCGGTCAACAGCGTTTGGTTTGAAGCGGCAGCGTAAAGAGCTTGAGCCCCTTGCTGAGCAAATCCACCGGCGACTCGCCCCAGCGCCACGTATAGCCCAGTTGTCATAGCTTGCGCGAGCGCGTCGGAATTGTTTCGCAACGAGGTCAGCGCGCCCGGCAAACTTCCGTCTATCGCTTTTGACAATCCGACAAACTCAGCGGCCACCTTCGCACTCGCACCGGTGGCCTGATCCAATTCGCCGATAAGCCGAGTCATTGAGTTGCTGATCGCGGTAAAGCTGTTGCCGATTGTCGTGGCGGTCTTGGCAAATAGGGTGTCCACCGCGCCCGCTTGGCTTTGTAGCGCCTTGACCACTGCCTGCGCAGTAAGCTCACCGGCAGCCCCCATCGTGCGCAACTGCCCAACGGTTTTGCCCATGCCTGCCGCAATTGCCTGGGACAACGCCGGGGCCTGCTCCATCACGGAGTTCAGTTCTTCACCGCGCAGCACGCCGGACGCAAAAGCCTGCCCTAATTGGATAAGCGCCGCGTTAGCGCTCTCCGCTGAAGCACCCGAGATCGCCAGAGTCTTGCTGATCGTCCCAACGACCCCAGCAACACCCTCTCCAGACAACTTGAGAGCTGTCTGATTGGTGGCAATTCGCTGATATAACTCAGCAGTTGCCGACAATGGCTGCCGAGAGCTTTGGGCAATGTCGAAAACAGCTTTCTGAGCCGCAACCAGTTCGTCCGACCCATTCGTTACGAGCTTGAGACGATTCGTTAAGGAGCTATAGGCCTCGGTGGCCTGATATACGCTGTTTAGGCTGAATGCCGCCGCCAAAGGGCCAGCAATCTTTGACGCGACGCTCGATAGCGACAGGAATTGACCCTGTAGCGCATTGATTCGTGCCGATGCGGCATCAGCAGCGGCCCCAGTGCTGGCAACAGACCGGGATGCGCGATCCATTCCTTGCTGGAAGCCGCCAATACGGGCTATCAGATCCAGAGTCAGCGTGCCAAGAGATCGAGATGCCATTTACTTTTCTCCAGGCATTAAAAAACCCGCTTAGGGCGGGTTTACAGCCTTGATTATTTAGCCTTCCTTAATACAAGGAAGATACATTTTGTTCTCAAACTCATTGATCGCTTTTTCTTGCATGGCCTTTGTGCTGTAAGCAGGTTCTTCATACGCAGCAATGACAAATAGACGAGATATTTTTTCAATTGTCTGATTCTCGTTCTTGCTTAGTTCGATAGCCTTTGTCATGGGCACACCGGCCTGCCTTCCAGCCATTATTTGCTTTGCTAAAAAGGCCATGGCGTTGCAGCTCTCGTCATCCGCCTGAACAAAAGATGAAGACGCAAACAAAGCCAAAAAAATCACTGAAAATTTAAACTTGGCCATCAAGAACCCTCCCTGTAAGAAGAAGGCAATCTACCACCATCCATGGCGGTGATCACGCCCACTCCGCCATTGCCTTTTCTAGCGCAAGCGCTTGGTGATCAGCGTGCGGCATGAAATCAGCAATCTCGGCCTTACCGCCCGCCCCTCGGTTAACCTGCAAGGCGATGATCGCCGTAGACAGCTCCATGCGGCGACCAAGGTTGAGCGTTCCATGCTTGTCGCGGTAGGCAGACCAGGCCAAAACCTCAGCGTATGAGAGATTGGCCTTTGCCTCGGCGATTGAGCACCCGCCGACTCCGTTGAGCACCAGTTCGTGCAACAACTCATCGGCGGGCGTCAGTTTTTTACCGGGTTGTTGACCTCGTTCACAGCCTGCAGAAGCACCACGCCGAGGCCAGAATCGAGGTTTACCGCATCCTCAAAAGGCAATTCCTCCTCACCGGTGTCGCCCAGCATGATGCTCGCCGACAGGTACCGGGCGTTTTTGAAGCGCTCGGCCTCGCCACCGGCGAACATCGCCTCCATGACACCGAAAGCATGCCGGCGAACATGCACTTTGAACTTGTCGGTCACCTCCTTGCCTTTGGCGTCGAAGTGTTTCCACTCCACTTCCCGCGCCACCAGGGCGTCAGCGATGACGCCCCCTTTCTTTTTAAGTTGAGCCAGGTTCATGCGATCCCCTTAAGCGGTCTTGCGAATCCAGGCGGAGCCGCCGGAACGCTGAATGGTTGCGGCGGTACTCACCACAGTGTTGGCTGCGAAGTCGAACGGGAAGTCCGAGACATAGCCGTCGAAGACGAACCAGGTTCGCGATGGCGGAAGCACAAAGTCATCGCCGCCGGCATTGAGCGTTGGTGGAATATCGGTGCCGTCCGACCAGCCCACAGCCCATGCGACGCTCTCGATGCTGTCATCTTCCGAAAGCTGGTGAAGGCGAACGTGGGACGCGTTACGCGGGTCCGCATTGAGCGTCAAAGACGCTTGCCCTGGAGTGCGCAGTCCGCGCAGGTAACGACGAACCTTGTCGCTCAGGCAAGTGACCTCGATCTGATCAGCTGGGTTACCGCCTGGACTGAAAGCGGTTGCGCACTCAATCTCAAGCACCACAAAAACTGCGGGATCAGCCGCACTCGGCACCAACGCGTAAACCTGGGTGCCTTGGGTAAGAATCGACATGGCTTTCTCCAAATGTCGGGCATAAAAAAACCCGCACTCGGCGGGTTGATTGGGGTGATGCTCTATCGAAGGGTGATCCAGTCGATATCAAAGCTGCGGTGGTAGTCCTTCGTCGTCGGGTCTCGCCCTGACGCGCCCCAGCGGGTGATGTTTGCCTTCAGTTCCAGCGCACCCCGCAAAGCTGCCGTGACCTGTGTTGCCGACCCCGCGCTGGCGGCGTACACGTCGACCTGCAACGTGAAGCCGTCGGCGTCCGGTCGGCCTGCGAGGTAGTTTTCTGGATTGCCATCAATCAGGTTCCACACCACGTAAGGCTTCACGACGCCTTCGGGCGCCTCGCCGAATGAGTAAATTCGGCAGTCAACGCCCGAACCGATGAGCGCATTCACGACCGGATCGGTGGAGCAAACCAGAAAAATAGGTGGGTCCATCAATTCCCCCTGAGCGCTGCATCAATTTCTCGGCCAAGGCTTGCGACAAACTGTTCTGTTACCGCGCCGACATTTGAAGAGAAGGCCGGGCGCATGAATGGCGCCGGCGGCGTGAACTGGGTGCCAAACTCGATGTAGCGCCAGTGCCGCGTGTCGCCGCCAGGGTTTCCGCTTGCGTCCTTGCTGTGCTGGTTAGAACCGGCACCGCCTCGAATGCCGACGCGCATCACCACGCCTCCCTCGCGCCTGGATTGCTTGGTCGCTTCCTGGGTGATCACGTTGCGCCAGATTTTTTCCTTGGTATCAGGATCATCCAGGGCCTTAGCGCGGGCTTTCACGTCGTCGCGGATGATGTTCATCGCTTCACGGGCAGCCCGACGAAGGCCTTTTTTCTGAAGTCGCGGCGCCAGGCTCCGCATCTTGTCGATCGTCGACGCCACACCTTGGAGCTGGGCAGAAATTGAGCTAGCCATCCTTCACCCCCTTCGAAACCAGCAATGTCAGGTACTCAAGCCCGGACTTCTTGTCGGCAAGCGGCGGGCCCTCAATGCTGTAGGTCTCGCCTCGATGGATCACACGCATTGTCGGCAGCACACCGGCCCGGTAGCGAATCACCATCCGCCCAGTCACTTGGGACTGGCCTGCCTTGGCGGCGATCATGTCACGGGCCGATAAATCCTCAACCGCCGCCCAAACCTTGGCAAATTCCACCCAGGCCGGAGCAAGGAAGTCGCCAGTAACCGGGTCTCGCGGCGTGATTTTGTTCTGGATTTCGACACGGTGGCACAGTTTTCCGGCTTCCATTAGAAACGCTTCCTGTACCAGAGCAAACGCTCCACCGCTGTCGGAGTCACGCCGGCTGCGGCGTCTTCGCGATTTTCGTACCAATGCCCCACCAACAGCAGAATGGCCTGCTCAACGTCGGCGGTGATTCCCATCTGATCAGGCTCGACTGGGGAACCCTCGACAAGCTCACGATCACAGTGCATGGCAACATGGGACTTGGCGCCCTCGATGTAACCGGTGATGAGGGCATCTTCCTGATCACCGTCCACTCGTAGGTGAAGCTTCACGCGCGCCAGGTCGATCATTTACTTGTTCTCTTTCGGGGCCGCCGACTTCGATTGCTTGGGCGCTGTCGACTTAGTCTTTCCGTCATCGTCAACTTCTTCCGCCAGCCCCTTGCCAATCAGGGTATGGGCATATTCGTCGTCGACTTCGCCAAACACCTGCCCAGCTTTCACTGTGGTCGATTCGGCACCCAGCAGGGTCGCGTTACCGACGAACCCCCAAACTGCTTTGATTTTCATGTTGCCTCCTGAAACGAAAAGGCCGGCACAGGGCCGGCCATTGCAAGCTGAGGGGATTACGCCGCGGCAGCGAAGCGACCTTTGACCAGGCCTTCACGGCGGCGTACACCAAGACCGAGGCGCTCTTCAACCAGCAGGGCACGTTCGTTCTTGATGAATTGATCGTTGATCAGGCCCATCTTGAACAGGAACGACATGCGGTCGAACAGCACGGAAGATCGCGCGAAGTTCGCCACCAGGAACTCACCGCCAGTATCGACATCACCCTCATCGACACTGTCGGAGGTTACAACCGGGCGACCCCAGAGGACGGGTGTAACCAATCCTTGCAGGTTCGCGAACAGGTAGCGGTTCTCGCCGTCCTTCTGAAGCTCGATGTTCATCCAGTCGAGCTCGGTCATCACAATGCCGTCGGCGGAAAGCATCGACTGCTTGCGAACCTGGTAGATCGCGCGGCGCACCAGATCGATGGCGGTATCGCCAGCCTTGGTCAACGTCGCGTCGTACACGGTGGCCTGGGTCATCAGGCCATTCAGGTTCTCACCGGTGCCATCACCCTTCAGGATCTGGCGCTCTTCCTCGAGCTTGAGGTCGTAACGCAGCAGTTCCTGCAGGTAGGCCATCAGTTGAGGAACGTCGTCCAGTGCCTCGTCGGTCACTGGCATCCAGACGGCGATCTTCTTGACTCGGTCGGTTTGGGTTGTGAAAGTCACGTTGCTGGTGGGCTTCAAACCCCCTTCGGCAACCGGCGCCGCACCGCGGGTGTGCAGGTTTTCTTTGAAATAGGTGTAGTTCTGTCCAGACACCGGCACCGTGGTCAACAGATCGCGGATGCGCAGTTCCTGGCGGATGCCGGGCTGGATGACCGGATCGTAGTTAGGAGCAACGATGCCGGCGCTGGTGACCTTCATTTCCTTCATGCTGGCCATGTCGGACTTGGTCACTTCGATATCGGCCAGGGAAACGCTCTTCGCCTGCAAAGACTTGTAGGCGTCGTCATTTTTCACCAGATCGATAAAGCTCTTGGCCTCGCCCGGCTGGCTGCGCAGTTTGATGCCCTTCTCTTCCAGCTTCTGAACCTGCTCGATCACACGCTCGATTTCGCCCTTCTGCTTTTCGATCTGCGATTTCATCTCGGTGGTGACGGTGTTGCCTTTTTGCATCTCATCGGCAACAGCGTCGTATTTCTTTTGCAAGCCAGTGAAACCTTCCTTCAGCTGGGTTTCGAGCGTGGCTTTTACTTCTTGGATTGGATCGGTCATGGCGACACCTTAAAAAAATTGTCAAAAGTGGTGGAGAGTGATTTCAGCCCTTCCACGATCGCCGTGGCCTCAGTACCACCATCGCGGTGCACTGCGGAGTAGCCGAGCGAGGCGACTGCTGCCGCCTCCTTTTGGGAAAGGCCCATGCGATCGCGCAGAGCCTTCTCAAAAATTCTTATGTCCGACTTCACGTCGGTGACTTGTGCCTCTGGGTTCATGCCGAAAGGCACCAGCGATGCCTCCCAGAGCTCCGCCTGCTTGATAATGCGGATGCTCCGACCTTCACGCTCTTCGTACGCAGCCAGGATGGTGTTGAAGCCGATCGACATACTGTCGAGCGTGCCCTCTTTCATCAGCTCGTATGCGTCACGGGCATAGCTCACCGCCAGGTTCACCTTGCCCTTGATGTAAAGGCCATGACTGTCCTGGGTGAAGTCTGCCGAACCTACGAGGCGGGTAAGGTCATGGAATAGCGCCAACTTCAGACGCCCGGCGCGCGTGGTCTTCACCTTGGTGAATGCTCCAGGGAGAATCACGTCATCGCCCAAGTCAACGTTATTGAACACTGCCGCATAACCTTCGAAGTTGCCCAGGTCATCACTGGCCTTAACTTCAAAGGGGACTTCAATCTTGCTTAGCATTGGTCTGCATCTCCCACCGGGTGACCCGGTCGTATTCGGCGCCAGTCATCCGGGATTCGTTTTCCTTCTCGCGGACTTCGTTAATCGTCAGCCACCCAGATCCCCCAGATCCGCCAAGCGCGGCCTGGTAGTAAGCGGCCCGGCCAGCGCTATCAGCGCGCAGCAGACCCTCCACAATGAACTCCACAAACTGGGGTTTATCGCGGAAGAGCTTGTCGTTGATCTCATCCTCGATCGCGTCGAGGTAGGGCTTAAGGCCGAAGGTCACGTACCCGCTGGTTTGCTGCTCCAGGTTCGAGCCCATGATCGAGGTCTTACCAGCGCGGTTGGCCAGGTACAGGGGCACGCCATAGCAACCGGCAATGGCCTCTTCCTGGAACTGCTGGGACTCAATGAACTGGCTGTCCTTCTGACTCAGGCCGGCGGGCACGATCTTCGGGCCGCCCTGCAAAATGCCCATCGAGCCGATGTCGTTGATGTCGCCTTTCCGCACGTCAGGGAACTTCTCCATGATCTGTGCTTGCTGTACTTTCGTCAGGAACTGGTCGTAGATGACGTAGCCGCCGGTAAAACCGCCCTTGCGCATGAACATCGCCGACCAGTTTTGCGCCGTCTTGGCCAGTCCCATTGTTTCCGCCTGGTACTCAACAGGGGACAGTCCGTTGATGCCGTCCATGCTGAACAGCTTGAAGTGCAGCATGTTCTCCGGCGATACAGGGAAACGCTTGCCGCCTATCGTGACCCAGTAGATCAAGTCGTCAGAGGTGTCGACCTGAACGTTGTCCGCGCTCACCGGGATGAAGCCGATCCAGTCACCGTTATCAGCGCGCTCAATAATGCTGTATGCATTCCCCCGCAGCGCCATGTTCACCACGGCGCACTTCAGGAAGTTGAGTTTGGTCATGTACGGATTGGGCTTTCTGAGCACCCGTGCCGACCTTGATTTGGAGTCGACCAGTACACGGCCCGCGGGGGTGTCCTCAAATAGCTTCAGTGGCAGCCCGGCGGCAGACTCGCTCAGGATCTTCACGCACGCCCATACGATCGGGATTGTTATGGCTGTCTGCGCCGTGATTTTCACGCCTGATTTCGTGCGTTTCCCACCGGCAACCATGTCAACCTCAACATAGTTGCCGGTGGCCGGATCGGTGTAGCCGAACATGCGCCATGACAGCGGGTTGTACCAACGAGATGCCATATTCAGCCTATGAGTTCGAGCCGATAAGTCCGAAGAACCCATCAGCCAGGTAATTGTCGAGGCCGCTCTGGGCCTGGGGGTTAAGCGAGAGCAGCGAGATAGCGTTAAAGGCCGCCATCAAGGGGTCGATCTTCGCCAGGCCCGACGCCTGCTTGGTGATCAAAATTGCGTTACCGGCTGGTACCACCCGCGCATTGCCACAGCACCAGGCCATCATTGGTTGGCCGCCATGGACCAGGCCGCCCTCGGCGAGCTTTCGCTCAGTGGTCTTGATTGCGCCGTTCAACTTCCAGCCTTGGCTAATGCCGATAATTTTGTCTTCCGGAATCCCGGCCTCGGCGAGCGCGTCGAGAATGGCGCCGATGCCTGACGGGTCGACCCCGACCTTGTCGAGTAAGCCGGCAGCTTCGACCCGAGCGACCAACTCAGCGACCTCCTGCACGTCCTCGCCGATTGTCTCAACCAGAGTCAAATCACCTTCTACGGAGAAGTCGCGAAAGCGCGGAGCTTCGCTCTTGCGCCGTTCCAGCACGGATGGGTGAGCCCAGGCGTGCGTCCAGAGCAGCCACTGACGGGTGAGCTTGTCGCGGCCAGCAACAGCAAAACCAAGCAAGTCATCGAGGCCGCCTCCGTCAATCCCAACGTCGACGACCTCAGACCGGTCAATCAACTGCTCGAACGTCAGCCCCTCCGGAGCGGCCTGAACCTCCCAGAACTCTGCGCCAGCCCAACGATCCGAGCGCAGGTTCAGCCCTATCTCGATGTTGAGATGCTTAGCCAGAAACTGTTGAAGGGTGCCATCAGAGGCGCCCTGTTTCTTTTTGAGCTCGTCACCCAACCACTCAGCGCTAACCGAGCGGCCTATGTTGGGGTTGGTGATGTAGAAGTTTTCTGACCTGAGGTACGCCTTGTCCTCAATCATCTGCAAGGGGAATTCGTACAAGATGCCCAGTGTTTTGCGATCGAGGATTTTGCCGTCCCGCACATTCCGCCAGTAGCTCAGCTTCTCCTTGAACACGCCGGCGGGAGGGTCATCGCTCTGGGTTGTCAGAAAGATGACCCACCCCTCTTCGCGAGAGATCTGACCACCGAGCGCTTCCATAAACATGGATTCAGCATTGGAGCGCTTGCCGAAGACCCAAAGCTCATCGACCAAAACTTTGCCCGACTTCTTGCCTGACACGGTATCGGTATCAGCGGCAACGACCTTCAACGAGTTCCGCGTGGTGCGGTCCGTGATGGTCCTGATGTGATCCTGGATATGGAACATTGCTGACAGCTCTGCGTCAGCCCTGACCATGGCCGCCGCCGGCTTGAATGCGTTGTCAGCGACCTCGCGGGTTGGAGCCAGGATCAGATGCTCTTCTTCCTCTCGCCAGCACAGGATCAGTGCGGTGAGCATGATGCCGGCTGCGATGGTGCTCTTCGTGTTTTTCTTGCTGATCAGTAGGCCGAACTCTCGGATCAGCTGCTTGCCAGTCTCAGCATCGTAGGCCCCGAAGATACAGCGAACGAAATTGAACACCCACTCATCACAGCAATCCGCCATCCGTGGCTTACCTGGCAGATCAGGGACGCGTAGTTCCTTGAAGATCTGCAGGGCGCGCTCGGCCTCCTCCACGAAGATCGGCGGCGGGATAATCGATTCGCGGGCGACCAACCGCCGCTCCCAGTCGGGGCACGCTGTCGACCACTCCATAGCTAAACCTGCTTACCGTTCGTTGCTACTAATTTGGGTGGTGCCTGCCGGGAGAATTTCCCAGCGGCCTGCTCGGCTGCCTTCTGCTGCTCGTCCTTCTTACCGCCATCTGCCTTTTTGACATGGGTGTATTGAACGGCGGCAATAGCTGCCCGAACCTGTATTGGGCTGGCATCCAGCTGGCCAAGTGCAATCTTGGTCAGTAGGGACAGCATGTCCATCTCAGGAGCCGGAACTGGAACCGCCTTCTCGCGCTTCAGCGCACCGCCGTGTGGCTGCGGCTCGAACTCCACGGACACCGCCGAGGAGTTTGCTGATTCAGGATCAACCTTCTTTTTCCGGCCAGCACCCGGCCGAGCGCCGCCAGAGTTGGGGCGAGCGCCCCCGCTCTTGCCTTTGACGCCTGCCATTTGCTGAATTCCTTTTTCAAAAGGGGGAGAAAATCTGCGCGTGAGAGGGGGAGTGGTCTGGAGAAAAGTCGGTCTCCATAATTTGACCGCCCCCGGGTCTCAGATCGGGGAGTTGGCGTGCCTCAAGGTGCGAGTGACGTGCTACAGATCGACTCAGGCACCCTGCGCCTCCTCTCGTTGCTTCTTCGATGAGTGGCAAGGTCCGCACAGGCTCATCCAGTTGGCTCGATCCCAGAACAGTGTCATGTCTCCTCGGTGAGGTATGACGTGGTCGACGGTGTTCGCTGCCGTCACCTTGTCCTCGCGCTGGCAGTACACACAGAGCGGGTTCTCGTTGAGGTGCACCAGTCGGGCCTTCTGCCATTCGTAGTTGTACCCGCGCTGGCTAGAGGTGGTCTTGCCAGTCCTCCACGAACCAGGTGCCGCGGTTGCCAGTCTGTTGCCTTGGGTGGCGACCCTATTACCCAGGGTCTGGAGGCGAGCCATCAGGTCACCTTGCTCCCATCCATGTAGGTCAACGGCATGGCGTCCGGGTCTTGCTCACCCTGCTCGTCCGCCAGCACTTCGATCATCAGAATCTGCTGGCTCGCTATCTGTTCGAGCAGGGAGGTCTGCTTCTTCTGCTCGGTCAGCAACTCGACCAGTAAGCAGCTCACTTGCTCGCTCATATGCCAGCCTCTTCATCTTGTTGAGCCATTCGCGCCGGGCGGCGCATCCACTGCAAGCCATCACGCCTCCAGCGAAAGCTTGATCGAGGCCAGCATCACACCAAGCGCTGCTGACTGAGAGGTATTGGCCAGCTCCACCACCAGGGATTCTACGCGGACGACCTCAGCCTGCTCTTCAGCTGGCATATCACTGACCATGCCTTTGATCTGGTAGTACTCGGCGCTGACTGTGCTCATGGTGTGGTCCTTGTTGCGCGCCACGATTTGGCGCATTCGAAAACGTGGCGCGGATTATTCGACCTTGCGGCCAGGAAGCTTGAAGTCGGTAACCCGGTCAGCAATGGCGCGGATCTTCTCCACACCCAGGAAGCCAACCCAGCCGCCGACAAAGGTGGACATGGTCTGAGGCAGGCCGAAGAACTCCAGTCCGCTAATGATGGTCAGGGTCAAACCACCGCAGATGGCACCCTCGACCAGCATCTGGCGTCGAGTGCCGCCACCGTAAGTGATCCGCAACACCGCCATCGCGGCAGACAGCAAGGCGGCGCCGATCAAAGGGAAGTGCTGGCTAAACCATGCGAACGCGAACGCCCATGTGTCTGGTTTGTCTGGCATGTTCATCTCGATATCCTCCCGGTTAGGGAGTGAGGGAATAAAAAAGCCCGCTCAATGGCAGGCATATGGCTCCGTGCTATCGTTCGGCTTCCACACAGAAAGGACGCACGCAACTCATGGAAAACGAAAAAACAGCAAGTGTTCAAATCACGTACACCACAGGGCATCGGAACCTGCCGTATGCGACAGATATCGAGACAGGCCACCACCCAATGATCTGGTTGTCGAAGGAGCCTGAACGGATCAACGAGATACCAGAACTCAAAGGTGAGCCAGAACTCGAGAAATTGATTCGCGCCATCAATGGCCCTGGCCAAGACTTCGAAACCTTCCGATGCGCGCACACAACGACGAAAACTGAAGCTGGCATCACGCGATCGATGTATGTGGCGGTTATTTTTAGGAACCGCCAGTGGGCAGAGACGCCGGATCCTTATCTAGTGCTATCCCGGAGCATCGTGATTGCTCTGGCTCACAGTGATGAGTTCCCAGATAACGCCCTTCCGTTTGAAGTGCGGCTGCGTAGGCACTGGCTGAAGGAAGAGAGTGTCTGGGCGTACACGGCAGACATTCAGATTTACATTCAAGCTCCGGATGAAGCACAAATGCGTGAGGAGTTAACCCGCCAAACCGCTTTCCTGCAAAAAATCTTGGTCCAGCCATAAATTCATTCTCCGCTACCCGATCAGGATCATTCACGCTTGATCGGGTTCAGGGCCGCTACCAGCAGGGCTTGACCTTTGAACAGGTCGGCGTGAGCCATACTGGTCAGCTTGCTATCAGCGAAAGAGTGGCCGCTCAGTAGCCGGTCCAGCTCTTCCAGTGATTCCTTGAGCTGCATCGCCTTCTTCAGAACCGTTTCGTCGTACTCGGCACGCACCTCAAGTACCAGCTTCCTGACCTCTTCGTAAGCCATGCCAACACCCATTGGGCCAGCCTGGCGAATCAGCAGGAAGGTGTCGGTGTACACCGCACCAAATACCTTGCCATCAACGTGATAGAAGTCGCTGATGGCGCCGAAGCCGAAACATACGGCGCTTACGCTTTCACACTGCTTGGTACTCAACAACTGACCAGTAACACGGATAAACACCTCGGGCAGCGCCTTGGCAAGTCCACGCAGTGCGCGGAGCAGACGTTGGGCGTCACCAACGACGACCGCATCAATCACTGGTTGAGCATCATTCTTCGCTTGATCGGTCATTACCGTGCTCCAGAAACGACGAAGGCCCGCCGACATGGAGAGCCTTGAAATAGGTGTGAGGGTCTTTCCCCTCGGTCTGCTTGAGCCAGCCCCAATAGCACAGGAATGAGCTGCTCATGCTGCCGGTGTTATTTCCGTACGTCGCACTATCCGGCTATCGACGTCCAGGCCTTCCCGAGGGCTGTCCTGGCTACAGGTGAAACTACAGATTCTTTTTGTGGATCCGCCAACCCATGGCGACACCGGGATGCAAATACTCGCCGGTGCGCGGATGGCGCGAGAAGTCGTTCTCGCCAACTTGGCGTGCGACCGCCTCCCATGCCGTTCTGGCGCGCTCCAGCAGATTGCTTTTGGCTTTTAGCTTCATGCGCATCTCCAGAAGGTTGAACTCGAGGCAATAAAAAACCCGGCGCAGTGGCCGGGCTTTCGATGTGGTGTCGCGCTTGAAAAGCTGAACACGGTGCCATGAAAACAGGGCTATTCCGCGTGTGCAAGTTTTTTATGCGGCTTCGATGAATTTTTCCAGTGAGCAGTCTATCCATCCGACTCCCGTTTTGATGATCTCCCTGGCCTTTGCCTCGCTCATGTCGTACTTGTTGCCAATACGCTTGGCTGGCCACTTGGCTCCATAGTAGAGCCAAATGAAGTCGCCCATTTCTGGCGCACGCTTGCAAAGCCTGGCGACCGCACCATCAACGACGCTGGCCAGTTCGTCCGTGATGACGTATGACTTGCTCGTCGACGGGACCATGTCCCGCATGATCGCCCAGGACGGTGACACATAGCTCGGTACGCCCATGCCATCCATGCGCCAGAAGCCCCATTGCTCAAGCATGTACTCGGTATCGCCCAGCGGCAGACGCGAAGGTTTTCTTGTATTCATGCCGCTTTCCTCGGTGTCGGTTCGTTCAGGCCAAACAGCTCACGGAGCATCTTGTCGGCGATTTTGTTCTTGGCGTGCCCTTCGGTGATCCACCGGCGGGCGTAGTCTTGGAATCCGAGGCTGCCGCGGTGGTTTCCCCAGTCTGCGACCAGGTCCATCAGTGCGGCGGCGCCGATACGGCCGTTGGGCTTGTCGAGCAGCAGCCGGTTACCTTGTTTCAGAAAATCCCGCTCGTCAGAGGTCAGGCTTTTACGCGGCAATGCCGCCGTTACGTTACTCATTTGCGGCACTCCCGAGGCTTTTACAAACCTCCACAATCACAATTTGTGGATGCAGGGCGCAGGTCCCGCAATCCGTGGCTTGTAGCGGAAAACGTGAATATTGGAATCTAACGCCTGTCTGCTCGGCCTCAGCACCTCTGACGATCCCGTCTAACGTTTTGGAGCGAGTCATAGCTTCACACTCCGCAGTTGAAGGTATTCCCCAGGGCTTATGTCGACGCGCGCTTCCACCGAAATGGCGAACTTCCAGATTCGATAAGCCTCCGCGGGCGAGCTTCCTACGCCAGCCCACGGATGCTCTTGAGCAAAGCACCAGTAAGTCCCTCTGCGCCCGGTGATGGTCGCCTTCGGAAGTCTCCCAGTGAACCCGACCTTTCGGTGTCCAAGCCAATCGGCCACAGCCGGCCAGATGATTGCCTGCTCAGGCTTCGTGAAGTCCGTCTTTCCGTTATTTGGGTGGACCTCGGCCAAGCCATAGTCTTCATTGGCCACCCACAGCCTGAACCCGCTGGGGATGTGGACCAGGTCGTACCCCTTGCGCTCCCAGCCCCAGTCCTCGGGGAAATCTCGGATCGACGCGGCGATTCGCTCGGCTTCCGGGTACTTCGGCTCTGGAGGTGACGGGACAACAACGGCGCCCTCCGGGACGATCCAGCACTGTCCAGCCTCCATCTTTGAGCTAAGCGCGCTCAAGTGCGCACCAGGCACGAACGGCTCGGCGTTGCGCCCCAGCAGGCGGTCCAGCAGCTTAAAACTTCTCATTGTTCTTCTTCCCCTTGTACTGGCTGGAGAAGGGGCGGCTGATCTCCACCTCTTCCTGGGTGGGCTCACGGCCCGCAAAGTTGACGAACCGCCCGAACTGGCCTTGACGCTGTACCAGGCATGAGCCGGCTTCGGCTTGCCTCCCCTTATCCAGAATCAACTCGGTGACGCCCTGCTGGCCCATCTCAGAGTCCCGGTCGTAATGCACCAGGATCACCGCGTCCGCGTCTTGCTCAATCTGGCCGCTTTCCTTGAGGTCGCTGGCCTGTGGTTTCTTGCCTGGCCGATTGGCCGGGCCTCGATTGAGCTGCGCCAGCACCAGGATCGGAATCGCGAGCTCTCGGCTGAGATTCATGATCGCGATCGAAACCTTGGCTACCGCGTCCGCCCGGTTCTGTGATTTGCCGTCAGTGCCAACGATCTGCACGTAGTCGATCATCAGGATATCGAGCCCAACCTCGCGCTGGAGCTTCAACGCCTCGGCTCGGATGGCTGGCATCGTCAGGCCTGGAGTGTCGAGCAGGTAGAGCTCTGCCTCCTTGATTTTTCCGGCCGCGACGCCTATCCGGTTCCACTCTTCTTGCTCCAGGCACTTGACCTCATCCATCCGACGCAGGTCTACGCCGCCCAGGCTCGCAATGGTCCTCAGTGTCAGTTGTTCACCAGGCATCTCAAGACTTACCACCAGCCCTACGCCGTGGCCGCGAGTAGCAACGTGATTCATGATCTGCAGCCCCAGCATTGTCTTGCCGCCGCCCGGTCGACCTCCAATCACCACCATTGATTTTTGGCGCAGAAAGCCAATCAGCTTGTCCAGATCCGCCAGGCCGGTAGAGAGCTTCGGAGGCGCCTTATCGTTGAGCACGTCATCCATGTGATCCAGCACAATCGGCAAAACATCGCTCATCCGCTTGTAACCTGCTTTTCCAGATGCCTTCAGGTCACGCAGGTCGGCCAGCGCCAAATCACACTGATCAAGGATTTCATCTGCTGGCAGATCGTCATAAACGCCGCTGTCCACGATTCGCCCAAGGTCGCGAAACTGACGCACCAGCGCCCACTTCCTAACCTGCTGGGCATAGCTCTTCCAATTAGCCGCCGATGGGACGCCTCGGCATAGGTCGATGGTGTATTGGAGAGTGGATGTCCCGCTGGGCAGATAGTGCTGAATCGAGCCCAGCGTCACCGCGTCAACAGGCATACGCTGCGCATGACAGTCGCAGATCACATCGAACAGCGCAGCGTTGTCCTGGTGCCAGAAGTCGCCAGACTTCATCTGCGAGATGATCTCGTCCAGCATTCCGGCGCTTTCGTTGAGCGAGGCGATCATGATCGCGCCCAGCACGCCCTGCTCGGCCTCGAGACGGTAATACTTGTCCTCGTGGTTCATTTACGCCCCCGCGCCGATTCCCAGGTGAAACCGACCAGCAGCGCTTTGTTCTCGCGCAGCCGGTCAAGGGCTCGCTCGCCAATGTACTGGCTCAGACCTTGGGCGTTGAGGTTGGACACCACCACTGTCGGGCGAACCAGGTTGTAACGGCGATCCAGCACCTCATGCAGAACCGACAGCTCGTAGTGAGTGCCGGCCTGGGCGCCAATCTCGTCGATCACCAACAAGTCGAAACTCGCCAACTCATTGATCACATCGCCCTCGGTGTAGCCGGCGGTTCGATCCATCGAGCGCTTGAACACGCGGATGATTTCGGCTGCGGTGGTGATCACTGCCACGGCACGGTGCTGACGAATCACATGCTGGACGATGCCGCTGGCCAGGTGCGTCTTGCCGTTACCGACGTTCCCGCACAAAAGCAGGTTGCGCCCCGCCTGGAAGTGCTCACCGAAGTTGTCGGCATAGCCCTGGCAAGTTTCCAGCGCCAGGGTCATGGATGGGGTGGTGACGCGGTAGGTGGCGAGAGTGCTATCGGCAAACCGCGGCGTGATGCCCGAGCCTACAAGCGCGCTGTTGACGCTTTCGGCTTGCAGGTTGGCCAGCGCCTGCGAATGTTCGTCGCTCCCCCGTGGCGCTACGCGCAGGCCGTGGAACTGGCATTGTTTGCACGGGCGTACTGCCAGAGAGCCGTCGAACTGCTCAACCTCGGAGCGATCAACCGCGCCGTGGACCGGGCACTCGCCGGCGAAGGTGCGCTGCTCAGGCTGGCGGCGGAAATTAGAACGCTGGGCCATCTTCGCCTCCTTGGTACATATCCGGGGTGTGGGTGGGCAGGTTGTTGAACGCCGACGGTTTACCGTTCTTGGCACCAGCACCAGCCAGCACCGATTCTGGGTAGATGTCCGACCAGCTGCTGGTGGTGGACTTATCCAGCACCGCGTCGGGCTCTGGATGGTTGGCCAGCTTCTTGGCAATCAACTCACAGGCTCGCAGGGTCAGTGGTGCGCGCTTGGCCTTCCGCATTTCACAGAAGTCAGCCCAGGCTTGTTCCGATGCGTTTGCCGGCTTGGCAGTCAACGGATCGAACTTGCCCGACTTCCCTCGTGGGCCAGCAGACTTGTCTGCGCCTTCTTTTGGTTTATTAACGGATAGATGACGGGTAGATGACGTATTGGGTGCAGCTGCTGCACCCCGTTCTGTCTTCATCTGCACCCCGTTCTGTTCTGAGCTGCACCCCGTAGCGTCTTCATTTGCACCCCGTTCGGAGCGGGGTGCATCTGGTGCACCCCGTTTTTCGATAAGGTCATACACCACCGGGCGACGATCGTGACGGTCAATGTAAGCGGCCGCGATCGACTGATTACCGCGGCGAATCAGGCCAGCAGCCTCAAGGGCGTCCAGCTTGTAACGCACCGTGCGCTCGGAAAGACCGGTGTCGACCGCCAGAGTCAATGCTGAAGGGAAAGCCCCGCGCCCATCGCTGCCTGCGTAGTTGGCCAGGCACAGCAACACATGACGGCAGGTAGAGTCTTTGATCTCTTGCTGCTCCAGCGCCCACACCATGGATTGAATGCTCATAGGTTCAACTCCCGCGTGATCCGGGCGATGAACGCGTCATAGGTCTCGGTCATGACGACACCACGGTCTTGCAGGGCGCCGCGGGCAGCCTTGGCCATGCCGTAGACCTCCCAGCGGTCACGCTCAGGCAGGTGGCGGCAATTGGAGTAGTTGGGCCAGGGGCCGGCGACCACTTCGGCGGTGGTGGGGGTAACTACCGGAATCCCGGTAGTTGATTCCATAGGGGTGGTCATTGCAGCGTCTCCGAGCCTGGAGCATTGGCAATTGGCGTCTCGCCGCAGGCAATCGAAGCCACGCCGCCCGACAGCCTCTCGATCAGGACAACAAGCGCCCCCATGGCGTCAAGCGAGTGCGCGCGGGCGAGATCCAGCTCAATGAGTTTCGGGCAGTTACCCTTGATGTGCTCATGCGATCGGCTGATGTAGTTGAATCCAACCCTAGCCAGATCCGCGGTCGGCACCCCCCTGAAAGCCTCTGTTGGAAGCGGTTTAAGCGCAGAAGGCCTGACTGGAATAGGTAGCGAATTAACCTCAACGCCTTCCATCAAGCCCCGCCTCTCTTGGTCCAGGTGGTCAGCAGATACCGTCTGTACGTCATGCCCGGTTCTACGGCGAAACATCACCGCGAGCGCCATGCAAGCCTCCATCAGGCCGACGTGGGTGTCGTCACGTTCGTGGATCTCGCCACCCTCAGAAACAACCTCGACTGCATCTGCCAGCTTTTCGAAGGACATGAGCATGAGTGCCGCGTCTTCAAACTTTTCGAAGTGGGCCTCGTTGATAATCTCCACGGCCTGCACCAGAGGAAAATCGATAACGTTGTTCATGCCGTTGCCCCCTCTTCCACCATCCAGCGCTCGGCAATGATCTGGGCTTTGAAGCCAAGTTCATCCACCCATTTCTTGAGCCGATCTACCTCGGCCAGGCCAATCTCGGAATCGAGTAGCCCCCCTGCCGCCTCAATGCGGACGGCAGCCACACAGACTTGCCATGACGGATAGAAGCTCAGCCCGGTCAACGCCATGATTTGTCGGTAGATGGTCAGAGAGACGCGCTCCAAGTCGATCAATTGCCCTTGGTTCAACGGGTGACGCTTTGTGCGAGGCTTGTCTTCCGGGGCATCAATCAGGTTATGGATGCGCCAGTAGGATTGGACGAGCGATACCAGGTCGCCGCCCTTTGCGGTTGGTTCTGGCACGCTGAGGTGCTGTCGGATGATCGCCGCGATCTCCATGGTGAGACAGGCGACAACAGGGCTGTTTTTGATCATTGGGAATCTCCGTCGGCGCCAAACAGGTCAGCCAGGTCAATTCGGTAAACGTCTGCCCAGGCAGCTGCGGGCCAGGAGCGAACCCAGCCATAACGCGGATCGTGGACTTTCGGGGCTTGCACGCCGTTCTCAGCGCACCAGTTCTTCAGTGGGCGGAAACCCTGCTTGCCGAACTTGCGCTTGCAGACCTTCTCCACGGCGGCGACCGTGGCCTGCCGCAGCCCGCGTCCGAGCTCTTCCTTCAATTGGTTGGCCTGGCGAACAGCCGCCGAAGCCGTGGCCATCGCTGTCGCTTCACGGCGCGAACCGATCTCGGCCTTGGTTTCGATGGCCTTGTCACGCTGCTCGATCGCCAACTGCTCTGCACGCTTCGAAGCCAGCAGATGTTCCAGCGCGCCGATATAGTCCGCAGGAAGCGGCGGCGCCAGCGCGGGTGCGACTCTGAAGTAGCTGTTTACCAACTGCCGTTGGACGGCCCAAGACAGGTCGTCAGTGAAAGGCTTGACCAGCATCAGATAGCCCTGCTCTGCCAGCAGGGTCAGCCCCCGGTTTGGCACCTCAATGCCAAAACAACGCAAAACGTCTTTTTGGCTGGTGTCGGCAAAGAAATAATCCTCCCCCTCGATCAGTCTTTCCCTGTGGGCCGTGAAGGTTCGGCCGGCAGTCCCCTCCGGGCGCTCATGCACCTGATCAATCATGGCGAGCGTGACAACACGCTGGCCGCGATACTCAACGATGGGCAGCTGGGTATTGTGGATGGTGATGACGGCATCGCCGCCTTGGAATTTGGCGATGGTCATTGGCTCACCTTCGAGTTGATAGCTGCATTAAAAGCTTCGTCTGTACGCTCCAGGTCTTCATTCGCCATCTGGACAAAGGAGCGCATGGGGATGGCGTCAAAGCTTTCCCCCAGTCTTTCGGCTGCGGATTCAAGCCAGTAGCTGATCTCACCCATAAAGCCGGCACGGTGACCTTCCAGAGACCACTTTTCCTCGTCAGTAGAAGCTACTTTGGCGTCCATTGAAGCGAGCACGCTTTTCAGGCTGATGCTGCCCAGCCTGCAAGGGTTTTGACGCTCATCGCGCAGGTATTTAAGGAACATGCGTCCAGCCACGCGCCCCACTTCGATGCCTCCGAAGAAACCGCCAGTGAGTGGAACGTCCCAGCTTGAGAAGTGCTTGCTGTGATCCTTGCCTACAAATGGCAGGCGCTCCCACGCACTCTTCTCGTCAGGCTTAGCTCGCAAGCCAATCTGCTTACTTTTAGGCAAAGGGCGTTTGGATTTAGGGATAGAGGTCTTCATGCCGGTGTACCTCCCAACAAGTCGACCAGCTCAATCAGCTCATGCTGGGCTTGATCAGAAAGGAGGTGGACCGCCTCATGGAGGCTCATTTCGTTTTCAGCATCAAGCTGGGCGGGCGCATTACCTGTTGCCTCAATCTTGAAGCAATCGTTATCCATGAGGATGACTGCAAGGCCGCGAATTACACGAAGGCGGGCATCAATGTTGTTACAGAGCTCGCGGGACCGGGTCATGGCTGCACCTCCGATTCCTGCGCCACGTTTTCGAGTTGCGCGGAACGTGGCGCAGGAACAAGGGCCGCGATCTTCTTGAACTGCTCAAAAGCCGCTTCAAGACTGGTCGCGCCGGAGTCATCAAAGTACTTGGCCAAGTCAGCCAGCACAGGAACATCTACGCCGCCGCCAGTTTCAACGTCGCGAGCGATGGCGCGAGCGATGGCAGCAACCCAGTTGCAAATATCAATGGTCGCCAGCACCTGGAATTCCGCTTCGTCAGCCAGTTCCTTAATTTCATTCGCCTGGATATTCATGCTTGCTCCCTCTCTGCGAGTTCCGAGGGAAGACCTTTCTGTACGGACCAGAGCAGGGCGCTGATAGCTTCTGCAACAAAAGACAGCGTCTCCAGCCCATCGCAGCAAACCAGGTCGCCGTAATTCACTGCATCGTGCATATGCTTACAGATCTGGCCAAGGCCAGAGGAAAGCGCCCTAGCCTTTTCAACTGCGTCTCGGCATTCGATGCCCGCTGCAACCTTGAGCATTTCTGTCCCTTGGTTGCTGATTGGAGTTTCGCAAAACTCAACCTCAGCTGTGAGGGAGTCTTGCGCTAAAGGCGAGCCGGTGGTATTTTTTGGGTGTGACATTTTCTCGCTCCTTCAAGCGATGAGATACAAAGCCACCAGCTGCGAACTGGTAGCGACTTAAAGCCCGCCTGCGAAGCGGGCTTTTTGTTGCCTGGAGAAAAGTCAGCCAGACAGCAAAAACCGGGATGGGTTGCGGTTGTTCATGGAATTTCCTGCTGTGTACTGGATGAATTCACAGGGACTTCTGAACCTGACACTCCAGACCCTAGGGGACTATTCTGTGGGTGTTGGTTGGGCGAGCTATGCCGCCTCTGTCCAGGAAATGGTTTTTCTTCGAGGGCGGATAGGTTTCCGTCTTCGGACACGATCACGAAGATGGACCGCCCTTCACGGATAGCCTTGCTCAAAGAGCCTTGGCTCATTCCGAGCTTCTCGGCTGTCCCGGCATGTCGCTTTGCTGCGTATTCAGCAAGAGGAATTCGCTGCACCGGAGTGACTCCACTATTTCGGTTCTTTTTAAATAGTGCTGGCGGGATTTTTTAAAGTCAATGCTTGCGGGATTTGAATTTCAATGCCGCCAGACATAAGGTTCTCCTCATGAAAAAGAAAACCCTGTCACCAGAGCGACTTGAAGAGTGCGCGACACTCAAATCAATATTCTGGGAAAAGCGAAAAGAGCTTGGCCTGACTCAGGAGACGGCAGCAGAGGCGCTTGGTATGAACCAGGGGTCATTCAGCCATTACCTGAACGGCAGGAATGCCCTGAACGTTGAGTTCGCCGCAAAGGTGGCCAGGCTTCTTGGGGTCCCTGTTTCGAGCTTCAGCCCGCGCTTGGCCAAGGCTATTGCTGTAATGGGGGAGGCGAACGCCTCTCTGTCAGAAAAGGCTCTAGAGCACGTGAGGTTCTTCGCCGAGATTTCTGAGTCGAACGTAGCGCCTACTCAGCAACCATGGAAGGCAGCAAGGAGCTATCCATTGATTAGTTGGATTGCAGCGGGTGATCGGGCGGAGTCGCCAGACAATTATCGCGCAGGCCACGCGGACGAGCATCTTGACTCAACCGAAAATGCTGGCGATACCGGCTATTGGCTCGACGTGAGAGGCCCATCGATGACTTCCCAGACCAACCCCAGCTTTCCCGAGGGTACGAAAATCCTGGTCAAGCCTGAAGGCTTCGATCTGATCAGTGGAAAGTTTTACATAGCACGGCACCGCGATGGAGAAAAAACCTTCAAGCAATACCTGTATGACGCGGGCACGGAGTATCTCATCCCACTCAACCCAGCTTACAAGCCAGTAGAGATTGATGACGACTGGGAGATCATTGGTCGCGTTGTCGATGCAAAAATACCCGGACTGTAAAAAATAATCCCGCAAGGATTGACACGAATAAATCCCGCCAGCACTATAGCCACCTGAAACCAACTTTGGTCACGGGTGGCCCATCATGCAATTCATCAGCAACGGTACATGGAAAGGAAACCTCGGGCTCGGCCTAGCCGAACGCGAGCTGTCTTGCCTGCTGGCCGTTGCTGCCGGCCAGACTGACAAAGAGATCGCCAAGCATGACGGGCTCTCGCCGCGCTCAATCAAGGGTCGAATCGAGTCCTGCATGCACAAGCTTGGCGTCTATAAACGACCGGCACTGGTCGCCGAGGCCTTCCGCCGGGGCTTGATCAGCCCAATGATCCTGACCATCTGTGCAGTCCTCGTTGGGCAGTCCGCCACAAACGATAACTCCATGAACCGCATCCGCCGCCCAGGCGAACGCCGCATTGAAACTCGCGTGGCCGTCCGCCGCATCGAGGCTTTCCATGCTGCTTAACCAACCTGAATCTCTGAGGCAGGAACGGCCCATGATCAACGTAACCATTGCGATTGAATCCGAGGCCGCTCAGGTGTCCGCTCCGCATGTTCGTGTTGAGGTCCAGAAATCGGACCTCAAGCTTGTCGAGGATGCTGGCGGGTGCGCTCCGGCAAAGCTGACCACCCTCCGGGAGTTGGCGGACCTCATCAAAATGGATCGCAGCGCAGCCCGTCGCTATGTGATGCGCCTGGGCTTCGAGCCGAAGCGCGCACGCACGGCCTCCAGCGGCTTTCAGTCAGCGCTGGTGTTCACCCCTGATCAAGTACGCCAGATCGTCAAGGCCAGAACGGCAGACGGTTACTGCTAACCATGCTCACAGTCGGAGGCAGCATTAATCTTCAAGTGACCACATTTCGAGGCGAGCCACGGATTGATAGCCGCCTGATCGCCATGGACCTGGGCAACAATCACAAGAGCACGATTGAGCTGATCGAGAAGTACGAACCGAAGTTTCAGCGGTTCGGGGTTCTTCCGTTTCAAACGGATAAACCTAAAGCTGGTTCTGCTGGTGGTCGACCAGAGAAATTCGCGCTACTCAACGAAGATCAGTCGTACTACCTGTTGGCACTTTCCCGCAACACAGAAGTAGTTGTCGACCTCAAGGCCGATTTGGTCATGGCCTTTCGTGAGGCGCGCAACAAGGAAACTGTCAGCAACTTGCAGTACCTGCCGCTTTACAAAGAAATGCACGACGAAGTTAAAGCCCTGGCACTTCGCGCAGAAGAGCGCGGTAGCACCACGCCAGAAAAGATTTTCCATATCAACGCCAACAAAGCGATCAATTCGGCAATGGGTATTGCTGCGGGTCAGCGTGAAACTCTGACCCTGGACCAGCAGCTACTGCTGACAACTTTGCAGGCAGTGTTCCGTAATCAGCTCAAGGCCAGTCTCGATGCTGGCGAGGGCCACAAGGAGGCAGCCAAGAAGGCAAGGGACGCAACAGTAGAGTTCGTCAAGTACGCCGGATCGCTACTTATCGGTAGTTCCAGCACGCAACACTAGCTCCACCAAGTAATACATCAACTTCCGTTGATAGCCAAGTTAATCGGCACGCCCTCGGCTTGCCCGGAGAAAGTGAAATGAGCACCGCTGAACAACAAAACGCACTACAAAATATTCCACAAATTATTCCTGAACCTGCCGACCCAATGCACATCGACGACCGCCTGCGAATGATCGGCGCCGAGCCCGCCTATCTGACCGTGGTGTTCAAACTGCCAAGCCTGAACGATGCGCAGCCACTGATCGCACAGCTTCCCTATGGGCAGAAAGCCCTGGGTACAGAAGCGGTGGTGTTCGGCATGACCACGGGCAATTTGATGGAGGGTACCGAATGAAACGCCGCCAGATATCCCCCGCCGCCCTGCCCGCGATCGGCCAACCATTCGCCGGCGGCTTCTACGCTGGCCGGATATTCTTCGACGGTGCCGAGTTCGCGCTGATCGACGCCGGCCGAGATTTTGAGACCACCGCCCATTGGTGGGACCAAGATGGCCCCAAGCCTCGAATCCGTGGCACCCAAAGCCGCTACGACGGCATGGCCAACACCAAGGCAATGGCCGAGGAAGGCAGCGCCATCGCGCGCCAGGTGCTGGCCATGAACGTGCGCGGTTCCTGGGGCTGGCACATTCCGGCCATTGAGGAGCTGAACCTGCTGCGCTCCAACCTTCTCCAGATCAAGGACTGGGGCCGTCAAAGTGGATTCGGAAACGACACGGATGCGCCCAACGCCTTCGCCTGCACGCACACCTACTGGTCCAGCACACAGAAGGAAGGATCGGCCACGGCATGGTGCATGCACATGCTTCCCTGGAGCTATCCCGACAGCAACTGGGTCAGCCAGAAAAAAGGCATCCGCCCGGTGAAGGTGCTGCAGATCAAGGCTGATGCATTCGTGCATGAACCATCGAGCGATATTGCTACAAACGTAGCAGTTTGCGACCTGGGCGGATTGACCGCCAGCCCGGCGGTGGCCGAGGTGCTGGGCCAATTCATCAACGAGGACACCGGCCGCTTCTACGGGCGTACCGATGACCTGCTGGCCCAACTGGCAATGATCGCCGGGGAGGCTCGCCCATGAACAAGTTCCAGCGATTCGAACTCAACACCGCCGGCCGAGACTTCGCCGTCGGCGACGTGCACGGGCACTTCACTAAGCTGCAGGCCGCGCTGGACGCTATCGATTTCAACCCTGCCGCTGACCGTCTGTTCAGCGTGGGGGATCTGGTCGACCGCGGGCCTGAATCTGCGGATGTGGATACATGGCTGGCCAAGCCGTGGTTCTTCGCCGTCCAGGGCAACCATGAGGCGATGGTGTACGACGCCTATCACTTCGACCCTGATGGCCGCGCGGGCAACCTGCACGTCGAGAACGGTGGCGCCTGGATGCTGGGCCTGCCCTCTGTAGAGCGTGGCTGCTATGCCGCCTTGCTGGCTGACCTACCCGTGGCGATTGAGGTTGTGACCGCTGAAGGTTTGGTCGGGATCGTGCACGCCGATTGCCCTTTCCCTGTGTGGTCGACGCTGCGAGATGCGCTCAACGGCAAGATGCCTGGTCTGCTGAACGTGGACGCTATTTGCCAGTGGTCGCGCAGCCGTATCACGGACGAAAACCATGAAGGAGTCAGTGGCGTGCGCGCGGTCATCGTCGGGCACACACCAGTGCGCCAGCCGGCAATCCTCGGCAACGTCTACCACATCGACACCGGCGCCTGGATGGGTGGCCACTTCACATTGATCGACCTGGTAACCCTGCAATGCTACCCGCCGGTAAATCCGAAACTGAACTGGGACTGGGAGGAACAGCCATGAAAACCATCATCACCATGATCCTGCTGCTGATCGATGGTCAGGCCACGGCCGGCGAGCAACTGATCGATGTCCAGCACGACAGCGTGCGCGGCGTCACCTGCTGGATTTTGAACAACACCGGTATCAGCTGCCTGCCGGACAGCTCGCTCCTACAGACGCCCACCGGCACTGCCGCCGACGAAAGCCAGGCGGCACGGGCTTCCCTGGCAACTTCCATGTGCCAAAGCGAGCAATTGCACACCACTCCACGCCCACCGGGAAAAGGGTTCCAGCTATGACTCGTCGCAACGGTACCAAGGGCCAGCGCCTGATCGATCTATTCAACGCCCTGCAGCGCCGGGAGACCACCTTCGGCCAGATCTACGCCATGTCGGCATCGTGCGGTATCGACGCCCGCCGGGTGCTGGCTGACCACTTTCAGCGAGGGGCGAGTCATGAATAAAAAAATCGACTACGGGTCACTCGACGCCGCACAGCGCCTGGCCTTTTGCCGGGGCGAACTGCCATCCGCATCTGCCTTCAAGGATCTGGAGACCGAGCGTCAAGCTCTGGCCTTCCTGCTCAAGCGTTTCGTGGATGGCGAGCACGACCAGGACGAGAACCAGGCCGAGCGCCACATGTACCACGACGAGGCGCAGACCTTGCTGGCGTACCTGGGCGGCGATCTGCCGGGCCACACCCTGGTGCCGGACGAAGCCCTGAGAACGCAGCGCGAGCAGATCCAGAAGCTCTCAGCTGACGAACAGGAAGCAGCGGACCTGTGTGACCGGCTCTCCGATCTGCTCCGCAACACCGCAATCGAAGTTCGCGGTCCGGAAGAACCACTTAAGCGCCACGGATTCAGCGACCTACCATCCCGTGTAAAGGCGGCAGTTGCGGAGCGCGGCCAGCTCAAAGCATTCGCCGTCGAGATGATCAACGCCAGCTTCGAGGGCGGCAGCTTTGACGGCGGCGACATTCAAGACATTGCGGTGAAGCACGGCCTGTTGCGGATCGAGCAGCGCGAAGATGAATGTGGCGAGGGTTGCGCCTGCCGGGAGTATGGCTTTCCGGCTGAGTGCTATCGTAAGACGCCGATCCTTGGCGCCGGGCCGAAAGAGATCGCGACACAATCCGCAGATAACGAAAACGTGTCGCGACACGAAGGCGGGCAGACATGAGCGCAGCTAGAGTCATAGAGTTTGAGGAGTTGCAGCGGATCACCGGATATACGCGGCGTGCTGACGTGGAGAAGGCGTTGCGCGGGGAAGGAATACGGATATTCCTCGGAAGAAAGGGGCCCTGGACCACCGTCGACCTGGTCAACCAGGCGGGCGGCCTCAAGCCAATCGATCAAGAAAAGTATGATGCGGACATTGTATGAAGCGAGGAAGGAAGCGCCAGCACAACCCGAACATCCCTGGACATATTGACCAGGCGGCCCTGCCACGCTCGGTGTATTTCGACCACCGCGGGGCGGGGTGCTGGTACATCCTGTATTTCAACGAGGCCGGCCGGCGCCAGCGGCAGAACCTGTGCGCGGGCAATGTGACGCTTTCAGAGCTCCACCGCCTCATCGAGGAGCGCAATGGCGTAGACCGCGACAGCCTCCAGTATCTGTGCGACGAATTCCACAAGAGCGACCAATACAAGGTGCTCAGCGAGAAAACCCACGACGACTACGTCTATTCCCGCGACGTGCTACTGGCGTTCCCGACAAAACTGGGCAAGCCATTGGGCGAGCTGGCCGTACTCAAGTTCACGCCGGCACTGATCCAGCGGGTAATCGACAAGATCGCCCAGGAAGGGAAACCATCGAAGGCCGCACACGCCCTGCGCTACCTGCGCCGCGTGATGCAGTGGGGCCGTAACCGGGGGTTCGTGAAGGATAACCCCGCAAAAGGCATCGAGTCGCCCAAAGAGCGCAAGCAGCGGAGGCTGCCCGACGACACGGTGATGATCAACCTGATCAGGTTCGCGCAGCAGCAAGGCCAGCTCAAGAGCGGGCAGCCCGGGGCGTGCTCACCTTACCTGTGGTATGTGATGGAGATCGGCTATCTCTGCCGTCTGCGCGGTATCGAGACAATCACCCTAACCGACGAGAACGAGCTCGCCGAGGGCGTGCTGACCAACCGCCGGAAGGGTAGCCGGGACAATATCGTTCGCTGGACGCCTCGGCTACGCGCCGCATGGGATGCGGCCAAGGCCGTCAGGTCGGAGACGTGGGAGCGAAAACGTGTGCCTGTACCAATCCGGGCAGACCAGCGCTTCCTGATTATTGCCGCCACCGGCAGACAGTTGTCGAAGTCGGGTCTTGATACAGCCTTCCAGCGGCTGATCGTGCAGGCGATCGAGAAAGGCGTTCTAACTGAAGAGCAGCGATTCGGGATGCACGACTTCAAGCGCAAGGGCATCACCGACACGGTGGGCACCCGGGCAGACAAGCAACAAGCCTCTGGCCACAAGGACGAATCCATGATGGATGTGTACGACCTCAGCATTCCAACCGTGAACCCGTCTGGCGATTGAGCAACTGATTAAACCGAAAGATGCCCACAGATTTATCCACAGCCAAGTGGTAGAGAATGCTGGACAGAACCTCAGTATTTTTCGCGTACATCAATGGAGCAGGTAGCAGCAAAATAAGGGCGAAAGCGGCGCACCTAGCGTACAAAAGATCCGCTACACGCTAGACCGATCCTCACTAAGGTAGCTGACTTGTAATCAGTAGGTCCCGGGTTCGACTCCTGGTGCCGGCACCATACAAGGTTCCAGAGAAGGCTTTCAAAATCTCTGGAACCCCCGAAAAACCCGCCTTCTGGCGGGTTTTTTCGTTCTGGAGATCCCAGGCTCCCTCATATGCAGTTTGCGATTTCTTGAAACGAATCCGCACTCCAGCCTGCGGCCCATGCCAATCCAGCTACGGTATAGTCCGGCCCCTCCTTGGCGAAAACGCCGGGACCAGTTTTCAGGATTAAGGGAACCTTGGATGGGCGGCAAACCTAGGCCTGATCCTTCTATTGTCAGCGGTTTCAGAGTCGCGTATGTAGAGGGTGGCCGTAAGTATTACTTTGATGCCGTAGAGCAACGATACTACTCATGGGATTCGCTTCACGGCGAGTTTGAAGTCTTCGACCGACGTGGCTTTCACCTGGGTTCGGTCTGCCCTGAAACCGGGCTTGCTTTGAAACCTGCCGTCCGCGGACGAAGGATCAAACCGAACTGAGAGGTTCATATGAATTTTGTAGAGCTTTGCCTTAAAGGCGATGTGCTGGAAGAAGAGATCGACCGATTCGTCGAGGACTGGCACGAGGGCCGTCAAGGTGCCGACATGCAACTGCATGAATACCTGGGCATGAAGTGGGAAGAGTACCAACTGTGGTCAACCACCCCGTCTGTCTTACCTTTTGTATTGACTGCCCACAAGTACGGCACCTCTCTTAAGGACCAACTCGATCAAGACAAATTTGCGATTGCTGCACGCGCACGATCGGTCGCTGAAGCGACCAAAGTCGAAGCCTGGCTACGCAGCGTGGGCAAGATCTAGTGACCCCAGAAGAAAAAATGGCCAGTCGCGTCCTGGCCATCCGCAAGCTGACACCGCCTTACGATCTAGAACAGCTAGCCTCTGCCTATGGAGAGCTTGAATACCTTGAACTGCCGTTCGGCGTGGACGGAATCACCATTGGTATTGGTGCTGCAACCAAGCCCCGCATCCTGATCAACTCAAGCGCACCTGCTACCCGTCGAAAATTTACGCTGGCCCATGAAATCGGGCACGTAGTTATCCCATGGCACACAGGCACAATCGTCTCCCACCTGGAGAACCGGGAAGTGGATGCTGCCTACAGCCAAATGGAGACCGAAGCCAATCGCTTTGCCGCAGAGCTGTTGATGCCATCTGACTGGTTGCTTGAAGCCTACAAAGCCGCACCCAGTGTGGAGCACTATTTCCGCTCGGTCCTTACCCAGGCTGGGGCATCCAAAGAAGCAACATTCAATAAAATATTACGCCCGCTCCCGCAGCCCGTGATTTGCGTACAAGTGGACAGCACATCCAGAGTTCTCAGCACGCGAAGATCCCAAACGGCGCCGTACCCGCCAGAACGAAACGCCGAAGTCAGCAGCGAAACCTTTCAGACAGACTGTCGTTTCGAAAGCTTTGAAATAGACGGCCAGTTTTATATGAGCTGGACCTTCATCGGCCGCGACATACGGGAAGTAGACAAAAGGCCGTGGCGGGAAGTCTTCAACCAAATCCTGCATGACACTGACACGCAGGGATATTTGCAGAACATGAACGGCATTCTTGCTGCTGCTTACGGCAAAAACAAAGCGCTCGACGAGGCGGAAATTTGCGGAGCCGTTATCCGAGCATTCACAAAATATGAAATGTACGATGTGGTGACCGCGCACCCTCTGTTTGAACAGTTTGTGATCAAACGGGTGAGGGAGCTGAAACTGCGGGGTTGAGTGATCAGACCGGCGTAGAAAAGATAGGGCAAAGCGCTGTCGTTGAGAGCAACCCTGGTAGCCAGAACCTTTAAGGCTACGCCACACCATGGTGGTTCACCCAAAGCGCGATTAGCGTCCGGCGGCTCGCACGGTCACAGCGATGTGATGAATGCCTACTTTTACCAGTGTGCCCACTGCGGCAACTTATTCCCTTTCATAGCTGCCCTGCAGCAACCTATTCGCTTGGCCATTTCATTGCGCCAACCTGCGCCCGTCTCTTTCTCCCGGAAAGAGACGGGCGCTCCTACCACTGCTGCAGCCCACCTCGTACAAGGCTTTGCGGCATTTCCCCTCGTGACAATCGGCGTGACAAACACCGAAGTCGCCAGCAACAGCGATGCAGATGATGGTGCCGCAGCCCAAGGAATGGACTGGAAAATAGGGGTCAGGGAAAATAGGGGTCAGAGCATGTTTTCAATAATGGTGGTCTGACCCCTGTTTCCACAAGGCCGAGTTCATTGAGGAGCGCAGACTGATCATAAACTGGTGGAGCCGGTATCTGGAGGCCAACCGGCAGGAGCATGTTACTCCACACGAATTTGCCAACCAGATCGGAGATAACGTTACTCGGATAAAGGCGAAGCCTGGCATTGGCGCAGAGAGGGGGAATTGATATGGATATCTCAACCGCACAAAGCATCAAGCTCGCCATTGTGGCGGCAACCGGACTGTCAAAAGACGCGCTGCATATCTATTTGGGCATGGTGGTCTATTTGACGTTGAGCGTTGGCACCCGACGATTCAGGCCATACCTTGGCTGGCTGGTTGTTTTCATCATTGCGTGTGCAGGCGAGTGGGTAGATCGGCGAGACGATATTGGAAGCTTCGGATACTGGCGCTGGCAGGCAAGCGCTCACGACATTCTCAACACGTTATTTTGGCCGACGGTGCTAACACTGCTTTGGCTTTTAAAGTGCCGCAGTAAAGTAAGCGTACATCCGTAAGACTCTCGCAATCTGCTCTGCCACGCGGGTCCATCCAAACAGGGCTGCAAAGCCGCCCTGCTTGGATGGACCTCACTTAAAAAGTCTAAAGCCCGCGCAACTGTCTGTGGAAAACCACTGATTTCCACCGGTGGATAATTTCATCCACAGCCGCAGAACTGCCGAAAATTCGAGCCTTGACCCGAATTAACCACAGGCGTAGAAAAGATCGGGCAAAGCGCTGTCGTTGACAGCAACCCAGGTAGCCAGAACCTTTAAGGCTACGCCACACCATGGTGGTTCACCCAAAGTGCGATTAGCGTCCGGCGGCTCGCACAGTCACAGCGATGTGATGGATGCCTACTTTTCCCTGCGTGCCCACTGCGGCAACTCATTCCCTTTCATAGCTGCCCTGCAGCAACCTATCCGCTTGGCCATTTCCTTGCGCCAACCTGCGCCCGTCTCTTTCTTCCGGAAAGAGACGGGCGCTCCTACCGTTGCTGCAGCCCAACTCGTACAAGGCTTTGCGGCATTTCCCCTCGTGACAATCGGCGTGACAAACACCGAAGTCACCAGCAACAGCGATGCAGATGATGGTGCCGCAGTCCACGGAATGGACTGCACCTGACTGACAGTCAGGCATGCCCCCGGTCATCGCATAGCTGCCTTCACTCGACTCAGGATCTCGCGGCGTTGATCTCGTCAGCCAGTGCAGGCACCACCCGTCCACTTTCTCGGAAGTGCTCAGGAGACCAGATCATGAGATGCCCAGGCTCTCGGCCGTAAAGAGCCGCCAGTCCCGCGGTAGTGCCATCACCAGGACCATGCCCTTGGCACCTTTCCAAGGCCTCGTTAATGAGGTTTTTTACAGGTTTCAAGCAAGTTTTTTAGTCCGCCCTAAGACAATTTTAAGGACTTTTTAAGATTCACATTGACATATCGCAAGACCCGCATAAGAATCCTGCAACTCTCAGAAACTAAGACCTGTAGGATTATCATGGCGAAGACAGCCCAGAGCATTGCAGCAGAACTCAACGAGATTATGCGAAAAAATGGGAATGAGTGCATGACTCTGAAATGGGATCAGTTCTACCAGGTTTGCGAACGAGAACGCCTGGCCGAAGTCGTGATGGAAAATATCCAGAAACAGCTTAAGAGAAACGATCTGCACATCATTTATGGCAACAATGTCATCGTAGTTCGTGATTTCTGTTGGAGACCTGTGACGCTGTGAAGACGATCTGCTCTGCATTTTCAGCAGATGACGCAGGTAGCATGCAGTGACTCCGGGCGATCAAAAAAATGATCAACCCGATTGAATCTATTCAACAAATAGTGGAATATGGGCTCACTACTCAGCCCCGTACGCAGCGATTAAGTTCTCTGGCAGTTGGGGTGAAGAAACCGGCCCTGTGCCGGTTTTTTCGTTTCTGGGGACTGAGTTTTGCGTACAGCCTGCTTTGTAGACGGTTACAACCTGTTTTACGGCCTGCTGGCTGGCACTCCGTACAAATGGCTTGACCTCCCGTCCCTCCTATCCCATATCGTTCGCGTCGAATGTCCAGACAGCTTCGTCAGCGCCATCAGCTTCTTCACCTCCGGCGTCAAGCCATCCCTTGCCAGTCGCGGCATCAAATCCAAAGAAGCCCAGGACGCGTATTTACGTGCCCTGATAGCGCGTGACGTAAAGGTATTCTACGGACGCCATCAGCTTGAATCCGGCAAAGCCCCACGCTTTGTCAACAAGGACACGCCTGCCTCCAGAGCCGATCAAGTCGAGGTTTGGAAATTAGAGGAGAAGGAAACGGATGTTCATATTGCTATAAGCATGTACCGTCTCGCAGCTCGTGAATCATTCCTACCGCCTGAACAGCGAACGCAGCAAATCGTCTTGGTATCGGGCGATACCGATATGACGCCAGCCTTAAAAGCGATCCGGGAAGACTTTGCGGATCTGCGCATAGGAGTCATCCTTCCACACCGCGAAGGCGTACAGCGCACGGTACCGGGCTCTCTTAAGCAGTATGCGAATTGGATGCGTCATGTGGTAACCGAAGTTGAACTCGCGGATCATCAGCTCCCCTCCCGAGTACCTACACGAAAAAAACCGGCCGTAAAACCAGCCTACTGGTAGGTCTTGCCTCATACTCTGATATCAGGCGTGCTTTACCGTAACCGGCGCCAAGATTGTAAAACAGGGTAATTGCATGAGCCGCCTACTTAGCATCAGCAACCAGTACCCACCGCTCAGGTAGGACTCGAAACACAACAGATCTATTTTCCCGATTGCTCCCCACGCCCCACCACGCTAATCTCGTTCCCGTCGCTGCGATTTGGCGACCGGGCCTGAGAACCCGACTTGATGCAGGCGCCTTAGCGCCACGCATTCGTTCAAATGACGAACGTGGTAGCTCTCACTTTGATACGGGAGTTCTACCAATGACGTTACAAATGCGTCTGCGTTAACCACCCTCGGCGTCACCCCCTTTTCCTTTCACTCCGACCAACCTTTGTTCCGCGTCAACAGCGGTGTTTCCCTGCATGAAGCCTTGCATCACGTTTCCGACTTGCTCCACCTCGCCAAGCTGCTCGCGGAAGACGCGGCGATGACGCAGGACACGGACCGTTATGCCTGGGCGTCGCATTATTTGCAGGAGATGAGCAAGGCGGTGATTGATGATGTGGTGAAGGTGTTGGAGTCGCCTGGGAATGTTGAGCAATAAAGAAGTCGTGTGGTGCGCGGGCTGACGTCATCGCGGGCAAGCCCAGCTCCCACAAAGGAAAGCCCTGACCTGAATAGGTCGGGGCTTTTTGCGAAAGGCGAGCCAAAGGCAATATGGCACTTAGCCACTTATTCGATTGACACCCCCTCCCCACTCCTTTAAAAACCCCGCCTTGCTTGCGCTTTTATCGAGACATGGATGTTGTCCAACCCTCCGCTGTTCAAATACCGCCGCTATTGGCTGGCGGTCATCATCGTGTTGCTGGCGATTCTTGATCCTTTCGGCTTGGCCAGTTCCAGCGACAAGGCGTCGGCGCAGTGGCTCAATCGTATGTTCGCCAGCCACTACCCGAGCCTTGGGCAGCAGCGGGTGGCGGTGGTGTTGATTGATGATGCCTACCTGATGCGCAATGACAGCTCATGGCCCATGCCCTATGGCGAGCAGAGCAAGTTGTTTAAGCGTTTGTTGGCGTACAAGCCTGGGGCGGTGTTTGTGGATTTGCTGTATAGCCACGACCACTCGTTGGGCGATCCGGCGCGGGGCAGTCAGTTGCTGGCGAATGTGTTTGAGCGTTATCAACGCCAGGGCATCCCGCTGTGGTTGGCCAATACCGGGCTGAAGCGTGCGGAGGCGGGCCAGGCCAATACGCTGGCGCCTTTTATGCAGGTCAGCCGCCCAGCCCTGGTGGTGTGGGAAGGGGTGGATGACAAGTATCCACTGGCCAAGCACACCCAGGCCGGGCTGATGGAAACCCCCGCTTTGGCGCTGTACCGGGAGTTCTGTGCCACGCACGAGTGCAAGCCACCGCCGGTGGATGCGCAAACCGCTGCGCAGCGCCAGCCCATCGCGGTGCAATGGGGCCTGAAGCTGGCGCCGGAACAAGCGCGTATTGCTGATATCCGCCACTGCGCAGCGGCGCGGCATTTCTTGCTGGACGGGGTGGCGCAGTTGTTCCAGGCCGTGTTCTGGAAGCTGGATGACTCGGCCCAGGCGCGGTGCCCTTATACGCTGACGTTGTCGGCCAGTGACCTGGAGGTCACCGAGCCGGACGACCAAGCCCTGATCGCCGAGTTACTCCACGACCGCCTGGTGCTGGTCGGCGCCAATATCGCCTCCACCGGGGACTGGGTGGAGTCACCGGTACATGGCCAGCTCCCCGGCGTTTACCTGCACGCCATGGCCCTGGATAACCTGATCAATTCAGGCATGAACTACGACCATGAACCGGCCAATTTCCCCGCCCTGCCCTTCAATTGGCTGGACCTGCTGGAGCTCGGGCTGCTGGCGTTGATTGCTGTGCTCAAGGCGCTGCACGCACGGCGCCTGGCGGGCCATCGCGCCTGGAGCCGTTGGCGGCGCCAGGAAATCTGGTTTTTTACCTCGCCGTGCCCGTCGTGGCTGTTGGTGATGTCGATGTTGGCGGCGGTCAGTGTGCTGCTGAGCCTCAATGACATCACCCCGGTCAACGTGCTGGGCATTGTATTGCTGTCGTTGGTGTTGTTCAGCGAGCGGATCGAAGCCTTCTTCGACCGCGATCGCTGAGTGTGCCGCTTTGCTATTTGACTCAAGGAACCCAAGGATGAACAGAAGCCTCATCGTCTTGCTCGCCGCCCTCTTCACCCCAGGTGCCTGGGCGGAAACTCACAGTATCAAAGCGTTCCTGGCCGACCCGGTGACGGTGCTCGACGAACAGGGCAAGCAACAGCGTGAGCTGGCGAAAAAGGATGCGCCCACCCAGCCCGTGCCGGTGTTGCAGTACAACCAGGCGCTGGACCTGGTGCAGGTAGAGCTGGCCGGCCAGAAGGTCTGGCTGGACACCATGGACCTGCGCATCGAACCGCCGCTGAACGTCGTCGACCTGCCTTGCCAGGGCCTGACCAAAAGCCAGGCCAAGGACAGCCGCAATAATTCCACCATTGGCTTTGGTGCCGGTTGCAATCAATAAAAGGAGCGTTGCGGTGAAGGGATATCGAGTGGCAGCCAGCCTGTTGGCCTGTTCCGTGCTCAGTGGTTGCGCGACCTTGAAGGGCGCAGACCAGGCGTTTCTGAACCTGGTGGGGCCT
The DNA here is from genome assembly GCF_900105675.1 of Pseudomonas synxantha. Lineage (NCBI taxonomy): Bacteria > Pseudomonadati > Pseudomonadota > Gammaproteobacteria > Pseudomonadales > Pseudomonadaceae > Pseudomonas > Pseudomonas synxantha. The sequence continues at coordinate 6,476,298 of NZ_LT629786.1, read as the reverse complement.
TCGACCCAGTCCCGGGTCCAGGGCCACTATGTGGACAACACCGACGTGCGCCAGTATTACAAGCTCGACCCACAGCGCCAGAGCCAGCAGCGCCTGAGCTATGACGGGCGGGCGGTGCCGGCCGCCGAGGCGCGCCAGCAGAACCTGGTGGATATCCCGATGCTGCAAGGCTACTTGCAGGGCATTGTCACGCGCTTGTCCAAGGGCTGGCCGGGGGAGTTGCCGCCGCTACAGGTGAAGATCACCGACAGTTATGGTTTCGGGCCATCGGCGGACCCTTACGGCAACCTGTTCGTGCCGCTGGGGATGCTCGACAACGTTGCCAGCGAAGACGAAATCGCGGCAATGCTTGGTCATGAAATGAGCCATGTGCTGCTGCATCACCATGACCGCATGGCCGCCTTCCAGCAGCAGAAAGACATGTTCACCACCGTCGCCTCCACGGTCGCCTTGGCCACCATGGCTGCCGATACGGGCGTCGACCGCAGCTCCGGAACGATGAAGCTGTTCAGCAAAGACCCGGCCGGCACCCAGAAGACCATCGGTAACACAGTGCTGTACACCGCCCTGGCCAATACCTTTTCCGACCAGGTGTGGAGCACCGCCTGGGGCCGCAGCCAGGAAGACCAGGCCGACCTGCTCGGCACCGACTTGATGATCCGCGCCGGTTACGCCCCGCGCGCCGCCACCCATAGCCTGGAGCGTCTCAACGACTTCCAGGGCAAGCAGAAGCCATTGCTCACGGGCTTTCTCACGGCGCGCAAGAATGCCATGCAGGATTCGCTGCAGCAGTTCAATCTCAACCAGTTCACCAAAGAGCTGGACGTGCTGGTCAAGGACGGCCTGACCACCGGCATCACCGCAACCACCCAGTACTTCAACCGCTCGCATATGTCGGCCATGGACCGCGACACCGAGCTGCGCCAGTACTTGCAACGCGAATATCGCCAGGAACGCCGCGCCCGGGTCAACCCGCAAAGCTGGTCGAAGATGAAGAACACGCCCCAAGTGGCGAAGGCCTTGCAGGGTTATAAAGATGCGTACTTCGCCATCGATGCCTTGGAGAAAAACAAAGTGCCGGATGCCGAAAGGTTTATCCGCCAGGCACTGGCTTCGCCGGTCAGGGACCAGCCGAGTATTCGGCGCACCGCCTATACCGTGCGCCTGGCCCAGGGTAAAAACAGCGAAGCGCTGAAAGAGTTGCAGGCGATCAAGGACTGGTCCCTGGCTGGCCCTTCTACCTATGACTTGATGATCAGCTACCACCTCAAGCGGGGTGATGGGCAAGCGGCGCTGGCTATGATCGACAAGGCCGAACGCAATCTGGGCTCGGAAGAACTGTTCATCACTGAAAAGCTGTTGGCCAACCAGCAACTGCAGAATACGCAGCAGGTACAAACCGTGCTGCGCAAGTGCGAGCAATACCCCGCACGCAAGGAAAACTGCAAGAAGCTTGCGCCGATCAAGGCCTGACATTCAGGACACTCCACCCAGGCGAAAACACTCGCCGCCAGGCAATAAAAAACCCCGAACCAGTCGGGGTTTCTTATTGCCTGGAATCAGGCGCGACGCTCGATCAATTAGAAAACGTTGATCGGGTAGTCGGCGAACAGGCGCAGTTCGTTACCGCCAACGTTGTAGTTGCTGGCGTTGTTGGAAACGCGCAACCACGAGGCACGAGCACGCAGGCTCAGGTCTTTGGCTGGGCCGCTCTGTACGACGTATTTGAACTGGTTCCAGATCTCACGCTCGGTGCCATCGCCACGGCCGGTGCCGTCGTCGATGTTGGTGCCGCGCACGTAGGCAATGTTGTAGGTCAGGCCCGGTACGCCGAAGGTGGCGAAGTCGATGCCGTAACCTGCTTGCCAGGAGCGCTCATCCTTGCCATTGAAGTCGGACCAGTAGGAGTTGGCCAGCAAGATGGTATTGCCGCCATCGCCGATGCCGCCCGCATTACGGTACCCGCCGTACAGGTAGCCGGTGTCGCCGGTGCTGCGCTGGTGAGCGATGGTGAAGCTGTGCGGGCCAACAGCCCAGGTGGCGCCCAGGCTCCAGATCTTGTTGTCGCGGGCGTCGGCATCACCTTGGTTTTCCAGGGCGAAGCTGCGGTCGAGCTTGGTTTTGTAGCCGTTGAAGTCAAACGTCAGCGATTGTTTCTCTGGCAGCGCCAGCACGTAGTTGACGTTGACGTATTGCTTCTTCAGCACGTCCTGCATGTCGGAGGCGTACAGCGCAGCCGACAGGCTTTCGGTGAATTTGTAGCTACCACCAATGTAGTTGATGCTCTTCAAGCGGCCGCTGTCGCTGCCCTCGGCGCTCTTGCGAGCTTCCTTGGTGAAGTGACCGGCGTCCAGTTGCAGGCCGGCGATCTCTTTGGAAACGATCGAGGTACCCTCGTAGGTTTCCGACAGCAGGCGCGAGTTGTCGTATTGCAGGACCGGCACGGCTGGCATCTGCTGACCGTACTTGATCACGGTGTTGGAGATACGCGCCTTGACGGCTGCGCCGCCTTTGGCCAGGTCGCTGGCGGCTTCACCGCTGTCACCTTGCTTGAAGAAGTCGATGCCGCCAGCACCGCTGCGACCTTTACCACCGTCCAGACGAATAGCGTATTGACCGATCACATCCACACCCACACCCACGGTGCCTTGGGTGAAGCCGGACTCGAACTTGCCGATGAAACCTTGGCCCCATTCGGCTTTGTCCTGCTTGCCGTTTTTGTAGTCACGGCTGATGTAGGCGTTACGTGCGGCGATGTTCAGGTGGCTATCTTCAACGAAACCCTTGGATTGCTCCTGGTCGTTTGCCATTGCTGTCGATGCGCTCAAAATCCCCAGAGCGATCAGACTCATCCGTTGCTTCAACATTTTCTTATATTCCTTAGTACGAGTTGAGTACGCGCTGTGACACCAGGCCCCGTGTTGCTTTTTTCTGGTGTCGACTTTCTTCCGCAAAAAGAAGGCCCGCGGACGACTGAACTGCCGCGGGCCTTTTTTTATTGGATGAGTCATGGTGGTTAGCCACAGGCGTTGGGGGCAATCCTATGCGCGCGTTGAACTATGTGTCAATTTCGTGAATCGTCTGTATTTAGGCGATATTCGTCTAAGCACTGGGCCAAAGCGCCGCTGGAAACGCCCGCAATTCTCTTCCATATCCCTTGAAAACACATCAAGTAACAATTCTAACAGTCAGCACCTTAGGGAATAGATAACACGCGCAAATGCAAAGCATTACCATTCGCGCACTATTTCTCTGCCAGACCATTTGGATACTCACCCCCATGCTTGTCCCGCGCCTGACGCCCATTTCCCTAGGGCTCTCTGTTTTGCTGTCTGTCGGTTTTGCCAATGCGACCACGGTATTGCCTGCAACCTCGATCAACGCCGAGGCTGACGAAGACGACCCACGCGTCAAGGAAACCAGCACCGCCACTCGCACCGCCACTTCTGTGCGCTACGTGCCCCAGGCCATCGATTCCGTGAAGACCGAAAGCCTGCGCTCCTACGGCACCAACGACCTGGGCCAGGCGTTGAGCGGCATCCCTAACGTCAGCAGCGGCGCCGACACGCGCTTCGACAGCTTGCGCATACGCGGTTTTGACGCGAGCAACGATTTCTATCTGGACGGCATCCGCGACGACAGCCAGTACGTGCGCGACCTGCATAACATCGAGCGCATCGAAGTGCTCAAGGGCCCGGCTGCGGTGCTGTACGGGCGCGGCGGCCAGGGTGGGATCGTCAACCGCGTCAGCAAACTGCCTACCCAGGGGCTGAAATCCAGCATCGAAGCCCAAGGCGGCAGCAATGATTTGCGCAGCCTGTATGCCGACCTGAGCACCGATCCGACTGACACCATCAGCCTGCGCCTGAACATGGGCAACCAGGACAACAACAGCTTTCGCGATGGGGTCAGTGGCAACCGCCAGTTGTTCGCACCGTCGATGAGCTGGCAGCTCACCCCTGAGCTGAACTGGCTGGTGCAATACGAATACAGCCGCTACAACCGCACGCCGGACCGCGGCATACCCGGGGTCAACGGGCGCCCGGCCGATGTAAGCCGCAGCACCACTTATTTCGATAGCGGCGATTACATCGACGATACATCCCAGTCCCTGCGTTCCAAGCTCGCCTATGAGCTCAACGCCAACTGGCAACTGCGCCACACCCTCGGAGTGTTCAAGCTCGACAGCGATTTCGACAACACCTACCAGACCGGCTACGACCCGAAAACCAACACCGTCACCCGCCAGCACTGGCAGCAGGACCTGACCACCCGCAATGTGTTCAACAACCTTGAGCTGGAAGGTGGTTTCGACACCTTCGGCCTGGAGCACCGCCTGCTCACCGGTATTGAGCTGGGCAGCCAGCGCCGCGATCCGAAGCTGTACTCCGCCACCGCCGTCAATCGAGGCGGCCAGGCCGTGCCGGGCCTGGACCTCAACCAACCCAATCGCCACCTGAGCCACACCGGGAGCATGAGCGTTTCGAGCAACAACCACACCGAAGTCGAAAGCCGCGCCCTGTACGTGCAGGACCAACTGCGCCTGAATGACCAGTGGCAGCTCCTGGGCGGGCTGCGTTACGACCGCTTTGAAGTGGACACCACCAGCAAGCTGCTCAATACCCAGCAAAACGTGAAGAGCCATAGCACCAGCCCACGCGTCGGCCTGGTGTGGACGCCGCTGGAGCATCATTCGTTCTATGCCTCGTGGAGCAAGACCTTCACACCCGCAGGCGGCGGCCTGATCGGTATCACGCCGAATGCGGCCGGCGGCGCCAATGACCTGAGCCCCGAGCTGACCAAGCAAAAAGAAATCGGCGTGAAAAGCGACTGGCTCGACGACCGCCTGAGCACCACCCTGGCCGTGTACGAGCTGGAACTCTACAACCGCCGCACCAGCGACCCGCTGGACCGCACCATTACCCTGCTCACAGGCTTGCAACGCTCACGCGGCGTGGAGCTGACCGCCACCGGCAAGATCGTCGACAATTGGTACGTACGCGGCGGCGTGGGGCTGCAGGACGCCAAGGTGGAGAAGGACAACAATGGCTTTGAAGGCAAACGCATCAGCGACGTAGCCAAGCGTAATGCCAGCCTGTTCATCACCTGGAAGCCCGAAATGGGTTGGTACGCGGAAACCGGCTTGACCCTGGTAGGTGATCGTTACGCCGACAACCTCAATACCGTGGTGCTGCCGGGCTATGGGCGCTGGGACGCACTGGCCGGGTTCCGTCAGAAGGAATGGGACATAAGGGCGGCGCTCAACAATATCGCCGACAAAAACTACTATGCCTCGGCGACCAGCGCGGCGCAGATTCAACCGGGAGAGCCGCGTAGCCTGGTCGTCACCGGTACCTACAGTTTCTAAGGCCGAATAAATGAAACCTGTGGGTGGGGCTTGCTCCCTCCCACATAAGGTCTCAGCGCGCCTTAGAGTTACACATCAGGTCACACAGCTCGCGCACTTCATCCTCCGTGAACAACCCCACCGGGTAGCGTTCACGCATCACGCTGCGCCAGTCAGGCGCTTGCCTGATCTGTCTCGAGCCGTTTGCCTTCAACCAGAGCGCCAGCGCATGGATCGCGTCGCCGTTAACTCGCGTCGGGTGGAATGGGCGCATGTAGATAGGGTTGATATCGGCATTCATTTCAGCGCTCTCTCCTGCTGCGTGAGCGGCTAACTTACTCAAGGTTTGTGACAGATCTGTGCAGTCATCACCCTGGGCCATTGTTACGACAGCGATACAAGAGCTATGCCAATTCCCAGTGTTCATTGGCGTTCAGGTATAAAAAAGCCCGCAACCTGGCTGGGCCGCGGGCTTGCCGGGAACACTGCAATCACACCGTGCCCCGGTTGCCATCAAGGCGTTGTTACAACTGCACTCAATTTCTCTGCGGGGCTGGCTGTTGTTGAGTCAGGCAATGGATATTGCCGCCTCCCAGTAACAGTTCACGCCCCGGCACCATCACCACCTCGTGCTGGGGGAACAGGTTCTGCAGGATCTGCTTGGCTTGGCTGTCCAGCGGGTCGTCGAAACTCGGCGCGATGATGCCGCCGTTGACGATCAGGAAGTTGACGTAGGAACCGGCCAACCGCACGGTCGGATTACGCTCTTGGCTGCCGTCCACCGGGTCGACACCGGCGCACTCCTCCTCAGTGGCGTACAGCGGCCCCGGGATCGGCATTTTATGCACGATGAACGAGCGGCCTTGGGCATCGGTGCTGTTTTGCAGCACATCCATGGCCGCATGGCAGCGTGCATAGTTCGGATCTTGTGGGTCATCGGTCCAGGCCAGCAACACTTCACCCGGACGCACGTAGCAGCAGAAGTTATCCACATGGCCGTCGGTTTCATCGTTGAACAGGCCGTCCGGCAGCCAGATGATCTTATCCACCGCCAGGTGATCGCTGAGCACTGCTTCGATCGCTGCTCGATCAAGGTGCGGGTTGCGATTGCGGTTTAACAGGCATTCTTCGGTGGTGATCAGGGTGCCCTCGCCGTCCACATGGATCGAACCGCCTTCAAGCACAAAGCCTTCAGTACGGTAGCGCGGCGCCCGTTCGATCTCGAGGATCTTGCCACCCACTTGGGAATCACGGTTCCACGGCGAATAAAGGCCGCCGTCGAAACCACCCCAGGCGTTGAAATCCCAGTTCACGCCACGCACTTCGCCGCTGTCGTTGATCACGAACGTCGGGCCGGTGTCCCGCACCCAGGCATCGTCGCTGGACATCTCCACCAAGCGGATATTGGGCACATCCAGGCGCGCACGGGCGTTCTCGTACTGGCCGGCGGAAACTGCAACGGTCACCGGTTCAAAGCGGGCAATGGCCTTGGCCACGGCCACATGGGCTGCCTGCGCCGGCTTGCCGCCCAAGCGCCAGTTGTCAGGGCGCTCAGGCCAGATCATCCAGGTTTGGGTCTGTGGCGCCCATTCGGCAGGCATGTGGAAGCCATCGGCGCGAGGGGTGCTGTGCAGGGTGGTCATGGCGATCAGGGCTCCGAATGGGGTGAAGGTCGACTTTATAACGGATAAAAATCGGCTTTAAAAGCGGTTAATCAGGGTTAACATCGATAAAAACGTGAAGTAGTCGATAACTATCGACAAGCGATTGTGGCGTGGTCATCACGACAGATTTACAGAACAAAGCCGCCGCGCGTGCTGTCCATAGTGCCGTTCGAACAGGCACGATGGGTCAACAGGGACAACAACATTGTGACGGCGTTTGTTTTTTCAGACGTCTATATCGCCATTGTTCAGGGGTTTTAATCAACCCCTTATGCTCGCGGCGCTTGCGCCGGCCCGATTCACAACTCAAGCTATGCTTCTTTCGCTTAATGTCCGTCTAAGGAAAAGGCCCTCGACATGCGCATTCTCATCACCGGCGGCGCCGGATTTATTGGCTCGGCCCTGATCCGGCACTTGATTCAACACACCGAGCATGAAGTGCTCAACCTGGATAAGCTGACCTACGCCGGCAACCTCGAGTCGCTAGCCAGTATCGCGTCCAACAGCCGCTATGAGTTCGTCCAGGCCGATATCATCGACCAGGCCACCGTGAGCGCCATACTTGCTCGCTTCCAGCCTGACGCCATCATGCATTTGGCGGCTGAATCCCACGTCGACCGTTCCATTGACGGCCCGTCGGATTTTATCCAGACCAATATCGTTGGCACCTATAGCCTGTTGGAGGCCACCCGGGCCTACTGGCAGAAGCTGGCAGAACCGGCGAAGAGCGCGTTTCGTTTCCACCACATCTCCACTGACGAGGTCTACGGCGACCTGCACGGCGTGGACGATCTCTTCACCGAGACCACGCCTTACGCCCCCAGCTCGCCGTATTCCGCGAGCAAGGCGGCCTCAGACCACCTGGTACGCGCCTGGCAGCGCACCTATGGCCTGCCGGTGCTGCTGACCAACTGCTCGAACAACTACGGGCCGTTCCACTTCCCCGAAAAGTTGATCCCACTGGTCATCCTCAACGCCCTCGCGGGCAAGCCGCTGCCGGTGTACGGCGATGGCTTGCAGGTGCGTGACTGGCTGTTCGTCGAGGACCATGCCCGCGCGCTGCTTAAAGTGGTAACCACTGGGGTTGTGGGCGAAACCTACAACATCGGCGGCCATAACGAGCAGAAGAACATCGACGTGGTACGTGGCATTTGCGCCCTGTTGGAAGAGCTGGCGCCACAACGCCCAGCCGGCGTAGAAAAATTCACCGACCTGATCACCTTCGTCAAGGATCGCCCGGGCCACGACCAACGCTACGCCATCGATGCCAGCAAGATCGAGCGCGAGCTGGGCTGGGTCCCGGAAGAAACCTTCGAGACCGGACTGCGCAAGACCGTGCAGTGGTACCTCGATAATCTGGAATGGTGCCGCAGGGTCCAGGATGGCAGTTATCAAGGTGAACGATTGGGCAACACTGACGCAAAGGATTTGATCGCATGATGAAGGGCATTGTATTGGCCGGCGGTTCCGGCACCCGCTTGCACCCCATTACCCTGGGCGTGTCCAAGCAGCTGTTGCCGGTGTATGACAAGCCAATGATCTACTACCCGATCTCGGTGCTGATGCTGGCGGGGATCAAGGACATCCTGGTGATCTCTACCCCAGTGGATCTGCCGCAGTACCGTAACCTGCTGGGCGACGGCAGCCAGTTCGGTGTGCGCTTCAGCTATGCGGAGCAGCCTTCGCCGGATGGCCTGGCGCAGGCATTCATCATTGGTGAAGAGTTCATTGGCGATGATCCTGTGTGCTTGATCCTGGGGGATAACATCTTCCACGGCCAGCATTTCAGCGATCAATTGCGCGGCGCAGCCGAACGCCCTTCGGGCGCTACCGTCTTCGGTTACTGGGTCAAAGACCCAGAGCGTTTCGGTGTAATCGACTTCGACCAAGAAGGCCGTGCCCTGTCCATCGAAGAAAAACCGTTGAAGCCAAAGTCCCACTACGCCGTGACTGGCCTGTATTTCTACGACAACGACGTGATCAAGATCGCCAAGGCGGTCAAGCCATCGCCACGCGGCGAGCTGGAAATCACTGACATCAACAATGCCTACCTCCAGCGCGGTGATCTGCACGTAGAGCGATTCGGCCGCGGGTTCGCCTGGCTGGATACCGGCACCCACGACAGTCTGTTGGAAGCCTCTACCTACGTACAGACCATCGAACACCGCCAAGGCTTGAAAGTAGCCTGCCTGGAAGAGATCGCCTACGAGAACGGCTGGATCGACCGAGACTATCTGCTGGAGCGCGCCAAATACTTCGGCAAAACCGGCTATGGCCAGTACTTGTACATGCTCGCCGGGAACACTAAATGAATGTAACCGCCACTGAGTTGCCCGATGTATTGATCATCCAACCCAAGGTTTTTGGCGATGAGCGCGGCTTTTTCTATGAGAGTTTCAATGCTCGTGAGTTTGAAAAAGCCAGCGGGCTGCAACTGCAATTTGTGCAGGACAACCACTCACGCTCGCAAAAGGGCGTGCTCAGGGGCTTGCACTATCAGGTAGAACACGCCCAGGGAAAACTGGTGCGTGTGACGGCTGGCGAAGTCCTGGACGTGGCGGTGGATATCCGCCGCAGCTCCCCGCACTTCGGCAAATGGACCAGCGTGCGACTGTCTGCCGAAAATAATCGCCAGTTGTGGATCCCACCGGGTTTTGCCCACGGTTTCGTGGTGCTGAGCGATTACGCCGAATTCCTCTACAAGACCACGGATTACTACACGCCCTCTGCGGAGCGTTGCATTCGTTGGAACGACGCGGATCTCAACATCGATTGGCAGCTCAACGGCACACCGACGCTGTCCGCCAAGGATCAAAACGGTGCAAACCTGAAAGACGCGGACTTATTCCTGTGACGGCTTCCCTGAAAATCCTCATCACCGGCCAACACGGCCAAGTCTCCCAAGAGCTGCAACAGCGGCTCCAGGGCCTGGGCGAGCTCATCGTCCTGGGCCGCGATCAGCTGGACCTTGCCAACGCCGACCTGATCCGCCAACAGGTACGCGCCCATCGCCCCGGCCTGATCATCAACGCGGCCGCGCACACCGCCGTTGATCTGGCCGAGAGCGAACCGGACGCAGCCTTTGCCATCAACGCTGTCGCCCCCGGCATCCTAGCCGAGGAAGCCAAGGCATTGGGCATCCCGCTGATCCACTACTCGACCGACTACGTGTTCGACGGCAGCAAACCTGCCCCGTACACCGAAAACGACACGCCAAACCCATTGGGTGTCTACGGCCAGAGCAAGCTGGCAGGCGAGCGGGCGATTGCTGCCGTGGGTGGCCAATACCTGATTCTGCGCACCAGCTGGGTGTATTCCAGCCACGGCAAGAACTTCCTGCTGACCATGCAACGCCTGCTGCAGGAAAAACCGCAGATGCGCATCGTGGCCGACCAGATCGGTGCGCCGACCTGGGCGGGGACCATCGCCAACAGCACCCGTTTGCTGATTGAGCAGTGGCAAGCCGGCAAGGCCGGGGAATGGGGCGTCTATCACCTGACCGCCCAAGGCGAAACCTCGTGGTTCGGCTTCGCCGAGGCCATTGGCGCGCAGCTGCGGGCCGACGGGAAAGCCTGCGCCGAACTGGAGCCGATCCCTTCCAGCGCCTACCCGACCCCCGCCAAGCGCCCGCTGAACTCGCGCCTGGACTGCAAGCGGCTGCAGCAGCAATGGCAGGTCAGCCAGCCGCAGTGGCAGGACGCATTGCAAGAGTGTCTTGCACAGCAGCACTAGGCATAATGCGCCTGTACCCACAGGCGCGATCCCCATGACTCCACCCCTTGCGCGAAGACCCCGCTGGCGCAGCCTTGCCCTGCTGGCATTATGCCTGGCACCGCTGTTGTGGCCACTGGAGCACCTGGCCGAGCGCTATTACCGCAGCGAACTGGCCGGGCAGAATCGCCAGACCCTCGATCTCTATGTCGCCAACCTGCTGGGCACCCTGCACCGCTACGAAGTGCTGCCGCAGATCCTCGGTGACCTGCCGGCGCTGCGCACCGCGCTGGACGCGCCCCAGGTCAGCACCAACCTGGCCAACGCCAACCTGCTGCTCAAGGACGTCGCCGCCCAGGCCGGGGTGGAAGTGATGTATTTGATGGACACCACCGGCAAGACCCTGGCCGCGTCCAACTGGGACAAACAAGACAGTTTTGTCGGACGTAATTTTTCCTTTCGTCCGTATTTCAGCGAGGCCATGGCCGGGCGCCTGGGGCGCTTTTTCGGCCTGGGCACCACCTCGGCCAAGCGCGGCTACTTTTTTGCCGCCGCGGTACGTGATGGCGACACGATCATCGGTGTGCTGGTGGTGAAGGTCGACCTGGACCACACCGAGAGCCTCTGGGGTAATACCCCGGAACAACTGCTGGTCACCGACCACAACGGCGTGGTGATCCTCACCTCACGCCCACAATGGCGATTCCGCGCCACGCGGCCACTGACCACCGAAGAACGCCAGGCCATCATTGCCATCCAGCCCTACCCGACCCGCGACCCGCAACCGCTGAGCCTGAGCAGCAGCGCCTGGCTGCGCCAATCCACGGCCATCGCCGAGACCGGTTGGAACGTGGAAATCCTCGCACCGCGCTCGCTGATCAATCGCCCGGTGCGCACAGTGATGGCCGTCGGTGGTGCCGCGCTGTTGGTGCTGATGCTGTTGCTGGGCTTGATCATGCAGCGCCGCCGGCATTACCTGGAACGTATCGCCTTCGAAGCCAAGGCCCGCCGCGAGTTGGAAATGCGCGTGGCCGAGCGTACCAGCGACCTGGAGGGCCTCAACCGGCGCCTGAAACAGGAAGTGCTGGAACGTGAGCACGCCCAGCAGGAACTGGTGCGCGCCCAGGATGACCTGGTGCAGGCCGGCAAACTTTCGGCACTGGGGACCATGTCAGCAAGCATCAGCCATGAACTGAACCAACCGCTGGCGGCGATTCGCAGTTATGCGGAAAACGCCGAAATCCTGCTCGACCACGAACGCACCAACGATGCCCGCGGCAACCTCAAGCTGATCAGCGAATTGACCGGGCGCATGGCTTCGATCATCGCCCACCTGCGCGCCTTCGCCCGTCGCGACCGCCACGCACCGGAGAGCGTGGCCCTGCAACCGGCGCTGGACGACGCCCTGGCGTTGCTGGCCAAGCGGCGGCGCTCGATGGAAGTGGAGCTGATCCGCGACCTGCCGGAGGCAACCCTGTGGGTACAGGCCGGTGAAACCCGCCTGCGCCAAGTGCTGGGCAACCTGTTGGCCAATGCCCTCGACGCCCTCACCGAAAAAGGTCCGCCGCGCAAACTCTGGCTGAGTGCCGAAACCACTGCACAGGGCGTCAACCTGTACATTCGCGACAATGGCCCGGGCTTTTGCTTGGAAGCCCTGGGCCGCGCCAGCGAGCCGTTCTATACCACCAAGACGCGCACCCAGGGCCTGGGCTTGGGCCTGGCGATCTGCGACACCCTGATGCGTGCCTTTGGCGGTGAACTGCTGTTCGCCAACCACAAGGAAGGCGGCGCGCTGTTAACCTTGAAATTGCGTGCCGGCTCGCCGGGCGTCAGTCTGCAACCGTCCGAGGACCGCAGTGTATGAGTATCGATAACCAGATTCAGGTGGTGTTGATCGACGACGATCCCCACCTGCGTCAGGCCTTGTGCCAGACCCTGGACCTGGCCGGGTTGAAAGTCCTGCCCCTGGGCGAAGCCAGCGGCCTCACCGCACGCCTGTCCCGCGATTGGCCGGGAGTGGTGGTCAGCGATATCCGCATGCCCGGTATGGACGGCCTGGAACTATTGGCCGAACTGCACGGCCAGGACCCGGATCTGCCGGTGCTGCTGATCACCGGCCATGGCGACGTGCCGCTGGCAGTGCAAGCCATGCGGGCCGGCGCCTATGACTTCCTGGAAAAACCCTTCGCCAGCGACGCCCTGCTCGACAGCGTACGCCGCGCCTTGGCCCTGCGTCGCCTGGTGCTGGATAACCGCAGCCTGCGTCTGGCCCTCAGTGATCGCCAGCAACTGAGCACACGCCTGGTGGGGCACTCGCCGCAAATGTTGCGCCTGCGCGAGCAAATTGGGGCGCTGGCCGCGACCAAGGCCGATGTGCTGATCCTGGGCGAAACCGGGGCGGGCAAGGAGGTCGTCGCCCGTGCATTGCATGATCTGTCGAGCCGCCGCAGCGGCCCGTTTGTGGCGATCAATGCCGGGGCGCTGGCCGAATCGGTGGTGGAAAGCGAACTGTTCGGCCATGAGCCGGGCGCGTTTACCGGTGCGCAGAAACGCCGCATCGGCAAGTTCGAGTTCGCCAATGGCGGCACGCTGTTCCTCGATGAAATCGAAAGCATGAGCCTGGATGTACAGGTCAAGTTGCTCCGCCTGTTGCAGGAGCGCGTGGTGGAGCGCCTGGGGGGCAATCAGTTGATCCCGCTGGATATCCGCATTATCGCCGCCACCAAGGAAGACCTGCGCCAGGCCGCCGACCAGGGCCGTTTCCGGGCTGACTTGTATTACCGCCTCAATGTCGCGCCGCTGCGCATTCCACCCCTGCGCGAGCGGGGCGAAGATGCATTGATGCTGTTCCAGCATTTCGCCGACGAGGCCAGCAGCCGCCATGGCCTGCCCCTGCATGAGCTGCAACCGGGCCAGCGCGCGCTATTGCTGCGCCACAGCTGGCCGGGCAATGTGCGCGAACTGCAAAACGCTGCGGAGCGTTTCGCCCTGGGCCTGGAGTTGGCGCTGGATAACACTCAGGACAACCCGGCAGCTGGCGTGCTGACCTCCACCCCTGGCGGCCTGAGCGAGCAGGTCGAGCAGTTCGAGAAGAGCCTGATCGCCGCCGAACTGACCCGCCCCCACAGTTCCCTGCGCAGCCTCGCCGAAGCCCTGGGCGTGCCGCGCAAAACGTTGCACGACAAACTGCGCAAGCACGGCCTGAACTTCGCTGACAGCGCCAACCACAGCGCTGACGACGAGTGACAACCGCAACCTGCCAAGAGGCCTACATGAGCCGCGACAGCCGTTATCTGGAATCCATTTTGCACCACGATATCCCCCTTACCCGGGAGATGGGTCTGAAGGTGCTCGACTGGCAGCACGACCAACTGCATCTGCATTTACCTTTGCAAGCCAACATCAACCATAAGAGCACCATGTTTGGCGGCAGCCTTTATTGCGGCGCCGTGCTCGCGGGTTGGGGTTGGCTGCACCTGAAATTGCGCGAAGAAGGGATTGAAGACGGGCATATCGTGATTCAGGAAGGGCAGATCAGTTATCCACTGCCAGTGACGCGGGATGCGACAGCCATTTGCGCAGCGCCGGAAGAGAAGGTGTGGAAGCGTTTTTTGGCGACGTACAAGCGTTATGGGCGGGCGCGGTTGGCACTGGAGACATGGATTGTGAATGCAGGCAGCGCAGAGAGGGCAGTAACCTTTACCGGCCAATACGTCCTGCACCGCTAAAAAATGTGGGAGGGGGCTTGCCCCCTCCCACACTTTGCCCTGTTGTGATCTTAAGATCTGGCCAGGGTCAATAGGCGTTCGCGCCATGCAGCCTTCGCGGGCAGCGCCAAAAAGAATGGGTTCAACAATGATTCCCGCGCCGGGTAGCTGAACGGCTGACCATTCAACTCCAACACCTCGCCCCCTGCCCCTTCCAGCACCCCCTGGGCCGCGGCAGTATCCCACTGTGACGTCGGCGCCAGGCGTGGATAGCAATCGGCGCTGCCTTCGGCCAACAGGCAGAACTTCAACGAGCTGCCGATATTCGCCAGTTTCAGCTCGCCCAAACCTTCGCTCAAACCATCCAGCAGGCGCTCTTGCTCGGCGCTGGTATGGCGACGGCTGGCCACCACGGTAAACGCTTCGCCCGCAGCCGGGGTCTGGCGTACTTGAATCTGCTTGGGCGCGGCATTTACATCCGAACGCCAAGCCCCAAGGCCCGCGCCGCCGAAATAGCAACGGCCAGTGGTAGGCATTGATACCACGCCGAATACCACGCGACCCTGTTCGATCAGGGCAATATTGACGGTGAATTCTTCGCTGCCAGAAATGAATTCCTTGGTGCCATCCAGCGGATCCACCAACCACCAACGCTGCCAGCCGGCTCGCACGCTTTGATCGATATCGGCATCCTCTTCGGACAGTACCGGAATGCTCGGATCCAAAGCAGTAAGGCCAGCGAGAATCAGATGATGGGCGGCCAGATCGGCAGCCGTTACCGGCGAATCATCCGCTTTTGAAGTCACGGCGACATCGGCACGCCAGTACGGCAGGATGGCTTCACCGGCCTGGCGCGCCAGTTCAATGACAGGGGCGATAAATGGGTGGCCTAAAAACAGTTCGCTCATGCGTTGAACGCTCCACGCTGGGTCAACAGGTCTCTTACCAAGTACAGCGCGGCCAGGGCGCGGCCTTCGCTGAATTGCTCGTTTTGCGCAAGCGCCGACAACTCACGCAGGTTGACCCGCTCCACGCGCATCGGTTCAGGCTCATCGCCTTCAAGGCGTTCTTCGTACAGATCGGTGGCCAGCACCACCTGGATTTTCTGGCTCATATAACCAGGCGACAACGACAGTTCGGTGATGTGCTCCAGCTGCCTTGCGCCGTAGCCGGCTTCTTCCTTGAGTTCGCGATCCGCCGCCGCCAACACATCCTCGCCCGGCTCGATCAAACCTTTGGGCAAGGACAATTCATACTCGTCGGTGCCACCGCAGTACTCTTCCACCAGCAGCGCATGATCCTCGTCGATCATCGCCACGATCATCACCGCGCCGTAGCCCGTGCCTCGCCCCACCAGACGCTCGTAGGTCCGTTCAACGCCATTGGAAAAGCGCAATTGCACTTCCTCCACGCGGAACAAACGGCTACTGGCGACTATTTCGCGGGCGAGGACAGTGGGTTTCTGGCGCATAAGCGGCTCCTTGGCGTGATCGGGTTACTATACCGTGGCTTTTCCGATTGTCTGTGTCGGATATCTTTACTTACATGAGAACGCACCATGCCCTCTTTGCCCTGGCACGCCATCGACACCGTCCTGCTGGACATGGACGGCACCTTGCTCGACCTGCATTACGACAACCATTTCTGGATGGAGCACTTGCCCCAGCGTTACGCCGAACTGCACGGCGTGAGCCGCGCCATGGCCGAGATGGAGTTGCAACCACTGTTCGAGCGTAACGCCGGACAGTTGCAATGGTACTGCCTGGATTTCTGGAGCACTGAGCTGGCGATCCCGGTGCGCGAACTCAAGCTGGAGACCGCCCACCTGATCGCCCTGCGCCCGGATGCCGATACGTTCCTGGCGGCGATCAAACAGGCCGGCAAGCGCGTGATCCTGATCACCAATGCTCATCGTGATTCGCTGTCATTGAAGTTGGAACGCATTGAACTGGCGCCCTATTTCGAGCGCTTGATCAGCTCCCATGACTACGGTTTCCCCAAGGAAAACCCGCAATTCTGGGAAGCCTTGCAAGCCGACATCCGTTTCGATCCGGCCCGTAGCCTGTTTATCGATGACACCTTGCCGATCCTGCGCAGCGCCCGGGATTTCGGCGTGGGGCACCTGCTGGCGGTGAAAGAGCCCGATAGCAAAAAAGGACAAAAGGACACCGCAGAGTTCGCGGCAGTGGAGGATTACCGCGATCTCATTGCCGGGCTCTAAACCCATGTGGGAGGGGGCTTGCTCCCGATGGCGGTGTATCAGCCAAGTATCAGGTGACTGAACCACCGCCATCGGGAGCAAGCCCCCTCCCACATTTTGTTCTGCCTATTACTCAGGAATACGCAGTGTCTGGCCTGGGTAGATCTTGTCCGGGTGCGACAACAGTGGTTTGTTGGCCTCGAAGATCTTGTTGTACTGGTTGGCGTTACCGTACACCGCCAGGGAAATCGCGCTGAGGGTGTCGCCCTTTTTCACCACGACGAAACGAGCAGCGGCAACCGCAGGGCCCGATACAGTGATCTGATCATCCACGCTCGCCACACCAGCAATGTTGCCCAACGCCAACAGAATCTTCTCTTTCTCTTCCTGCGTAGCAACTTCACCAGTCACCGTGACCTTGTCGCCATCCACCGTGGTCTGCACGTTTGGATTACCCAGGCCCACCTTGCTCACATGCTCCTTCAACTGCTCACTCGCATTCGCATTACCCGGCGTCAACAGGTCGACAATCTTTTCGCCGGCTTCTTTGATAAAACTGAAAATACTCATGGTGCGCTCTCCTTGGGATTTAATTTCCAGATGCCCAAGACTAGACCAGTCCTACAGACTTGGGTTCCAGAGCCACCAAAGACTCAAAAGTATTGAATTCACTCACCCTTGGAATAAGCCCGCAGTGAAGCGGCGATTCCACCGTGATCGACGCCATCTATCAACAGATCAATACTGGCAATTAGACGCGACCCTTTGTCGCGCCTAGTCTAAACACTGACCCATCCGCCGGTGGTACTGCCCCATGAACGCCAAGCGCCCAACCTGCGCGGCGCCCGCACTCGAAACGACCGCGCCCGTCGCCAGCCAGAGCTATCAATATTGCAATCTTGGACACACAGAAATCGCCAGTACTGCACTGGCCGAAGAGGTGGCGTTGGCGATTGCCTATAACGATATCAGCCAGGCGGTGATGCTGGTGACGCCCACGGACCTGGAAGACTTCATTGTCGGCTTCAGCCTCGGCAGCGGCATTATCACCGACGTCAGCGACATCTATGACCTGAAGATCAGCGGCTGCGGCTCTGCCCAATATGCTCAGGTGCAGATTTCCAGCCGTGCATTCTGGAACCTCAAGCAGCAGCGCCGCCAATTGGCGGGCACCAGCGGTTGCGGCCTGTGCGGAGTAGAAGCGGTTGAACAGGCACTGCCCGACCTGCAAGTGCTGCCCGGCGCGCCCTTGCCGCCCGCCGAATGGCTCGATGGCCTGCGCCAGCGCATCAGTGCATTCCAGCCTCTGGGCCAGTACAGCGGCGCGGTGCATGCGGCGGTGTTTATGAACAATCAGGGCGAATTGCTGGTGGGTCGCGAAGACATCGGCCGGCACAACGCCCTGGATAAATTGATCGGCGCCTTGGTCCGCGCAAACATCCCGACCAACGGCGGCCTGGCGATTGTCACCAGTCGCTGCAGCCTCGAATTGATCCAGAAAGTCCTGCGCGCCGGCATCCAGACGCTGGTCAGCCTGTCCTCGCCCACCGGCTTGGCCCTTCAATGGGCACGTCGGCACAACCTCAATCTCATCCACCTGCCGCAGAAAAGCGCGCCGCGGGTTTACAGCCCAGCGATGGAGTACCAGCCATGAGCCTTCACCACCAAGCCGACCAAACCCCAACCCCGCGCTACAAGCCTTATAAAGGCCCGGCTGGCGGCTGGGGCGCGCTGATCAGCGTAGCGCAAGCCTGGTTGACCAGTGACAATGCGCTGAAAAACATCCGCATGATGCTCAAGACCAACCAGAACGGCGGTTTCGATTGCCCGGGCTGCGCCTGGGGCGACTCGCCGGAAAGCGGCATGGTCAAGTTCTGCGAAAACGGCGCAAAAGCGGTCAACTGGGAAGCCACCAAGCGCCGCGTCGATGCGGCGTTTTTCGCCAAGCACAGCGTCACAGCCTTGCTGGAGCAAAGCGACTACTGGCTGGAATACCAGGGCCGCCTGACCGAGCCGATGCGCTATGACACCGCGACCGACCGCTACATGCCCATCAGTTGGGAAGCGGCCTTCGACCTGATCGGCAAGCACCTCAACGCACTGCCCAGCCCGAACATGGCCGAGTTCTACACCTCGGGCCGCGCCAGCAACGAAGCCGCCTACCTGTACCAGTTGTTTGTACGCGCCTACGGCACCAACAACTTCCCGGACTGCTCGAACATGTGCCACGAGGCCAGCGGCGTAGCCCTGGCCCAGAGTGTGGGCGTGGGCAAAGGCACCGTGACCTTTGACGACTTCGAACATGCCGACGCTATTTTCGTCTGGGGCCAGAACCCCGGCACCAACCACCCGCGCATGCTTGAACCGCTACGCGAGGCGGTGAAACGCGGCGCCCAGGTGGTGTGTATCAACCCACTGAAAGAGCGCGGTCTGGAACGCTTCCAGCATCCGCAACATCCGCTGGAAATGCTCACCAACGGTGACAAGCCAACCAATACAGCCTACTTCCGCCCCGCGTTGGGCGGCGACATGGCCATCCTGCGTGGCATGGCCAAGTTTCTGCTGCTGTGGGAACGCCAGGCCCTGGCCGAAGGCACGGAAGCGGTGTTCGACCATGATTTCCTCAACGAGCACACCACCAACGTACTGGAGTACCTGGGCCAGATTGACGACACGTCATGGGAAGAAATCGTCGAGCAATCCGGCCTGACCTTGGTTGAAATCGAGCAAGCGGCGCGCATGTACGCCACAGGCAAGAACGTGATCATGTGCTGGGCGATGGGGATTACCCAGCACCGCCACTCGGTACCGACCATCCAGGAAATCGCCAACCTGATGCTGCTGCGCGGCAATATCGGCCGCCCCGGCGCCGGCCTGTGCCCTGTGCGGGGCCACAGTAACGTGCAGGGCGATCGCACCATGGGCATCAATGAACGCCCACCGGTAGCCTTCCTTGACGCGCTGGAGCGTCGCTTCCAGTTCCAGGTGCCACGCGACAGCGGCCACAACGTGGTGGAGGCGATTCACGCCATGCTCGAAGGCCGCTCCAAAGTGTTTATCGGCCTGGGCGGCAACTTTGCCCAAGCCACACCAGACAGCCTGCGCACCTTCGAAGCGTTGCGCAATTGCGACCTGACCGTACAGATCAGCACCAAGCTCAACCGCAGCCACCTGATGCACGGTAAAGACGCGCTGATCCTGCCGTGCCTGGGACGTACCGATATCGACATCCAGGCCGACGGCCCGCAAGCGGTGACGGTGGAGGACTCGTTCAGCATGGTCCATGGCTCCAACGGCCAACTGCAACCGCTGTCGGCGCAGATGAAGTCTGAACCTGCGATCCTGGCCGGGATTGCCGCCGCCACCTTGGGCAGCAAACCGGTGGACTGGAATTGGCTGGTGGCCGATTACGGGCGCATTCGCGACCTGATTGCCGACACCATCCCGGGCTTCAAGGACTTCAACGAGCGCATCAAGCACCCAGGGGGGTTCTACCTTGGCAACTCGGCCGGTGCACGCCGCTGGAACACACCATCGGGCCGCGCCAACTTCCGCCCGAACATCCTGCCCAAGGACCTGATCCACGAACGAACCCATGCCACGGGCCGGGTGCCGGACCTGATCATGCAGTCGATGCGCTCCCACGATCAGTACAACACCACCATCTATGGCCTGGACGACCGTTACCGCGGGGTCAAGGGCCAGCGTGACGTGCTGTTCGTCAATGAAGCCGACATCATCCGCCTGGGCTTCAAGCCAGGGCAGAAGGCTGACATCGTGTCGTTGTGGGAGGATGGCCGTGAGCGCCGTGTGAAGGGCTTTACCTTGCTGGCGTTTGATATTCCGGCGGGGCAGGCAGCGGCGTACTACCCGGAGGTGAATCCACTGGTGCCGCTGGAAAGCACTGGCGAGGGTAGCCACACGCCGACGTCGAAGTTCGTCGCGATCCGTCTAGAAGCCGCAAGTGACAGCGGGCTGATCATGGCACGCTCGGCCTGACTTGATCCGAACTATTCGTTGCTTGAACCACCGCTGTCGCGGGCAAGCCCCCTCCCACACTTGGAATGCATTTCAAATATGGGAGGGGGACTTGAGGCCAGCACAGTCACGACAGATTCTGCGGGCACAAAAAAGGCCGCTTTTGCATAAAAGCGGCCGTTCCGAAGTAACTAAAGACCTGTAAAAACAACTTAAGTTCCCGATAAAAAACAGTAACTTAGCAAATTGTATACAACCTCTGCCGCCGGTCGGATTTCGATTGTCAGCGTCTCGATACAACCTCAGGATCGCGCCGTCATCCCCTTGAGGTTTCCCTGAATGAAGTTTTCCTCGATTCTCTTGTTGTCCCTTGGCCTGGTCAGTGGCGCAGCCATGGCCGGTGGCACCACCGAAGCCGGTGTAGGCGGCGCATTGGGCGGGGTTCTAGGTTCTGTTGTCGGCCAACAGTTGGGCGGCAACACCGGCTCGACCATTGGCGCAGCCCTGGGCGGCGCGGGCGGCAGTGCGGTCGGTGCCGACAAGCGTAGCCGAGGCGAAGCCGCCATTGGCGGCGCATTGGGCGCAGCCGGTGGCAACGTCGTGGGCCGCAGTGTCGGCGGCAGCACCGGCGCACTGATCGGCTCTGCGGCCGGCGGTGGTGCAGGTGGCGCATTGGGCAACTACATGGGTAACGACAGTGATCGTGACGACCGCCGTTATCGCGATCGCGACCGTGACGACCGTCGTTACTACCGCGATGGCCACCCAGGCCGCGGCCATGCCTATGGGCATCGCAAGAACAAGCACCGTTATCGCGACTGATAAATACGTGACCTGACGAACACAGCACCTGTGTGGGAGTGGCGGTACGCCCCTCCCACATTTGCTTCAGCGGCGTTTGCCAAATAGCGTCAAACCACCAGTCGCTGCAACACCTCACGCAACACGGCCGGAATCGGCACCGGCTGGTTCGACGCCCGATCCACAAACACATGCACAAAGCGCCCCGCAGCGCAGGCCTCTTCTTCGCCGGCCTTGAACACCGCCAGCTCATACTGCACCGAACTATTACCCAGCTTGCCCACTCGCATGCCGATTTCAATGCGCTCGGGAAATGCAATCGACGCAAAATAATCGCACGCCGAACTCACCACGAACCCCACCACCTCACCGTCGTGAATATCCAGCCCGCCCTGTTCGATCAGGTAGGTAT
This sequence comes from Pseudomonas synxantha, assembly GCF_900105675.1. Taxonomy (NCBI): domain Bacteria; kingdom Pseudomonadati; phylum Pseudomonadota; class Gammaproteobacteria; order Pseudomonadales; family Pseudomonadaceae; genus Pseudomonas; species Pseudomonas synxantha. The sequence continues at coordinate 6,454,478 of NZ_LT629786.1, read as the reverse complement.
TCACCGCCGTATCGAAAAAGCTGTAGTAGGTGACGTTGTTCACATGCCCATAGGCATCGTTGTCATGCCAGCGCGTGGTGATTGGCTGGAAGTAGCGGTAATCGGCGCGCAGGAGCGTTGAGTCAGGCATCGGCAAGTCTCGTCAGAGTAGGTCTAATTGAGCGTGGGCCCAGTCGCGCACTTCGGCGTAGGGGTAGTCCTCCAGCGCGGCAAAACCGGGAATGCCCCGCGCCTTCAACTTGGTAAACAACGGCACGCTGATACCGCCGAGAAACCGCGTCAGCCGCTCGGCACCGGGTAGCTCGCCAGTGTGCTCATGATGCCTGTGGATAAAATCGCCGCACAGCCCCATGAAGCTTTTATCCACAAGTGGCGGCAGGCTTGGCGGAGACGGCAGATACGCGACATGGCCGTGGCACACCGAACAATGCCCACAACGCTGGGGAGCGTTTTCATCACCGAAGTACTGCGCCAGGCGTTGCCCCAGGCAGTGTTCGGTGGCGAACAGGTCGAGCATGGCGTGAATCCGCGCTACCTCCGTCACTTCATGCTGCTTGAAGCCTGTGTATAACTCGGCGCTCAATACCCGTGGATCGAAATCGGTGTCGAGCAGGCTGTAGACCTCGGTCATCTGTTTGCTTTCCAGCTCGATCAAGCCCTGCTCCTGGAAGTAATCCAGCGCCTTTACCACCCTGCTGCGCTCGGCATTGTGCTGTTGATAAAGCGCCTCGAAATCCACCGTTGCCCAGGTTTTCGCACGCTTGCACACCTGGATGATCGCAGCGACAAACTGCTGACGCTCACCGGAAAACCGTGCGAGCAAGGCGTCGGGCTCGATCAGGTACTTGAAACGGTATTCGGCATAAAACGCATAGCGCGGTGCGATCACGCCCTTGAGCTCCAATTGCACCAGCAGCGTCTTGAGCGGCAGCTCGCGAATATTGCTGTGATCGGACAGCGACCTGAGCAGGAACTCCCACTGCCCTTCGCTGCGTGCGGCCTGCAACTCCTCGAGGACACGGCCAATGCCCTCTTGCTCCGGCGTGTCGCCGTAGACGAAATTTTCCAGCACATTGAGGCTGTCGCGATTGGCCAACACCAGGCAATCCGACGGCTGCCCGTCGCGCCCTGCACGGCCGATTTCCTGGCTGTAGTTCTCGATGGACTTTGGCAGGTCGAAGTGCACCACATTGCGGATATCGCTTTTATCGATGCCCATGCCGAACGCGATGGTTGCGACGATGCAATTGGAACGCCCACCCATGAAACGCTGCTGGATGCCCTCGCGTTTATCGTGGGGCAGCCCCGCGTGGTAAGCCTCGGCCTGAATGCCGTGGCGGTTCAGATGCTCGGCAATCTGCTCGGCGGTTTTTTGCAAAGTGACATAGACGATGCTCGGTTGGTTGGCCCGTTCCGTCATCCACTCAACCAACCTGCGGCGCTTGTGCTGGCCGCTGACCGGTTCCACCAGCAGGTTGAGGTTGGGCCGATAGAAGCCGGTGGTCACCACATCCCCGGGGGCAATCGCGAACTTGGCCTGCATGTCGGCGATTACCTTAGGCGTCGCCGTGGCCGTCAGCAGCAACGCTTGCGGGATATTGAACTGGCGCTGGTAGTCCGGCAGCTTCAAATAGTCCGGGCGGAAGTTGTGGCCCCACTCGGAGATGCAGTGCGCCTCGTCCACCACCAGCAGCGAGATCTGCACGCTGTGCAAAAAGTTACGGAAGCGCTCGTTCTTCAAGCGCTCCACGGAAATCATCAGGATTTTCAGCTCGCCCGAACGCGCACGAGCCATGACATCATTGGCGTCATCGCGGCTCTGGGCCGAATCGATACTGCCCGCCGAAATACCGTGGCGCTGCAGGAAACCTAACTGGTCCTGCATCAGTGCCAGCAAGGGCGACACCACTAGCGTCAGGTGCGGCAGCAACACCGCCGACAGCTGATAACACAGGGACTTGCCCGACCCCGTAGGGAAAATGGCCGCGGCGGAGCGCCCAGCCAGGACGGCGCTGACCGTTTCTTCCTGGCCCAAGCGAAACTGTGGATAACCGAAGACCTGCCGGAGGGTGTCGTGCATAAGGCTGTCACTCCATTGACCGCTGGGTTGGCTCAAAAACATAGCCTGGGAAACTCAGCGAATCGAGAAAGGTCGCAAGGAAAAAAGAGACAGAATGATACACAGGGCGAAGGATGGCCCAGGGCCGAAGTGGGACTTTTCCTAGGAAATAGCAGGAAGCGCCAGAATCGAATGTAGGGTGCGGCCTTGCCCGCGTTCCCATGTCAGGTTGTTGGTGGTTTTTTAACCTGCCTGTACGTTGATGCATTGCGCTACAATCAAAGCCTTGCTAACCAGGAGTACGCTGCAATGAGCGAACTGACGTTTGAGCAAAAACAGGATCACTATCATAAGATCCGCCGTTCCAATTACCTGGCCAGCCTGCGCCTGGAAGGGTTCGATACCCAACCGGCCGATGTCGACAAGCCCCTGCCGACCCGCGAAGCCGTCCTGGCCAAGTACCGCAACACCTCCCGCTGATGCTCGACAAATACGGGGTGGGCCAGGACCCGTACTGCTACCCCGGTAGCAGCGTCCTGCGCAACCGCCTCGATTTGCTCGATGAAGCACGCCTGCATCAGGCCGAGCGAGAGTTATCCGAAATTGCAGTAGGCAACCTTCCGCTCTTTCCGCCGCCCTACGACCTCGAACGTCTGCAACACATTCACCGCATCCTGTTCGGCGACATTTATGACTGGGCTGGCGAACTGCGCAGCGTCAACATCCAGAAAGGTGACACGCTGTTCTGCACTCCGGAGCGTATCCCACCGGAAGCTGCAAAAATCATTCAACGCATGCTGGAAGCCAATTGGTATGTCGGCGCATCCCAGGCCGATCTCGTCCACCAAATCGCTGAAGCTTATGGCGATCTGAATGTCATCCATCCCTTCCGCGAAGGCAATGGACGGGCACAGCGGATCCTGTTTGAGCAGATCATCGTGAATGCGGGGTTTTCGGTGAACTGGTGGCTGGTGAAACACGCGGCATGGATACCGGCGAATATTGATGCGGTGGCGTGTGACTATCGGGGACTGGAGGCGATTTTTGGGCGGTGTATCAGTAAGCCTCTCAGTGTCTGATCGAAGCGCGAACGATTAAACTATCTGTTTATTGCCCGATAACAAACTCACTTCTAAGCCACTGACCACCTGAACGCGACAGCCCCCTCACCCACTCCTACGTACCCACCATGAACCTGGCCCCCAACTTCCCCGAAGATCCTGTCATGCAGCAACTCCTGCAATTGCTGCATGAAGAATTCAGTCTGCCGAAACACAAGACCATCAGCCTGCAAACCTCGCTCAACTTCGACCTTGCTTGCGATGGCGTTGAGGCCAAGCAATTCATGGAGGCGCTGGAACAGGATTTCGGGGTCGACCTAAGCGACTACGACGCTTATCGTTACTTTCAGCCGCCGGTATTCGACGTATTCTTGAAGCGACGCGCCAAAGGCCGTGGCGACAAAATACCGCTGACCATCGGCATGCTCTACCTGGCGAGCAAGACCCTCAGGTGGGACACGCAGACCTTGGAAAACCTGAGCTGATCCCAAGAGCACTGAGATCCAAATGTGGGAGGGGGCTTGCCCCCTTCCACATTGGTTCTGCGCTAATCTGGCGAGCGGTATGCATAACAAGGACCTTACATGGACGTACTAATGGGCCTGCTGGCCGCCCTGCTCTGGGGTGGCACGGACTTTCTGGTGGGCCTCAATGCCCGCGCCGTTGGCGTTAAACGCGCGGTGTATTTCGGCCAAGCCCTCGGCTTTCTGATTATGACTTTGCTGCTGGTCATATTCCCGACCTACCTTTTCAAATCCCTCGATGCTCCGTTAAGCGTCTGGCTCCTGGGCATCGCTGCCGCCCTGCTGACCGTTTCCGGTGCCCTCGCACTGTCCAAGGCGTTCGCCTTGGGCAAAGCCGCCATCGTCGCGCCATTGGTCACTTCTTATGGTGTAGTGACCACCCTGCTGTCCTGGGCCAGCGGTGAGCACATCAGCCTGATACAACTGGGCTGCATCGCCCTGTGCGTGATTGGCGTGGTCCTGTCCAGCATCCACAAGGAAAACGGCACGCCCCACAACAACCCGCGCCTGTCCATCGCCTACGCCATGCTCGCAGCAACGCTGTACGGCACCAGTTTCTGGCTGCAAGGTCGCTACACACTGCCGGCGCTGGGGCCGATAACGATGTTGTGGTTGGGGTACCTGGTGGGCCTATGCGTGCTGGTGGTGATGGTGCTGAAGATCAAGGACGGCCTGAAGATCCCACCGCTGAAAAATTGCGCGACGTTGACCGGAGCGAGCCTGATGAACCTCGGCGGGTTCTCGGCGTTTTCGTGGGGTGCGATGGCGGGGTCGGTATCGGTGGTGACGGTGATCAGTACACTATCGGGCGGTATTGCGGCGATCCTGGGGTTTGTGTTTTTCAAGGAGCGCTTGTCGGCGGTACAGGTGCTCGGGGTTGTGCTGGTGCTGGTCGGCGCGGTGCTGCTGCACATCGCCCACTAACCCTGCGCGCACAAAAAAGCCGCCTGTAGGAGGCGGCTTTTTCACAACAGCTAAGTCTTACAACTTAGGACCCGCCGCCTTGATCGCATCGCTCACTTCAAACTTCTTGAAGTTCTCGATAAACAGACCAGCCAGCGCCTTCGCGGCTTCGTCGTAGGCAGCTTTGTCAGCCCAGGTGTTACGTGGGTTCAACAGGCCGGTTTCAACGCCCGGTACGGCCAATGGCACGTCGAGGTTGATGGTGTCGAGGTGTTCAGTCTGCGCACCGATCAACGCGCCGCTCTGGATCGCGGCGATCACGCCGCGAGTAGTCGGGATGTTGAAGCGTTTGCCGACGCCGTAGCCGCCGCCGGTCCAGCCGGTGTTGACCAGGTAGACCTTGGAGCCGAAACCACGGATACGCTTGATCAAAAGCTCTGCGTATTCACCGGCTGGGCGTGGGAAGAACGGCGCGCCGAAGCAGGTGGAGAAGGTCGACTTGATACCGCTGCCGGAACCCATTTCAGTCGAGCCCACCAACGCGGTGTAGCCGGACAGGAAGTGGTAGGCCGCTTGTTCTTCGCTGAGGATCGACACGGGCGGCAGTACACCGGTCAGGTCGCAGGTCAGGAAGATCACCGCGTTTGGCTCGCCGCCCAGGTTGTGCTCGGAACGCTTGGCAACGTGCTCCAGCGGGTAGGCGGCACGGCTGTTCTGGGTCAGGCTGACATCGGCGTAGTCGGCGTGCTTGGCCTCGTCGATAACGACGTTTTCCAGCACAGCGCCGTGCTTGATGGCTTTCCAGATAACCGGCTCGTTCTTCTCCGACAGGTCGATGCACTTGGCATAGCAACCGCCTTCGATGTTGAACACCACACCTTCGCCCCAGCCGTGCTCGTCGTCACCGATCAAGTAACGGCTTTCGTCGGCGGACAGGGTGGTCTTGCCGGTGCCGGACAGGCCGAAGAACAGGGTCACGTCGCCTGCTTCGCCAATGTTGGCGGCGCAGTGCATCGGCAATACGTCGGAGGCCGGCAGCAGGAAGTTCTGCACCGAGAACATGGCCTTTTTCATTTCACCGGCGTAACGCATGCCGGCGATCAGCACTTTTTTCTGGGCGAAGTTGAGGATCACGCAACCGTCGGAGTTGGTGCCGTCACGCTCTGGCACGCACTCGAAGTTGGCCACGTTGAGCACTTGCCACTCTTCACGACCGGCCGGGTTGTACTGGGCCGGGTTGATGAACAGGCAACGACCGAACAGGTTCTGCCAGGCAGTCTGGGTGGTCATTTTCACGGCCAGGTAGTGGTCTTCGGAAGCACCTACATGCACGTGGGACACAAAATGCTCTTGCGCGTTGTTGAACGCCTCGACGCGAGCCCACAGGGCATCGAACTTGTCGGCCGGGAACTTGCGGTTGATCGGGCCCCAGGCAATGGCGTCCTGGGTGGAAGGCTCTTCAACGATGAAACGGTCAACCGGCGAACGCCCGGTACGATGACCGGTTTCTACGACCAGCGCGCCAGTATCGGCAAGCACGCCTTCACCGCGCTGCAGGGCTTCTTTGACCAGATCGTCAACACTCAGATCGGTGTATACGGCGTTATTGGCTTGCGTCATGAGGTTCCCCGTCGGCCTATGGCCGAGTGCTCCAAACGTTTTGTAGTAGAAAGTTGCGCACTACTACCGCGAAAAAAGTGGGCCGGATTATGCCAGAAAAGCCCAAAAAGAGTAGGGCCCTCCCGTCAGAACGCCTCTAATCCGGCATTCGACAGGTAATTTACCTGTGCTTAAACGTTTTAGTGGCGGGTGTCGGAAGGGGTGTCGATACCTGCTCCGGCGAATAATTGGGCTACATCCGCGGCATCGAACAGATAACGCTCGTTGCAGAACTGGCAGTCGATCTCGATATGGCCGCCATGTTCCACCACCAGGTTTTGCGCATCTTCCAGGCCCAGGCTGACCAAGGCATTGGCCGAACGCTCGCGCGAGCAACTGCAATTGAAGCGCAGCCCCTGTGCATCGAACAGGCGCACGGCCTCTTCATGGTACAGGCGGTGCAGGATGGTTTCGTTGTCCAGGCCCAGCAGCTCTTCGGCCTTCAACGTGTCGGCCAGGGCGATGATATGCCGCCAGCTTTCAGCGCGATCATCGTCATCCTTGATGCGGTCGGCCGGCAGTTGTTGCACCAGCAAGCCACGGGAGCGCTTGCCGTCTGCGTTAAGCCAGAACTTGGTGCCCACTTGCTGGGACATCACGAAGTAGTTGGTGAAGCATTCCGACAGGGTTTTGCCATCAAGGTCGACGATGCCCTGGTAGCGCTGGCCTTCGGTCGGGTCGACAGTGAGGGCCAGTACGCCGTTGGGCATCAGGTCGGCCAGGGTGGCGTCCGCAGCGATCTGGTCCGCTTCATATCGGGCCAGGCCGCGGATTTCGCGCTCGCTGGAGCACTCGATCATCAGCATGGGAATCGGCCCTTCGGAGCGAGCCTGCAAGATCAGCAAGCCGTCGAACTTCATCGTGCCAACCAGCAGCGCCGCAGCGGCCATCAGCTCGCCGAGCAACTGCGCGACCGGCTCCGGATAGGCATGTTTAGCGAGGACTTCGGCATAGCTGCGCTCCAACGAGACCATCTCGCCGCGGGCGTCGCTCTCATCGAAGATAAAGCGTTGGGTGAAGTCGGTATCCGGTAGATCGGTCATAGGTCTGGGTATCTGAAGTGATGACAAAATGATTACAAGGTTTATAAAATTAAACGCTTTAGCACCATGTTGGTGCGACTTCTCCTGAAAACAAGGAGCTTAATAGAGCGATGAGGGACAGTTTATGAACAATCCGGGTTTGTTCCAAGCCAACTGGAACCTCCGGCGATGGGCTCTTTGCAATCTACTCGCTATCGGACTGCTGTGTTTTTGGCTCTGGCCCACGGGCCAGATGCTCTGTGTAATTTTCGACGAGTGGCTGTTTCATCTGCTCAATGATCCGCTGGCGACCAGCTCGACCTGGTTGCATGTGTGGGCCGTGGCCAGCCTGCGGCCATTTGATGCGGTGGTCGGCGTGATTTTGCTGGCGTTGCTGATTCGCGGCGATTGGGTGTTCAAGGCCGTGCAGGTGCGCCAGGCATTTTTTGGTTTTCTAGGCATTCTGCTGCTGTTGCTGTTTATCCGCATGCTGTTCTCCAAGCTCGCGGCCCAAATGGGCTGGCAACACAGTAGCCCGTCGATGGTGATCAGCGGCGCGATTCAAATGAGTGATTTTTTCCCTGGGCTGGAAAAAACCTGGGAGTTGAAGGACCGCTCAAGCCAGAGCTTCCCCGGCGATCACGCTTCGGTGCTGTTGATCTGGGGGATGTTCATGACGGTGTTTACCAAGCGCGTCAGCCAGGTGCTGGTGATCTGGGGCCTGGCGCTGTTGTTCATGACGCCGCGACTGGTTGCCGGCGCACACTGGGGCCAGGATGACTACATCGGTGGGGTGCTGCTGGCGCTGTTGGCGCTGGGGTGGGGGTATTACACGCCGTTTGCAGCGAAGGTGTCGGAGTTCCTGTTGCGGATAACTGCGCCGGTGTTCGGGTTGCTGGGCAAACTGCCGGTGATCGGGCGATTGAGTGTCATGCGCACACCCTTTTAACACCGAAGGCTAAATGTGGAAGGGGCTTGCCCCCTCCCACATTTTTGATCCCCTTCGAGTTGGAGATTGGTGTAATCAGTCGTCGTTACCGCTGCCGCGAAACTTGAATAGATCACGGCGCTGCTTCTTGCTTGGCTTGCCATCGGTGGTCATGCCGGTCGCCCCGGCCTTGCGCATGGCCGCGGCGTTTTCGCGCTTGGCGATACTCGCTTCGGTCTCGGTGTACAGCGCCTGCGCTTCGGGTGCCCCACGGCGCACGGCAGAAAGCGCCTGCACCACGACAGTCTTTTCATCAAAACCTGTACGAATCTGAAACTCATCACCGATACGCGGCTCTTTGCCCGGTTTGCAGCGCTCGCCTCGATGGTGCACCTTGCCACTCTCGATAGCGGCCTTGGCAAGGGCACGAGTCTTATAGAACCGCGCCGCCCACAACCACTTGTCCAGCCGGACCTTTTCTTCCTCTTCCTGCTTTTGAGCCACTTGAATTCCTCGCTCTGAAAAATGTCGCAACTTTACCGTTGAAACCCTTCGACGCATAAACCCCAAGGCTCACCTAAGATACGCCAGGTAGTACCCTGATTTCGCGAGGTTCCGCTGTGACCGACTTTCCCGCTTCACTCACCTCGCCTGACCAGCGGTGCGTGGGTTGCCAGCAAAGCGAGCCCCTGGGCTTTGATTTCGCTTTCGCCTACCAGCCTATCGTAGACCTTCGGGATCACTCTATTTTCGCCCACGAAGCCCTGGTGCGGGGCACGCTAGGCGAAGGCGCGCTGTCGGTGCTGGAGCGGGTCAATGAAAGCAATCGGTATCGCTTCGACCAGCGCTGCCGCACCCAGGCTATTGCCGGGGCTTCTGCCCTGGGGATGCAAACCCGCCTGTCCATTAATTTCATGCCCAATGCCGTATACCGGCCTGAGCTGTGTATTCGCAGTACCCTGGAGGCGGCGCGGGCGCATAACTTTCCTTTGGACCGGCTGATTTTCGAGACCCTGGAACACGAGCACGTAGATAACTATCGCCATTTGACCAATATTCTGCGTGAATACCGCGAATTCGGCTTCATGACCGCCATCGACGATTTCGGCGCGGGCTATTCGGGGCTGAATCTGCTGGCTGATTTCCAACCTGACTTGATCAAGCTCGACATGGCACTGATCCGCGATGTCGATCAGGACCGTGTCCGCCAGGTGATCGTCCAGGGGATTGTCACAATCTGTGAGCAGTTGGGGGTTACTGTCATCGCCGAAGGTATCGAAAGTGCCGGCGAGCGCGACTTCCTGTTCGACTGTGGAATATTTCTGATGCAGGGCTACTGGTTCGCCAGGCCCGCATTCAAGGCCTTGGCCGAGGTTTCTCCTCAGGCCTGGGCGAATTAACCGGTTACCCATATTGAAGACATTTGACCATTTGACCGTTGTGGGTCTGCGTGAGTGGGTGGCACTACCCGACCTGGGAGTGGCGGGCCTGCGCGCGAAGATCGACACCGGTGCCAGTACCTCAAGCCTGCACGCCACCGATATCGAGCCCTTCGAGCGCGACGGTGAACAGTGGGTGCGCTTTACCGCGCACCTGGGCAGCGTGGTGCAGTTGCGTCACCGCCGCTGCGAAGCGCCCCTGGTGACGATGAAAACCATCAAGAGCTCCAACGGTCATGCGCAGGTGCGCTACGTGATCAGTACCACCCTGGCGCTGGGCGATCGGGTGTGGCGGGTGGAGTTCACCCTCGCCTGCCGCAAGGCCATGCGCTATCGCCTGCTGCTGGGTTCCAAAGCCTTGATTGACGGCCAATTGGTCGTCAGCCCCGGCGTCAAGTACGTTCAAGACAAGCCGGTGTTCCCGGTCTCCACTATTTCTGCCCCAGGTGCTGCATGAAGATTGCTGTGCTGTCGCGAAACCCGCGTCTGTATTCCACCCGCCGCCTGGTCGAGGCCGGCACCGAACGTGGCCATGAAATGGTGGTGATCGACACGTTGCGTGCCTACATGAACATTGCCAGCCACAAACCGCAGATCCACTACCGGGGCAAACCCCTGGAAGGCTTCGATGCGGTGATTCCGCGTATCGGCGCCTCGGTAACGTTTTATGGCTGCGCGGTATTGCGCCAGTTTGAAATGATGGGGGTGTTTCCCCTGAATGAATCCGTGGCCATTGCACGCTCGCGAGACAAACTGCGTTCGCTGCAACTGCTGTCGCGCCGGGGCATCGGCCTGCCGGTGACCGGGTTTGCCCACTCCCCGGATGACATCCCCGACCTGATCGAGATGGTCAATGGCGCGCCACTGGTGATCAAGGTGCTGGAAGGCACCCAGGGCATCGGCGTAGTGCTATGTGAAACTGCGACGGCGGCGGAGTCAGTCATCGAGGCATTCATGGGCCTCAAGCAGAACATCATGGTGCAGGAATACATCAAGGAAGCCGGCGGTGCGGATATCCGCTGCTTCGTGGTGGGCGACAAGGTGATTGCAGCCATGAAGCGCCAGGCCAAGCCCGGTGAGTTCCGCTCCAACCTGCACCGTGGCGGCAGCGCCAGCCTGATCAAGATCACCCCGGAAGAACGCATGACTGCGCTGCGGGCAGCCAAGGTGATGGGTTTGAGTGTAGCGGGCGTGGATATCCTGCGTTCCAACCATGGGCCGCTGGTGATGGAGGTGAACTCATCGCCCGGCCTGGAAGGGATCGAGACCACCACCGGCAAGGATGTGGCAGGGATCATCATTCAGCACTTGGAGAAGAATGGTGGGCCGAATATGACTCGGACCAAGGGCAAGGGCTAAAAGCCTATTTAGGCCCGACATAAAACCAATGTGGGAGGGGGCAAGCCCTCTCCCACATTTGATTTATGTCATCAGTCAGACCGCATCTCTAGGCAACATCAGCCCAAGCGGCAAGCGCACCCGCGCTTCCAGACCGCCTTCTTCACGGTTGCGCAGCTCCACATTACCGCCATGCATCGAGGCAATTCGCCGCACAATCGCCAGGCCCAAGCCCGTGCCCTTGCCGCCCCGGGCGCGGTCGCCACGGGTAAAGGGGTTGAAGATCCCCTCAAGTTCAGCCGGGTCGATCCCCGCGCCCCGGTCCATCACACTCAGCACTACGTAAGGTGCAGTACTGTCACCAGAGACATACGCCGCCACTTCCACATCGGAACCGGCATGATGCAAGGCATTGCCGATCAGGTTGTTCAGCAGGCGCTTCATCGATACCCGGCGCAATGCGAATGGCTGGATCGGCTCCAGACGCATACGAACCTGCTCGCCGTTCTGGTTATAGGGCGCAACCACCTCACGCACCAGGTCCGTCAGGTCGACTTCTTCCACCACCTCATCACGCCCATCGCGGATAAACGCCAGGAACTGGTCGAGAATGGCGTCCATGTCCTCGATGTCACGGACCATGTCATCGGTCAGGTCGGTATGGTCGCCCATCAACTCCAGGGACAAGCGAAGTCGCGTCAACGGCGTACGCAAGTCATGGGACACCCCCGCCAGCATCAGCTCCCGCTCGCGCCCAGCCTGTTCGACATCTTCCGCCATCTGGTTGAAGGCGCCGTACACCTCGGTCATTTCACTGGGCGTATCGCTGACCGGCAGGCGCACGCTGCGCCCCTGGCCTAATTGGCGGGCGGCAAACACCAGGCGCTTGAGAGGCTGGTTGAGTTGACGGACGAAAATCCACGCGGACGCTGTTGAAAGCAAGCCGATGGCCAGGAACCATCCCAGTACGTTCCAGATCTTCTGCCCACGCAGCGGGTGCGGGTACAGCGGAACCTTGATCCAGGCATCCCCCAGGCTCGGCGCTCGTACCCACAGTGCAGGCGAAACATGCATACGCAGGCGCACCTCGGTGTCGGCTCCCAGTTCGGCCTGCATCTGGCGCTGGTAGATCTCGCTGTAAGGCCAATGTTGCTCGCCTTCCGGCACGCCGGCCCCGTCAACCCGGGTCAAGGTCGACGCCTTGGCCACTTTTTCCCGGTTCTCAGGGTCTACAGCCCAATAACCACGCAACGTCAGGGCGACGCCATGGCTGTACTGCCGATCCACCAGCACGTCTTCGTTCATCAACAGATAAACCAGCGTGAGCGCCTTGGAAAACAGAACGACGATCAGCACCAGCCAAAGGGTGCGGGAAAAGAAACTTTGCGGGAACCACAGCGGGGTTTTCATAGATGAAAGCTGCACACCTTGCAGGAACGAACGGCGCTCGCAGAATTGCAGACGCCGGGCATCCCGTCGACCCTCATGGAGTCAAACGTCAGGATACCCGCCCCCTGCAAATCATCGGTCACTTGGTAGCGGTGCCATCCGGCACGAACACATAACCCACACCCCACACCGTCTGGATGTACCGCGGCTTGGACGGGTCCGGCTCGATCATCCGGCGCAGTCGGGAGATCTGTACGTCGATGGAACGCTCCAGGGCGTCCCACTCCCGACCACGGGCCAAGTTCATCAACTTGTCACGGGTCAGCGGCTGGCGAGCGTTCATCACCAGGGCCTTGAGCACCGCGAATTCGCCGGTGGTGAGCATGTGCACTTCTTCGCCGCGCTTGAGCTCACGGGTGGCCAGAGACAGCTCGTAGTCGCCAAAGGTGACACTTTCGTCTTCGCTGCCCGGTGCGCCCGGCACAGGTGCTGCCTGGCGACGCAATACAGCCTTGACCCGCGCCATCAGCTCGTCAGGGTTGAACGGCTTGGCCAGGTAGTCGTCAGCGCCCAGTTCAAGGCCCTTGATACGACTCAGCTCATCGCCCTTGGCGGTGAGCATGATGATCGGAATCAGGTTGTTCGCACCGCGCAGGCGCTTGCAGGCAGTGAGGCCGTCTTCGCCGGGCAACATCAGGTCAAGTACCACCAGGTTGAAAACTTCACGCCCCAGCAGGCGATCCATCTGCTCGGTGTTCGGCACCGCGCGGGCACGGTAGCCCTTGGAGTTGAAGAACCGCTCCAGGAGGCTGCTCAGCCCCGGATCGTCATCAACGATGAGAATTTTTTCGCCTTCAGCAGTTTGTGCGGTGCTGCTCATTGGATGCTCCTCTTATCTCGGCGCGCATTATGGCGTAGCTGCCGTTATACGCACCGTGTGCATTGTTAGCAGATTTTTCATCTACTGCCAGCGAACCCACGCCCCTACCAGCTGCGGCGCAGTAGCCCCCAAGGGCAGAACGCTGGTTATAATGCGGCGCCTCCGTGCAGGGCAACGTCAGATCGTTACCGTTTGCTGCCGGGCTTTTTTTACCCGCTTGTCGTGACTTTTTCGATTTCGAGGGTCAATAGGCAGCCTCTTGACCCAGGCAGCGGCGCCAGTCGGGCCGCTCAACCAGCCTTGTCGGGCCTTGTTTTTACGGGCTGGCGAGCTGATTTTAAGAATTTCAGGTGGTTTTATGGACAGCATCAACAGCCGCATTGCCGAGGAACTCGGTGTACGCCCACAACAGGTCGAGGCGGCCGTCGCTCTACTGGATGAAGGCTCCACGGTGCCTTTCATCGCCCGTTACCGAAAAGAAGTGACCGGCAGCCTCGACGATACCCAATTGCGGCACCTGGAAGAGCGCCTGCGCTACCTGCGAGAACTCGACGAACGGCGTATCAGCATCCTCGCCAGTATCGAGGAACAGGGCAAGCTGACCCCTCAACTGGAACGCGACATCAAGCTGGCGGACACCAAGACCCGCCTAGAAGATCTTTACCTGCCGTATAAACAGAAACGTCGTACAAAGGGTCAAATCGCCCTGGAAGCCGGTCTCGGTGATTTGGCCGATGGCCTGTTCAACGATCCGTCGCTGACGCCGGAAAGCGAAGCCGCTCGCTTCATCGACGCTGAAAAAGGCGTCGCCGACGTCAAGGCCGCCCTCGAAGGCGCCAAGTACATCCTGATGGAGCGCTTCGCCGAAAACGCCAGCCTCCTGGAAAAACTGCGTACCTACCTGAAGCAGGAAGCCGTCCTCAGCGCCCGTGTTATCGCCGGCAAAGAGGAAGAAGGCGCCAAATTCCGCGACTACTTCGAGCACGACGAACCGCTCAAAAGCATGCCGTCCCACCGCGCCCTGGCGATTTTCCGCGGTCGCAACGAAGGTATTCTCAGCTCCTCGCTGAAAGTCGGCGACGACCTACCGGGCGCCATGCACCCGTGCGAAGGCATGATCGCTCAACAATTCGGCATCCAAAATCAGAACCGTCCTGCGGACAAGTGGCTCGGTGAAGTCGTGCGCTGGACCTGGAAGGTCAAGCTCTACACTCACCTGGAAACCGACCTGCTCGGCGAACTGCGCGACGGCGCCGAAACCGAGGCGATCAACGTGTTCGCCCACAACCTGCACGACCTGCTGTTGGCTGCACCGGCCGGCCCGCGTGCCACCCTGGGCCTTGACCCGGGCCTGCGTACCGGTTGCAAGGTCGCCGTGGTCGACGCCACCGGCAAGCTGCTGGATCACGCCACCGTGTACCCCCACGTGCCACATAACAAATGGGACCAGACCCTGGCGATCCTCGCCGCCCTGTGCGCCAAGCACGCGGTGGACCTGATCGCCATCGGCAACGGCACCGCCAGCCGTGAAACCGATAAGCTGGCCGCCGAACTGATCAAGAAATACCCAGCCATGAAGATGACCAAGGTCATGGTCTCCGAGGCAGGCGCTTCGGTGTACTCGGCGTCGGAGCTGGCTTCCAAGGAGTTTCCGGACCTCGACGTGTCGATCCGTGGCGCTGTCTCCATCGCCCGTCGCCTGCAAGACCCGTTGGCCGAGTTGGTGAAGATCGACCCTAAATCCATCGGTGTCGGCCAGTACCAGCACGACGTATCGCAGCTGAAACTGGCACGCGGCCTGGATGCCGTCGTGGAAGACTGCGTAAACGCCGTCGGCGTGGACGTGAACACCGCTTCCGTGGCGCTGCTGGCGCGCATTTCCGGCCTCAACGCGACCCTGGCGCAGAACATCGTCAGCCACCGCGACGAGAACGGCGCGTTCAAAACCCGTGCTGCGCTGAAAAAAGTCGCACGCCTGGGTGAAAAAACCTTTGAACAGGCTGCCGGCTTCCTGCGCGTGATGAATGGCGACAACCCGCTGGATGCCTCGGCAGTTCACCCGGAAGCCTACCCGCTGGTGCAGCGCATTGCCGCCGAGACCGACCGCGATATCCGCTCGCTGATTGGCGACGCCGCGTTCCTCAAGCGCCTGGACCCGAAGAAGTACACCGACGAAACCTTCGGCGTACCGACCATCACCGACATCCTGCAAGAGCTGGAAAAACCCGGCCGCGACCCACGCCCGGAGTTCAAGACCGCTGAGTTCCAGGACGGTGTTGAAGACCTCAAGGACCTGCAACCGGGCATGATCCTCGAGGGCGTGGTGACCAACGTGACCAACTTCGGCGCGTTTGTGGATATCGGTGTGCATCAGGACGGCTTGGTGCACATCTCCGCGCTTTCGGAGAAATTCATCAAGGACCCACGCGAAGCGGTGAAAGCCGGCGATGTGGTCAAAGTCAAGGTCATGGAAGTCGACATCCCGCGCAAGCGCGTTGGCCTGTCGATGCGCATGAGCGACACCCCTGGCGAGAAAATCGACGGCGCCCGTGGCGCGCGTCCGGGCTCGGCACCGCGCCAGTCGCAGAACAACGCGCCTCGCAAGGAAACCGCGACGGCCGCACCGAGCAACAATGCTATGGCATCGTTGTTTGCCAACGCCAAACAGCTGAAGAAACGCTGATGCAAATCCCGGCCGGTTTGACCCAGAGCGCGTTCAGCGAACTGATCGGCTGCCGCCTCCAGCGCCTGGACGAGGGCGTTGCCGAGGTGGCCCTGACCCTGGAGCCGCACCTGCGCAATCGCGCAGGCAAGCTCCATGGCGGGGCGATTTTCAGCCTGGTGGACATTACGATGGGCCTGGCCTGTTCCAGCGCCCACGGGTTCGACCAACAGAGCGCCACCATCGAATGCAAGATCAACTATATCCGCGCCGTGGAGGAAGGTGAGGTGCTTTGCACCAGCCGGGTGATCCACACCGGGCGGCGCACTTTGGTGGTCGAAGCCGACGTGTACCAAGGCGAAAGACTTGTCGCAAAAGCGCAGGGCACGTTCGCTGTCCTATAGCTCCTCACCCTCGATTTGAGTTAATTTCGGCGCTGCGATAACAGTGTCGGAATTTTCTCGCTGCGCTGTAGCCCAATTCATTGAGTGAAGTAGGCATATTCAGAGCGGGTTAAATCGACTCAGAACCAGGCGATCACGCCAGTTTCAACTTCACCCTTGTAGACCGTCCTGCCCACCCCCATATTGGGGCGACTGACGCGTGAAGGAATCCAACTTGAGCGAACTTCTCAACCGCCGCCTGGCCCTGCTCGGCAAGCGCGAACACCTCTCCCTGCTAGAGCAGTGCTTGCACGGCATCGAGCGTGAATGCCTGCGCGTCACCAGCGAGGGTCGCCTGGCGCAAACGCCGCACCCTGAAGCCCTGGGCGCTGCGTTGACCAACGAACAGATCACCACCGACTATTCGGAATCGCTGCTGGAGTTCATCACCCCAGCCCTGCCCGACCCGGCCGATACCTTGGGCAGCCTGGACAAGATCCATCGCTTTGCCTATAGCAAGCTGGGCAACGAATACCTGTGGAGCCCCTCGATGCCGTGCCCGTTGCCGGCCGAGGAAGATATTCCGATTGCCTACTATGGCACCTCCAATATCGGCCAGCTCAAGTACGTGTACCGCAAGGGCCTGGCCCTGCGATACGGCAAGACCATGCAGTGCATCGCCGGCATCCACTACAACTTTTCCCTGCCCGAACAGCTGTGGCCGTTGCTCAAGGAAGCCGATGGATTTGTCGGCACCGACCGCGACTACCAGTCCACCGCCTATATCGCGCTGATCCGCAATTTCCGTCGCTACAGCTGGCTGCTGATGTACCTGTTCGGTGCCTCGCCGGCCTTGGACGCCGGCTTCCTGCGCGGGCGTTCGCACCAGCTGGAAGTGCTCGACGCCGAAACCTTGTACCTGCCCTACGCCACCAGCCTGCGCATGAGCGACCTGGGTTACCAGAGCAACGCCCAGGCCGGCCTGACGCCGTGCTACAACGATTTGGCCAGCTACACCGACAGCCTGCGCGAAGCGGTGGCAACGCCCTACGCGCCATACGTCGAAGTCGGCACGCACAAGGATGGTGAGTGGGTGCAGCTCAACACCAACATCCTGCAGATCGAAAACGAGTACTACTCCAACATCCGTCCCAAGCGCGTGACCTACACCGGCGAGCGGCCGATCCAGGCGCTGATGGCCCGCGGTATCCAGTACATCGAAGTACGCTGCCTGGATATCAACCCGTTCCTGCCGATGGGTATCGACCTGCCGGAGTCGCGTTTCCTCGACGCGTTCCTGCTGTATTGCGCGTTGAACGACAGCCCGCTGTTCGCCAATAACGAATGTGGCAATGCCACCTCCAACTTCCTCAGCGTGGTCAAGGAAGGTCGCCGTCCGGGCCTGCAATTGCAGCGCGAAGGTCAGGCGGTGGACATGAAGGAGTGGGCTGGCGAGTTGCTGGAGAAGATTGCCCCCCTGGCCGCCCTGCTCGATGAGAGTCACGGCATCACCGAACACAGCGAGGCGCTGGATGCCCAGTTGGCCAAGGTCAAGGATTCGTCCCTGACGCCTTCGGCCCAGGTGCTGGCGGCGATGGCCGAGCGCAAGGAGAGTTTTGCGCAATTCTCCCTGCATCAGAGCGAGGTGCATGCCGAGTATTTCCGCCGTGAGCCGTTGGCTGCCCAAGAGCAGGCGCGCTTCGAAGAGCAGGCCCGCACATCGCTGGCACAGCAGGCGGAGCTGGAGCAGAACGAAGTGGGCGATTTCGATGTGTTTGTCGGGTCGTACCAGGCCAGTATCCTCGCCATCAGCAACTGATGGCTTGTGTGGGAGGGGGCTTGCTCCCGATGGCGGTCTTTCAGTCAATCATCCAGTGACTGTCATTGCGCTATCGGGAGCAAGCCCCCTCCCACATTGGTCCCTCGCATGCGCAGAATTTGCTTCATAAGCTAATTCTAAAAAGTTATTTATTTTGTAGTTCTTAGATCATTTAGTCTCCTCACACGCCGACCCTCGGCCGCCTGAATGAGGAGCTTCCCCTTGAAACTGCTGACCCCTCTGCGCCTGTTGGCCGCGTTGTCCCTGGCCGGTGCCAGCCTGTTTGCCCAGGCGGCGGACGTGACCATTGCTTATCAGACCACCGTCGACCCGGCCAAAGTCGCCCAAGCCGACGGCGCCTATGAAAAAGCCACCCATGCCAAGATCGACTGGCGCAAATTCGATAACGGTGCCGACATCATTGCCGCTATCGCCTCCGGCGACGTGCAGATCGGCTACCTCGGTTCCAGCCCGCTGACCGCCGCGATAACCCGCAAAGTCCCAGTAGAAACCTTCCTCATCGCGACCCAGATCGGCGGCGCCGAAGCGCTGGTGGCGCGTAACGGTTCGGGGATCAGCAGCCCCCAGGACCTGATCGGCAAAAAGATCGCCGTGCCCTTTGTGTCCACCGGCCACTACAGCCTGCTGGCTGCGCTGAAACACTGGAACATCGACCCGGCCAAAGTCACCATCCTCAACCTCGCCCCGCCGGCCATCATCGCCGCCTGGAAGCGCGGTGATATCGACGCCACCTACGTGTGGGACCCCGCCCTGGGCGTAGCCAAGGAAAACGGCAAGGTGCTGATCACCTCCGGCGAGCTGGCCAAGTTCGGCGCGCCGACTTTCGATGCCTGGATTGTGCGCAAAGACTTCGCCGAGAAGCACCCGGAAATCGTCACCGCCTTCGCCAAGGTCACCCTGGATGCCTACGCCGCCTACCGCAAAGACCCACAAGCCTGGCTCGCCGACACAGGCAACGTCGACAAACTGGTGAAACTCTCCGGCGCCAAGCCCAGCGATATCCCCTTGCTGCTGCAAGGCAACGTCTACCCGCTGGCCGCTGACCAGGTCACCCTGCTGGGCGCACCGACCATCCAGGCCGTCACCGACACCGCTGCGTTCCTCAAGGAACAAGGCAAGGTCGACGCCGTGCTGCCGGACTACGCCCCTTACGTCAGCGCCCAGTTCATCACCCACTGATTCAGGAGTTGATCGCGATGGCCTTGCTACAACTGGAGCGCATCAGCGCACAGTACCCAGGCGCCCCGGAACCGGTACTGTCTGACATATCCCTGGACCTCGGGCCCCAGCAACTGCTGGTCGCCCTCGGCCCGTCCGGCAGTGGCAAGACTTCACTGCTGAACCTGATCGCCGGCTTCGTCGAACCGTCTGCCGGGCGCATCACCCTTGACGGTGTGCCGGTCAAAGGCCCCAGCGCCGAACGCGGCGTGGTGTTTCAGGACGATGCCTTGCTGCCCTGGCAGGACGTGCTCGCCAATGTGGCTTTCGGCCTCGAACTGGCCGGCGTGCCCAAGGCGCAGCGCGAAGTCCGCGCTCGCGAAATGCTCGCCCTTGTTGACCTGGCCGGCTTCGACAGCCGCCGCATCTGGCAACTCTCCGGTGGCCAGAAGCAACGCGTCGGCCTGGCCCGTGCCTTGGCGGCAGACCCACGGGTATTACTGATGGACGAGCCCTTCGGCGCCCTGGATGCCTTTACCCGCGAACAGATGCAGGAGCTGCTGCTGCAAGTCTGGCGGCGCACCGCCAAGCCGGTATTCCTGATTACCCATGACATTGAAGAAGCGGTGTTCCTCGCCACGGACCTGATCCTGCTGGCACCCAACCCCGGCCAGATCGTCGAACGCCTGCAGCTGGATTTCGGCCAACGCTATGCCGCCGGGGAGTCGGCCCGGGCGATCAAGTCCGACCCGCGCTTTATCGAAACCCGCGAGCACGTATTGGGCAAGGTGTTCTCCCAACGGCAGGTGTACGCATGAGCAGCTACGAACTTCCCGCCACGGCCAGCAAGCCGGTGGCGCACGCCACTGTCCCGGTACGCCGCAGCCTGAGCACGCGTTGGATCAGCGTCCTGACTCTGGTCGCCCTGCTCGCCCTCTGGTGGGCGGTGACCGCCACGGGCTTGATCGAACCTCTGTTCCTGCCGCCACCGTCCGCCGTGCTGCAAAAAGGCTGGCTGCTGGCGACCACCGGCTACATGGATTCCACCTTGTGGCAGCATCTGGGCGCGAGCCTCAGCCGTATCGGCCTGGGCCTGGGCTTTGCGGTGCTGACCGCCGTACCGGTGGGGATTGCCATCGGTGCCAACCGTATCGCCCGTGGCATTCTCGATCCGCTGATCGAGTTCTACCGGCCGATTCCGCCCCTGGCCTATCTGCCGCTGATCGTGATCTGGTGCGGCATCGGCGAGCTGTCCAAGGTGCTGCTGATCTACCTGGCGATCTTCGCCCCGATTGCCATCGCCACTGCAACCGGCGTGCGTACCGTCGACCCGGCCAAGCTGCGGGCCGCTCAGTCGTTGGGCGCCACCCGTGCACAACTGATTCGCCATGTGATCCTGCCCAGCGCCTTGCCCGACATCCTCACCGGGGTACGTATCGGCCTGGGTGTGGGCTGGTCGACCCTGGTCGCCGCCGAGCTGATTGCAGCCACCAGCGGCTTGGGCTTCATGGTGCAGTCGGCGGCGCAGTTTCTGGTCACCGATGTGGTGGTGCTGGGGATCCTGGTCATCGCCCTGATCGCCTTTGCCATGGAAATGGGCCTGCGCGCCCTGCAGCGTAAATTAGTGCCATGGCACGGCCAGGCACACTAAGTGATGAGAACTCCATTGAGCAGCCTGACCGTTACCCCATTAAGCACCGCCCTGGGCGCCCAGATCAGTGGCGTCGATATCACCCAGCCGCTGAGCGAGGCACATCGCGATGCCATCGAGCAGGCGCTGCTCAGCTACTCGGTGCTGTTCTTCCGGGGCCAAGCAATCACCCCGCAGCAGCAAGCGCGGTTCGCGGCGCACTTCGGCGACCTGCACATCCACCCGATCTACCCCAACGTACCGGAACAGCCCGAAGTGCTGATCCTCGACACCGCCGTCACCGACGTGCGCGACAACGCGGTGTGGCACACCGACGTGACCTTCCTGCCGACGCCGGCCCTCGGCGCGGTGCTCAGCGCCAAGCTATTGCCGGCGTTCGGGGGCGATACCTTGTGGGCCAGTGGTATTGCGGCGTACGAAGCCTTGTCCGAGCCATTGAAGGTACTGCTGACTGGGTTGACCGCCACCCACGACTTCACCAAGTCCTTCCCGCTGGAGCGCTTCGGCAATAGCGCCGAAGACCTGGCGCGTTGGGAACAAACCCGCCGGAAAAACCCACCGCTGTCGCACCCCGTGGTGCGCACGCATCCGGTGAGCGGGCGTAAGTCGCTGTTTGTGAATGATGGTTTTACCACCAAGCTCAATGAGCTTGAGCCGGCGGAGAGTGAAGCAATCTTGAAATTCCTGTTTGCTCACGCGACACGCCCGGAGTTCACCCTCCGCTGGCGCTGGCAGGAAAATGACGTGGCGTTCTGGGATAACCGCGTGACCCAGCATTACGCAGTGGATGACTACCGGCCACAGCGACGGGTGATGCACCGGGCGACGATTCTTGGGGATGTGCCGTTCTAACAACAGACCAAATTTGAGAAACATAGGAGATCAAATGTGGGAGGGGGCTTGCCCCCGATAGCGGTGGTTCAGTCAAATTATTCGTGACTGACCTACCGCCATCGGGGGCAAGCCCCCTCCCACATTTTTGACCCCGTTGTGTCAGTTATTCAGCAGTGGATGGCTTTTCCCACAGGTTGATCCCACCTTCCTGCGCAAACCGATCAATCTCCGCCAGTTCCTCAGCACTGAAACTCAGGTTCTGCAACGCCCCGACATTCTCGATGATCTGCTCCGGCCGGCTGGCACCGATCAGCGCACTTGTCACCCGTGGATCCCGTAAGGTCCACGCCAGGGCCAATTGAGCCAGGCTCTGACCACGGCGCTTGGCGATTTCATTCAGTGCGCGCACGTGGGCGATGTTGGCTTCGGACAGGTGCTGGGCTTGCAGGGAGCCGCCACCCGGGCGGTTGACCCGCGCATCGGCCGGTACACCGTTGAGATATTTATCAGTGAGCAAGCCCTGGGCCAGCGGCGTGAAAGCGATCACCCCTGCGCCGAGCTCTTCGGTGGTGTCGAGCAGGTCTTTTTCCACCCAGCGGTTGAGCAGGTTGTAGGCTGGCTGATGGATCAGCAGCGGCACTTTCCACTCGTTGAGCAAGGCTGCGATTTCGCGGGTCTTCACACCGGAGTAGGAGGAGATGCCGATATACAACGCCTTGCCTTGTTGCACGGCGGTGGCGAGGGCGCTGGCGGTTTCTTCCAGGGGTGTGTCGGGGTCGAAACGGTGGGAGTAGAAGATATCCACATAGTCGACGCCCAAGCGTTGCAGGCTCTGGTCCAGGCTTGCCAATACGTATTTGCGCGAACCACCGCCCTGGCCGTACGGGCCGGGCCACATGTCCCAACCGGCCTTGCTGGAGATGATCAATTCGTCGCGATAGTGCTTGAAGTCTTCGCGCAGCAAGCGGCCAAAGTTGATCTCGGCGCTGCCATAGGGCGGGCCGTAGTTGTTGGCCAGGTCGAAATGGTTGATGCCCAGGTCGAACGCCGTGCGCAGCAGGGCGCGCTGGGTGTCGATCGGGGTGCTGTCGCCAAAGTTGTGCCACAGCCCCAGGGACAGTGCTGGCAGCACCAATCCACTGCGACCTACGCGGCGATAAGGAATAGATTCATAGCGGTTTTCGGCAGCAATGTAAGTCATCGAATCCTCTCTTGAGCTGGGGCAAATAAGGCCTGGGAATATCAATATTCCCAGGCCTTTTAAGCAGCTGAATCGCTTAAGTCTGCCTCTTCCTTTTACAGCAAAGGCCTACTTGAGAGGAACGGTTTACCGCATATTACTCAGCGCACCAGATGCAGGAACTGCAGGTGCCGCTCGTACTGGTCGAGGATGTCGTTGATGATCTGTTCCTTGGTGTAGCCCACCAGGTCGTAGTCCTGGCTGCCCTCGCTCAAGTGCACTTCCGCCCGGTAATAGCGGCGGTTGTTGATCTCTTTGGAGCCCATGCCACCGCGGGCGAACGACGGCGTGAAGTAGCCGCGCATCTGCACCTGGTAGATAAACGGATGCTCCTCGCCATGCCCGATTTCCAGGCTGACGCTGTCGTTGGAGGGGTCTGGCTGAGTGACCACATTCAGGCCCTTCTCGACAAACACCGCCGTCACTTCCTCGATGGCCGGGCGCACCGTCGATTCGAGAAAGCGATACACCTCATCGCGCGACGGGAAGTGCACGGCCTGGCTCAGGCGCTGGCGCCAACCGCCACGGCCTTTGCGCGAAGCCGAAATTGGCGCCAGCGAATGCAGCTGGGCGATCTGCTTCTGCGACTCCAGATAGAACGCCTTGTGCAGCCCCCACATCATCAGCAGCAGGATCAGCGAGAACGGCAGCGAGGTCAGTACCACCGCTGACTTGAGCGAATCGATGCTGCCGGCAAACAGCAAGGCACTGGTGACCAGCGCGGTCATCGCGCCCCAGAACACCCGCAGCCACTTCGGCCCGTCTTCATCGGCGTTGCCGCCTTTGGACGACAGGGTAGACAGCACCACAGTGCCGGAGTCCGCCGAGGTCACGAAGAACACGAAGCTGATAAACACCGTGACCGCGATGACGGTCTTGCTCCACGGGTAGGTTTCCAGCAGCAGGTAGAGGCTCATCGACGGATCATCGATGGCCGACTGACCGAGCGCCGCCATGCCATGGTTGAGCACCTGGTCGATGGCGCTGTTACCGAAGATCGACATCCACGCCAGGGTGAAGCCCAGCGGGATCAACAACACGCCGAACACGAATTCACGGATGGTGCGACCACGGGAAATACGTGCGATGAACAGGCCCACGAATGGCGACCATGCGATCCACCAGGCCCAGTAGAACACGGTCCAGCCGCCCAGCCAGTCGCTCGGCTTGTCGTAGGCATACACATCGAAACTCTTGGTGGGCAATGCGCCCAGGTAGTCACCGATGTTCTGGATCAGGGTGTTGAGCAGGTGCTGGGTAGGCCCGGCAAACAACACGAACAGCAGCAGCGCACAGGCCAGCAGCATGTTGATGTCGGACATCACCCGCACACCTTTGTCGACACCGGCCACGGCAACAATGATCGCCGCGCCCATCATCAGGGTGATCAGGCCCACCTGGATCCACTGGGTGTGGGCAATGCCAAACAGGTAGTCCAGGCCGGAGTTGAGGTGCAGCACGCCAAAGCCCATGTCGGCGCCCAGGCCGAACACCGTGGCGATGATGCCGAAACCATCCACCGCGTAACCGATGGGACCATTGATGCGCTTGCCGATCAGCGGGTATAGCGCCGAACGCAATGCCAAAGGCAGGTTATGCCGATAGGCGAAATACGCCAGGGCCATGCCGACAAACGCGAACACGCCCCAGCCGTGCAGGCCCCAGTGCAGGAACAGCACCTGCATGGCCTGGCGCGCCGCATCGGCGTTCATCGCTTCGCCTTGGGGCGGTTGCACCAAGTGGGTCAACGGCTCCGAGACGCAGAAAAAGAAGAGCGTGATGCTGATCCCGGCGGCGAACAGCATGCCGGCCCAGGACAGGTAACTGAATTCGGGCTCGTCGTGGTCGGCACCGAGTTTTATCTTGCCGTAGCCCGATAGCGCGGTGACCACCACGAAGACCAGATACAGGGTCATCGCCAGCATGTAGTACCAGCCGACCGTATTGGCCGCCCAGTTTTGCGCCGCCAGCAGCCAGGCGCCGGCCTGTTGCGGGATAGCGATGACGGTAATGCCAAACAGCAGGATAAAAGTCGCGGCAAAGTAGAAAACGGGCGCATTCATGCGCACCAGGCCGCTGGATGGGGTGGACGATGCACTCATTAACGATGCACCCCTGGGGTGTGGGATGTGGCTGTAAATAACGGACTCAGCAAAGGTAAGCCTCCTGTTGTGAGCGGGCAGCGAACCACCGGTTTAACTTGAACGAACATTCAAGTTAAACATGAATAGGCGGTCTGGGACTAATTGCAGGGCCGAATGGTAGGTGATTTCTACACTAGCTCAAGGATTGGTATGACGGATCTAAATGACAAATCGTTCAGTGATGACATGTGAATTTGAACATGCGATTAAACAATGTGGGAGGGGGCTTGCTCCCGATTACGGTGGGTCAGCTACAGATAAGCTGATTGATCCACCTCTATCGGGAGCAAGCCCCCTCCCACATTGGTTTTGTGTAGTGCCTGAGTGCGCGGTTACTTCTGCGCCCCATCATCATGCTGCAAGTTCGCCTGGGTGATATTCGCCCCCGCCGGCACGCTGCGGGTCAGCCACACATTACCGCCAATGGTCGAACCCTTGCCGATGGTAATCCGCCCCAGGATCGTCGCCCCGGCATAAATCACCACGTCATCCTCAACGATCGGGTGCCGTGGATGGCCTTTCTGCAACTGCCCATCTTCGTCCGCCGGGAAGCGCTTGGCGCCCAGTGTCACGGCCTGGTAGATGCGCACCCGCTCGCCGATGATCGCGGTCTCGCCAATCACCACGCCCGTGCCGTGGTCGATAAAGAAGCTCGGGCCGATCTGCGCACCGGGGTGGATATCGATGCCGGTCGCCGAGTGGGCGATTTCCGCGCTGATTCGCGCCAGCAGCGGCAAACCGGCCCGGTATAGATGATGAGCCAGGCGATGGTGAATAACCGCCAGGATGCCCGGGTAGCACAGCAGCACTTCATCCACACTGCGCGCGGCCGGATCGCCGTGGTAGGCGGCGAGTACGTCGGTGTCCAACAGGCTGCGCAGGGACGGCAGCGCCAGGGCGAAATCCTGGATCAGGCGAATGGCCAGGGCATCGACTTCACCAGCATCCTCACCGACCTGGCGTGCGGCGTAGCGCAACTCCAGGCGCGCCTGGGCAAGCAAGGCATTGAGCGCCACGTCGAGAGTGTGCCCTACATAAAAATCTTCGCTTTCCTCGCGCAGGTCCACCGGGCCCAGGCGCATGGGGAACAGCGCACCGCACAAGGCTTCAAGGATCTGCGCCACTGCCTCGCGGGACGGCAACTCACGGCCACCATGCTCGCCACTCAAGCGCCCGTTGCGCGTTCGCCACTGGTCGCGGGCGCCGCGCAGCTGGCTGACGATGGTCTGCAATTGCCAATGACTGGAACGCTCACTCACGGTATTCACTCCTGACGAAATGGCCATCACTTTACGGTATGGACCTGGCGGCGCTTAAGAACCAATGGTATGAGACTAAGAACTATTGTTCATAAGCAATTGGCGGTTGCCCGATGAAAAGTGCCTGCCTATAGTCCCCCACATCACTCAGTCACCGTGCGTAGCCATGATCAAACAACAGCTTGACCGTTTTAACCGTCTGGAACTGCTGGGCGGTGCTACCGCTTTGGAAAAGCTCGAGCGGCTGTCGGCCTGGCTGGGCAGGGACATCTACGTCAAACGCGATGACACCACACCGTTGGCCATGGGCGGCAACAAGCTGCGCAAACTCGAATACCTGGCAGCCGACGCCATCGCCCAGGGCGCAGACACCCTGGTCACCGCCGGCGCCATTCAATCCAATCACGTACGCCAGACCGCCGCGCTGGCTGCCAAGCTTGGTCTGGGTTGCGTCGCCCTGCTGGAAAACCCCACCGGCACCGAAAACCTCAACTACCTGGGCAATGGCAACCGCCTGCTGCTGGACCTGTTCGACGCCAAAGTGGAATTGGTGGAAAACCTCGACAACGCCGACGACCAGCTCATCGCCCTCGCCGACCGCCTGCGCAGCAATGGCAAGAAACCGTACCTGGTGCCGATCGGCGGCTCCAATGCCCTCGGCGCCTTGGGCTATGTGCGTGCCGGGCTGGAGTTGGCTGCGCAGATTGAAGAAAGTGGAATTGAATTCGCCGCCGTGGTGCTCGCCTCAGGCAGCGCCGGTACCCACAGTGGCCTGGCCTTGGCGTTGAGCGAAGTGCAGCCGCAGTTGCCGGTGATCGGCATTACGGTGTCGCGCACCGAAGAAGCGCAGTTCCCCAAGGTGCAGGGCCTGGCCGAACGCACCGCCGAGTTGCTCGGCATGAATCTGCCCGAAGCCTTCAAAGTGATCCTGTGGGACGAGTATTTCGGCCCCTGTTATGGCGAGCCAAACGCCGGCACTCTATCCGCGATCAAACTTTTAGCCAGACAGGAAGGTCTGCTGCTGGACCCGGTGTATACCGGCAAGGCCATGGCCGGGTTGCTGGACGGCATCGGGCGTCAGCGCCTTGAAGAAGGGCCAATCATTTTCCTGCATACCGGTGGGGCGCCGGCGTTGTTTGCCTACAATTCAGCCTTCAACTAAATGGACACAGACCAAAATGTGGGAGAGGGCTTGCCCCCGATGGCGGAGTGTCAGGTACAGATGAGATGACTGATACACCGCTATCGGGGGCAAGCCCCCTCCCACATTGGATAGTCTTCATAGTCAAAAATAGCATATGAAATTAATTTTTTATTATTTTCAAGTCTTAAAAACCCGCTTTATCATCGCGCCGCAGGCGAAGACGCGCACCGCGCTTTAAGGCAGGATACGACTACCGCGTCACCTGCTTCGCTCACCATAAAAACACAGGGGCTCTCCATGACTATTTCTGTATTGCGTCGCACGCTGCTGGTTGGCACATTGGGCCTGGCGCTTGGCGCTGGCTGGCTGGGCCAGGCGGTTGCCGGCGAGCAGTTGGGCAACATCAAGAAGGCCGGCGAGATCAAGATCGGCCTGGAAGGCACCTACCCGCCCTTCAGCTTCGTCGATGAAAGCGGCAAGCTCAGCGGGTTCGAGGTGGAGTTGTCCGAAGCCCTGGCCAAAGAGTTGGGCGTCAAGGTCAAGCTGCAAGCGACGCCATGGGACGGCATCCTCGCCGCCCTGGAATCCAAGCGCCTGGACGCCGTGGTCAACCAAGTGACCATCTCCGAAGAGCGCAAGAAGAAGTACGACTTCTCCAAGCCCTATACCGTTTCCGGTATCCAGGCGCTGACCCTGGCGAAGAACGTCGACACCATCAAGACTGCCGACGACCTGGCCGGCAAAAAAGTCGGCGTAGGCCTGGGCACCAACTACGAACAATGGCTCAAGGACAACCAGCCTAAAGCCATTATCAAGACCTATAACGATGACCCGACCAAGTTCCAGGACCTGCGCATCGGCCGTATCGACGCGATCCTGATCGACCGCCTGGCCGCCCTGGAATACGCCAAGAAAGCCAAGGACACCGCCGCAGCCGGCAACGCCTTCTCACGCCAGGAGTCGGGGATTGCCCTGCGCAAAGGCGAGCCTGAACTGCTCGACGCGGTGAACACGGCCCTCGACAAACTGCGCGCCGACGGCACCTTGAAGAAGCTGTCCGAGAAGTACTTCAACGCTGACGTCACTCAATAATGGAAGCAGGTTTCCAACTCGCGCTGGACTCCGCGCCCTTTCTGCTCAAGGGCGCGTACTACACGGTAATCCTCAGCCTTGGCGGGATGTTTTTCGGCTTGCTGCTGGGCTTCGGCCTGGCGCTGATGCGCCTGTCGCGCTTCAAATTGCTCAGCTGGACGGCCAGGGTCTACGTGTCGTTCTTTCGCGGCACGCCGTTGCTGGTGCAGCTGTTCCTGATCTACTACGGGTTGCCGCAAGTGGGCATCGAGCTGGATCCGATCCCGGCGGCCATGATCGGCTTTTCGCTGAACATGGCCGCCTACGCCTGTGAAATCCTGCGGGCCGCCATCGCCTCCATCGAGCGTGGCCAGTGGGAAGCCGCTGCCAGTATCGGCATGACCCGTGCGCAGACCCTGCGCCGGGCCATCCTGCCACAGGCCATGCGTACAGCCCTGCCGCCCCTGGGCAACAGCTTTATCTCGCTGGTCAAGGACACTGCGCTGGCCGCCACCATCCAAGTGCCAGAGCTGTTCCGCCAGGCCCAACTGGTGTCGGCGCGTACCTTCGAAATTTTCACCATGTATCTGTCCGCGGCCCTGATCTACTGGATCCTGGCAAGTATCCTGGCGCATCTGCAAAACCGTCTGGAAGACCGGGTCAACCGGCATGACCTGGAGTCTTGAAGCATGATCGTGGTTGAAAAACTGACCAAGCAATTCAACGGCCAGGTGGTGCTCAACGGCATCGACCTTGAGGTCAAGGAAGGCGAAGTAGTCGCCATCATTGGTCCCAGCGGTTCCGGCAAGACCACCTTCCTGCGCTGCCTGAATTTCCTCGAAGAACCCACCAGCGGCCGCATCAAGGTCGGTGACATCGAGATCGACGGCAGCAAGCCGCTTAACCAGCAACAGGGCTTGGTGCGGCGCCTGCGCCAGCATGTGGGCTTCGTGTTCCAGAACTTCAACCTGTTCCCGCACCGCACCGCGCTGGAAAACGTCATCGAAGGGCCGATCGTGGTCAAGAAGATGCCGCGGGAAGCGGCGACCGAGCTGGGGCGCAAGCTACTGGCCAGGGTCGGCCTGGCAGGCAAGGAAGCGTCCTATCCACGGCGGTTGTCCGGCGGCCAGCAACAGCGCGTGGCGATCGCCAGGGCGCTGGCCATGGAGCCGGAGGTGATTCTGTTCGACGAGCCCACCTCGGCCCTTGACCCGGAACTGGTGGGCGAAGTGCTGGCGACCATCCGCAGCCTGGCCGAAGAAAACCGCACCATGGTCATCGTTACCCACGAGATGAGCTTTGCCCGGGATGTGGCCAACCGGGTGATTTTTTTCGACAAGGGCGTGATCGTCGAACAGGGCGAAGCCAAGGCGTTGTTCGCCAACCCCAAGGAAGAGCGAACCAGACAGTTTCTCAGCAAATTCCTCGCCCATTGACCCACCCCCTGTAGGAGCGAGCTTGCTCGTGAAAAACGCCCAGGCAACTCGGTCAATCTGATTCACCGCGTTATCGTTGACGTTCCTCGCAAGCAAGCTCGCTCCTACAACGGGTTACCGTTCCAGCGCTTAAAATACCCCGCCGTAACGAGCTTAAAATCCCCCTCCCCGTCAGACCCTTCTGAATATCTTCAAACCCGCCGTTTAGCCTTTTGCCTCCATTGACGCTCTGCGGCCAACCCTCTTATCTAGCGCCTTGAGGATTGGATCCTATCCCGGCTACTGACTGAATCGTTCCTTTCGAACCGCCTTGCGCCTGTGCGCCGGGGGCTCGGAACGATTGCTGCTGGCTGCATCAAGGAGATTACTGATGACACACACCCAAACCCCGGCCACGCTCACTGCCCCCAAGTTGCCCCAAGCGATTGGAAGCGGCATCAGCGCCCTGGCCTCTACGCACTTGCAAGTCGATATTTCACCCTACCCAGGCATGGAAGAAGGCGACCTGATCGAACTGTTCTGGAACAACTGCTTCGCCGCCTCGCGCAAGGTGACCGCTGGCAAGATCGGCACGTTCACCCACCTGTGGGTACCGGAGAGCTTTGTGCAGGACGGCCCCGCGCGCGTCCATTACCAGGTCCTGCAGATCGGCCATGGGCCCATGCGCTCGGCCGCGACCCTGGTGCGGGTCAAGACCAACTACCCCGGCGGCCTGCCCTCGTCTCTTCTGAACCACGAAAGGGGTGATGAAAACCAGAACCTCGCCCCCGTGGGCCTGCCTGAAACCATCCGCCGCTATGGCGTCAACAGCTGCCAGGTACGACGCGGCATTCCGCTGACGATCGAGCCTTACTTGAACATGAGCAGCGGCGATGCCATTACCCTGCGCTGGGGTGACGTACGTCTGGACCTGCCGAAAATCCAAGCCAGGAACGTAGGTCTGGCGGTACAGGTGTGGGTGCCCTCCCAGGTGATTATCGAAGCGGGCGACGACTGCCGGTTAGACGTCACCTACTGCATCCTTGATCGCGTCGGTAATAATTCCCGCTGGGCACCCGCCCGCACTTTGCGTATCGCCGCCTGTGCATCGGCAGCACCGACCCGGTCTGCCTCCCCCGCGCCAGGCTATCAACCGCGTCGTTTCGGCTCACCTTGTGAACCGGGGTGACAGCCCTTCTATGCATATTCCTAAAAGTTAGTTTATTTAACGAATTAACACGCTTAGGGTATATGCACCGGACCACCGGACATTCCTGATTTTTCAGTTTTTATTTCATTGAATGCGAGGTCGGTATGGTCAGAATTACCCCGGTGCATAACGCCAGGGCATTGCGTGCAGCCAAGGAGCGGCGCTGATGTCTAACTTGGCTCTAACACCCACCCAGAGTGATCTGGACGTAGCCCCCCTGCTGTTCCCAGCCACGGTGCTGCGCGACGACGCCCAGGCGCTGAGCGCCGCCCACGAGCTGGCCCAGGCTGCACGCTTGCAGGCCGCCAAGCGCGACCAGCAACGCAAACTGCCGTGGGCACAGCTCGAACAATTCACCCGCAGCGGCTTGGGCAGTATTTCTATTCCCCGCGAATACGGTGGCCCGCAGGTGTCGTTCGTGACCCTGGCCGAAGTGTTCGCGATCATCAGCGCGGCCGACCCGGCCCTCGGGCAGATTCCGCAGAACCATTTCGGCATCCTGCAGGTGTTGCAGAACACCGCCACCGAGCGCCAGAAAAAGCAGCTGTTCCAGAGCGTGCTCGACGGCTGGCGCATCGGCAACGGCGGCCCGGAACGCGGCACCAAAAACACCCTGGAGCTCAAGGCGCGCCTCACGGCCGAAGGTAACGGGTTGGTGGTCAGCGGCCAGAAGTTCTACTCCACTGGCGCGCTGTTTGCCCACTGGGTCGCGATCAAGGCGCTGAACGATGACGGCAAGCAAGTCATGGCGTTCATAAGGCGCGGCAGCGAAGGGCTGCGCATCATCGATGACTGGTCGGGTTTTGGCCAACGCACCACCGCCAGCGGCACCGTGCTGCTCGACCGGGTGCCGGTGGATCCGGAGCTGGTTATCGACAACTGGCGCCTGGGCGAAAGCCCGAACATCCAGGGTGCCGTGTCGCAGTTGATCCAGGCCGCCATCGACGCCGGCATCGCCCGTGGGGCCCTGGACGACACCATCGCCTTCGTGCGTGAGCGTTCGCGCCCCTGGATCGACGCCAAGGTCGAACGGGCCAGCGACGACCTGTATGTGATCGCCGATATCGGCAGATTGAAGATCGAACTGCACGCCGCCGAAGCGCTGCTGCGCAAGGCGGGCCAGGTGCTCGACGACGTCAGCGCCGCGCCAATCACCGCGCAATCTGCCGCGCGTGCGTCAATCGCGGTGGCCGAAGCGAAAGTGCTGACCACTGAAGTGTCATTGCTGGTCACCGAGAAGCTCTTCGAACTGGCCGGCAGCCGCGCCACCCTCGCCGAATTCAACCTCGACCGTCACTGGCGCAACGCCCGGGTGCACACCCTGCACGACCCGGTGCGCTGGAAGTACCACGCTATCGGCGCCTATCGCTTGAACGGCACTTTACCGGCGCGTCACTCCTGGATTTAACCGACCAGAACACTTTTTCCACGAGCTTCTGGAGAAACTCATGACCCTTTCTCACCACGTCGCGGTTATCACCAGCGACGAACACGCCCTTATTGTCGCCAGCGACCTCGCTGATGACTTGCGCCGCGACAGCGCCCAACGCGACCGTGAACGGCGCCTGCCATTGCCCGAACTGGACGTGTTTTCCCGCTCCGGCCTGTGGGGCATCAGCGTGCCCAAGGCCTACGGCGGCGCGGGCGTGTCCAACGTCACCCTGGCCAAGGTCATCGCGCTGATTGCCCAGGCCGATGGCTCCTTGGGCCAGATCCCGCAGAACCATTTCTACGCCCTCGAAGTACTGCGCGTAAACGGCAGCCTCGAACAACAGCAGCGCCTGTACGCCGAGGTACTGGCCGGCCAGCGCTTTGGCAATGCCTTGGCAGAGCTGGGCACCAAGACCGCCCATGACCGCGTGACCAGCCTCACCCGCGACGGCGATGGTTTTCGCATCAACGGGCGCAAGTTCTACGCCACTGGAGCCATCTATGCGCAACGCATCCCCACCTCGGTGGTGGATGAAAATGGCATCCAGCAGCTGGCCTTCGTGCCCCGCGACAGCGCGGGCCTGACGGTAATCGACGACTGGAGCGGCTTCGGCCAGCGCACCACCGGCAGCGGCTCGGTGGTATTCGATAACGTATGGGTAGCGGCACAGGACGTGATCCCGTTCCAGAGCGCCTTCGAACGCCCGACCACCGTCGGCCCGCTGGCGCAGATCCTCCACGCGGCCATCGACACCGGCATTGCCCGCGCCGCCTTTGAAGATGCCTTGCACTTTGTGCGCACCAAGACCCGTCCCTGGATCGATTCCGGCAACGACAAAGCCACCGAAGACCCGCTGACCCTCAAAAGCTTCGGCCACTTGAGTATTCGGTTGCACGCTGCCGAGGCCTTGCTGGAGCGCTCTGGGGAATTCCTCGACCGCGCCCAGGCTGACAGCAATGCCCAGACCGTCGCCGCTGCTTCCATTGCCGTGGCCGAAGTGCGCGCCTTGAGCACCGAGATCTCCCTGGCGGCCGGCAGCACCTTGTTCGAACTGGCCGGCAGCCAGGCGACGCTCGCTGAACATGGCCTGGACCGCCACTGGCGCAACGCCCGGGTGCACACCCTGCACGACCCGGTGCGCTGGAAGTACCACGCCGTGGGCAACTACTACCTCAACGATGAAAACCCGCCGCTGCGGGGGACCATCTGATGAGCAAAAAGAAGATCCTGCTCAATGCCTTCAACATGAACTGCATCGGGCATATCAACCACGGCCTGTGGACTCACCCACGGGACAACTCGACCCAGTACAAGACCCTCGAATACTGGACCGAGCTGGCGCAGATCCTCGAACGCGGGTTGTTCGATGGTTTGTTTATCGCCGACATCGTCGGTGTCTACGACGTGTATCAGAACTCGATTGACGTGCCGCTCAAGGAGTCGATCCAACTGCCGGTCAACGACCCGTTGCTGCTGGTCTCGGCCATGGCCGCCGTCACCCGCAACCTGGGTTTTGGCCTGACCGCCAACCTCACCTACGAGCCGCCTTATCTGTTCGCCCGACGCATGTCCACGCTGGATCACCTGAGCCGTGGCCGGGTCGGCTGGAACATCGTCACCGGCTACCTCGACAGCGCTGCCAAGGCCATGGGCCTCAACGAACAGGTCGAGCATGACCGGCGCTACGACCAGGCCGATGAGTACCTGGAAGTGCTGTACAAACTCTGGGAGGGCAGTTGGGAAGACGATGCGGTGCTCAACGATCCACAGGCGCGGGTGTATGCGCAACCGGGCAAGGTGCACAAGGTGGAGCACCACGGCGAGTTCTATCAGGTAGAGGGTTATCACCTCTGCGAGCCGTCGCCGCAGCGTACGCCGGTGCTGTTTCAGGCCGGCAGTTCCGAGCGTGGTTTGTTGTTCGCCGGGCGGCATGCCGAGTGCGTGTTTATCAGCGGGCAGAACAAGGCCTCGACCAAAACTCAGGTGGATAAGGTGCGCGCCAGCGCGGTGGAGGCGGGGCGCAACCCGGACGATATTAAGGTGTTCATGGGCCTCAATGTGATCGTGGGCGCCACCGAAGAGCTGGCCTGGCGCAAGCATGCCGAGTACCTCAGCTACGCCAGCGCGGAAGCCGGCGTGGCGCATTTCTCGGCCTCGACGGCGATTGATTTCTCCCAATACGAACTGGACGAGCCCATCCAGTACGTAAAGAGCAACGCAATCCAGTCGGCCACCAAGAACCTGCAAAACAACGACTGGACCCGGCGCAAATTGCTCGACCAGCACGCCCTGGGTGGGCGCTATATCACCTTGGTGGGCTCGCCTGAACAGGTGGCGGATGAACTGGAATCCTGGATCAGCGAAACCGGACTGGATGGTTTCAACCTGACACGCATTGTCACGCCGGAGAGCTATGTGGATTTCATCGACTTGGTGATACCGGAATTACAACGACGTGGCTCGTACAAAACCGCCTATGAGCAGGGCACGTTGCGGGAAAAGGTTTTCCACGGCGCCGCTCGACTACCCGAACAACACACCGGCGCCACCTACCGCCACTGATCAAACATGTGGGAGGGGGCTTGCCCCCGATTGCGGTGGATCAGTCACCGGATTGGTTTGCTGACACACCGCTATCGGGGGCAAGCCCCTCCCACATTGGATCTCCATTGTTTGTACCAATATCTTATGACTGGAAATTGATTATGAAAAAGATACTGCTCACCCACCCAGTCAAAGCACTGGCCCTGGCCTTCGGGTTGTTCAGCTCGGTAGTATTCGGCGCCGATGCGCCACTGAAAATCGGCACCACCGCCGCCTTCGCCATTCCCCTGGAAGCGGCCGTAGAAGAGGCCGGCAAACAAGGCCTGAAAGTCGAGCTGGTGGAGTTCACCGACTGGATCGCTCCCAACGTCAGCCTGGCGGCAGGCGATATCGACGTGAACTACTTCCAGCACATCCCCTTCCTGGAAAACGCCAAGGCCGCCGCCGGCTTTGACCTGGTGCCCTATGCGCCGGGCATCATCAATAACATCGGGCTGTACTCGAAAAAGTACAAAAGCATTAACGATCTGCCCGAGGGCGCCAGCGTGGCGATTGCCAACGACCCGATCAACAGCGGGCGCGGCCTGCAACTGCTGGCCAAGGCCGGGTTGATCACGCTCAAGCCGGGGGTGGGCTACAAGGCCACCGAAGAAGATATCGTCAGCAACCCGAAGAAGATCAAGATCCTGCAAGTGGAAGCCGTACAACTGGTGCGCGCCTATGACGATGCCGACCTGGTGCAGGGATATCCCGCGTATATCCGCCTGTCAAAGACCTTCGATGCAGAGTCGGCGCTGCTATTTGACGGCCTCGACCATCCGGAATACGTGATCCAGTTCGTCATCC
Organism: Pseudomonas synxantha; assembly: GCF_900105675.1. Lineage (NCBI taxonomy): Bacteria > Pseudomonadati > Pseudomonadota > Gammaproteobacteria > Pseudomonadales > Pseudomonadaceae > Pseudomonas > Pseudomonas synxantha. The sequence continues at coordinate 6,418,443 of NZ_LT629786.1, read as the reverse complement.
AACCCAAGAGCAAAACCGACCCTCGGGTAATCAAGTTCGTCGACATCTACCAGCACTCGCCAGTGGTGCGTGCGGCGCTGGATAAATCCCTCGGCAAGCTCTACCAAGTCGGTTGGGAAGATAAAAAATGACCGCCGCCAACGCCCAACTGCGTGACCTGGGCCATGCGCCCAGGGACGCCGAGCAGACTGAACTGCATCCGGACCTCAACCGTGCCCATGTGCGTTTTATCAACCTGGGCAAGACCTACGACGGCACGGTACACGCCCTGCAAGGCATCGACCTGGCGATCCAGCGTGGCGAAGTGTTCGGCATCATCGGCCGCAGCGGCGCCGGCAAGTCATCGCTGATCCGCACCATCAACCGCCTGGAGCAACCCAGCAGTGGGCGGGTGCTGATTGATCAAGTCGACATCGGCGGCTTCGACGAAGACCACCTGGTGGCGCTGCGGCGGCGCATCGGCATGATCTTCCAGCACTTCAACCTGATGTCGGCCAAGACCGTGTGGCAGAACGTCGAGTTGCCGCTCAAGGTTGCCGGCGTACCCAAGCCCCAACGTGAGCAAAAGGTGCGTGAGCTGTTGGAACTGGTGGGTTTGCAGGACAAGCACACCGCCTATCCGGCGCAGCTCTCTGGCGGGCAAAAACAGCGCGTTGGCATTGCCCGCGCGCTGGTGCACGACCCCGAGATTCTGCTGTGCGACGAAGCCACCTCGGCCCTCGACCCGGAAACCACCCAATCGATCCTCGGCCTGCTGCGCGAGATCAACCAACGCCTGGGCCTGACCATCGTGCTGATCACCCACGAGATGGCGGTAATCCGCGAAATCTGCGACCGCGTGGTGGTGCTGGAACACGGGCGAATCGTCGAGCAAGGGCCGGTGTGGCAAGTGTTCGGCAACCCCATGCATGAGGTCAGCAAGACCCTGCTCGCACCGCTGCAACACGGCTTGCCGCCTGAATTACAAAGCCGCCTGCAACCCACACAATCCTCGGCGGGCGCGGCGCTGGTGCTGCGCTTGCAGTTCACAGGCAGCGATAGTGATGAGCCGGACCTCGCCGCTCTGTTCAGCGCCCTCGGCGGGCGCGTGCGCTTGTTGCAAGGCGGCGTGGAGCGCATCCAGGGGCACGCCCTGGGGCAATTGCTGCTGGCGGTGAATGGCTCGCCGCACAACGCCGAAGAACTGCGCAACCGCGCCAGCAATTGGGCGCAACAGGTGGAGGTGCTGGGTTATGTGGTTTGATCGTTTAGTGCAGGGCGCCATCGACACTCTGTTAATGGTCGGCGTGTCATCGCTGATCGCCTTGCTGGTAGGGATTCCCCTGGCGGTGTTCCTGGTCACCAGCGACAAGGGCGGCATCTATCAGGCGCCAGCCCTGAACCGCGTGCTGGGGGCGTTCGTGAACTTGTTCCGCTCCATTCCGTTCCTGATTCTGATGGTGGCGCTGATCCCCTTTACCCGGCTGATCGTCGGCACCACCTATGGCGTGTGGGCAGCCGTGGTGCCGCTGACTATCGCCGCCACGCCGTTCTTTGCACGCATCGCCGAAGTCAGCCTGCGCGAAGTCGACCACGGCCTGATCGAAGCCGCGCAGGCCATGGGTTGCCGACGCTGGCACATCATCTGGCACGTGCTGTTGCCGGAAGCGCTGCCGGGGATCGTCGGCGGCTTCACCATCACCCTGGTGACCATGATCAACTCATCGGCGATGGCCGGGGCAATTGGCGCCGGTGGCTTGGGCGACATTGCCTATCGTTATGGCTACCAGCGCTTCGATACGCAGATCATGCTGACGGTGATTGTGCTGTTGGTGGTCCTGGTGGCGGTGATCCAGTTGGGTGGTGATCGATTGGCGCGGGTGTTGAACAAGCGCTGAGGTATAGTTCACCAACCTCAGCCGCAGCCGTGCGCCATGTCATGAAACTCGAACCCGACGACCTCAACCAGATCACCGCCACCACCCTCGGCCATTACAACAAGGTGGCCGAAGACTTCCGCGAAGGCACCCGCGATCACGATGTGAGCCAGAACATCGACGCGCTGCTGCGGCATATCCAGGGCACGCCGCCGTTTACCGTACTTGATTTCGGCTGCGGGCCGGGGCGGGATTTGCAGACTTTTACGCGCATGGGGCATATCGCCGTGGGGCTGGATGGCTCCGAGCGTTTCGCGCAGATGGCGCGGGACGACAGTGGCTGCGAAGTGTTGCAGCAGGATTTTCTCAAGCTGGACCTGCCCGCCCAACGCTTCGATGGGGTGTTTGCCAACGCGGTGCTGTTTCATATTCCCAAGCAGGAACTGCCACGGGTTCTCAAGCAACTGCATGGCACGCTGAAGCCCGGCGGCGTGTTGTTCAGTTCCAACCCCAGGGGTGACAACCAGGAAGGTTGGAATGGGCCGCGGTATGGGTCCTATCACGACCTGGAGGCATGGCGGGCATTGCTGGCTGAGGCGGGGTTTGAAGAGCTGGAGCATTACTACCGCCCGGCCGGGTTGCCTCGTGAGCAGCAGCCTTGGTTGGCGAGTGTGTGGCGACGGTCTTAAGTGATTTATTGCCTGGTCTGACGCTATCGGGGGCAAGTCGAACCGTCGCACCGCCCCTCCCACATTTAAATGTGGGAGGGAGCTTGCTCCCGATGGTCTCAATGGCGTTGCTGATCTACCTGATACACCGCCGGTTTTTCACCTTCCACCAGCGCTGTGACACTGCGCCCGGCATACCCTTCTTTTTCCATGGCCGAAAAATTCGCCACCAACCGCGTCCCATCGGTAAAGGTGGTTTGCTGCAGCTGTTTGTCCGCTGTCAGCCAGCGAAAATCCGTCATCGCCTGGGTCGCCAAGCGTTGATGCAGCGGTCGGAAAAACCGGTCCTGGCGTTGAATCAGCGGCAAGCGCTCTTTAAGCGTTGCAGCACTCAGGTGATACAACGGCGGCACGTTATAGAGCAGTTGGGTCAACTCGTTCTCAACCCGCACATTGCTCAACTTGAGGTTATCGAACATCCAGTGATGGGTGGTGATCACTGAACCGTGGAACACCGCCTGGTACAAGGGCAGGCGCATGCTCGGCTCGAAATACAGCGTGCGAAACGGTTCTTTCAACGGCACCGGCTTGAAGAACGTTGTCGGTTGTTCCGGCGGGAACCAGTTGCCCAGGTAGTGGGGCGACTGCTTGTCCTGGGTCATCTGCCGATCTCCCCAGCCTATGACCGGCGTCTGCATACCGTGGGCAAACAGAATGCCCTGGGCAGTAGTGGCGTTGCCGTCTTCGGAGCCGGCCGGTACCTTGAGCACGCTGTTGAGCCAGCGGGACGCATCGATATTGCCCGCGGCGTTTTGCGCCTGGGTCATGGACGCGCCGTCCCGGTAGCTGTCGAACAGCATGCCGGTGGCATAGGCGTCGAGGAACCAGGCGTTGAAGCCGGCCTTGGCCTGCACGGCCCGCACCCGCGCCTCCAGTAACGGCCGCACGCAGCGGGGGTCGGTGTAGTGGCCGGACTGCTGGAAGCCGGTTTTCAACTTGCCGTCCTTGAGCATGATTGCGCAGTTGCGGTAAGCCTGGTCGCCCTGGTGGGCCGTAGTCCAGTCCGGGTTCTCGGCCGCGGACAAAGCGGTTTCGTAGGAATCGTAGGGCGCGATCAGGAATCCCGCGTCGACACCTGCGCGAATCGCTTCGGGATGCCAGAGGCCGCCTTCCCAGCCTTCGCCCAGGGTCAACAGCAGACGAGGCAGGGCGGCATCGCGCAGGCCTTGGATAGTCTTGCTGCCCCAGGTTTCAGGGCTGCCGCCCAAGGCTCCGGCGAATGCTGTCGCCAGCTCCTGGCGCAGTTCACCATAGCGGGCGGCGAGTCGCGTCATGTCCGGCTCCTCGACTTGCCACGCCTGGCGCGCCTGCTTGTTGATTGCGGCGTTAAGGCCACGCAACAGCGCCGCCTGCTCATAACGACTCAACGCCGTGGTCTGCGCCAGCACCTTGGCCGCTTCCTTATCCAACAGGGCAGCAAGCGCATGACCGCGCAGCCGCTCGACCAACTTCGGCCAATCACGCACATCGTCCAGCGCCAGCAGGTCATTGCCCCACAGGTAGGCATGGCTGGCACCCACCAGTTTTTCGGCCTCGGGGGTCTGGCGCAGCTTGTCCGCCAACGGCTCATATTTGCCCTGCTCTACCAGCCACTGGCGGTAGCGCATGGCCCCGGCCAAGGGGTTGGCGTCGCCCAGGTGCAGGCGTAACGTCATCGGTGCGCTGGGATCCAGCGTGGTGAACTCATGGGCCAGGGACAGCGCCAGGCCTTTGCCGTCCGCCTGCCATTGGAGGCGGTTGTTGTAGGGGTTGGTCAACAGCCAGTTAAGCGTAAAGGCGCCATGATCCATGCCCCATAACGGCAGGCTCAGGTCCTGGGTGGTATTGAGCGCGCCCTGCTCCAGCAGGAAAGCCTGCCATATGGCATTGCCGGCGGGTACGTAATGCCCTTCGGCCAAGGGCCAGAGCAAGCCTTGGCCCATGGCGGAGGCGGGCTGGCGCAGCAGCGGCAACTCGCCAGGCTGACTGGCGTTGATGGTCAAGGCCAGGTCGCGCTGTTCAAGGCGCGCGGTCAGGCGATAGGCGCCGCTGTCCCATTGCCAGCTGGCCTGGTCGGAGCTGTTCTGCACTTGGCTGACGCTATGGGCAGTGATGCCGCTGGAGACGTTCACCGAGGCCTGGCCTGATGGCGTCACGCGCAGGGCCAGGGTGGCAGGGTCGAGCTCGATGCGCCAAAGGGTGTTTTCGAGCACGGTGGCGGCAAAGGTCGGCGGCGACAACAGGAGCGCACAGAGCAGCACGGTGGAGCGCAGGCAAGGCATAGGGATCGACCTGGGTGAAGGGTGAGGTCGAGAGGGTAAGCCATGCAGCGCTCGGCCGGGACCGCAAGCGGGCTTTTCGGAAGCTTCCCACAGTTCCAAGTGCCATGAAGATCAAAATGTGGGAGGGGGCTTGCTCCCGATGGCGGTGGGCCAGGCACAGCCGCACTGACTGAACCAACGCCATCGGGAGCAAGCCCCCTCCCACATTTCTTAACCGTGTTTTTTCTGTTGTTCTTGCTTTGGCTCACGGATCTTGTACCAGGCCACATACAGCGCCGGTAAAAACAGCAGCGTCAGCAAGGTGGCAATGATAATCCCGCCGATCATCGCGTAGGCCATCGGCCCCCAGAACACTTCGCGGGCGATGGGGATCATGCCCAGGCTCGCCGCAGCGGCCGTGAGCAGGATCGGCCGGCGCCGGTGTTCAGTGGCTTCCACCACCGCATCCCACGGCGTGTAGCCGGCCTCCTCATATTCGTGGATCTGCGTGACCAGAATCACCGAGTTACGGATGATGATACCGATCAGCGCCAGGATACCCAGGATCGCCACAAAGCCCATGGGCGTGCCCGTGGGAATCAACGCCAGCACCACGCCAATCAGCCCCAGCGGCGCGACACTCGCCACCAGGAACATCTTCTGCACGCTGTGCAATTGGATCATCAAGAAGGTGGCCATCAGGAACAGCATCAACGGCACCACCTTGGCGATAGGCCCCTGGGCCTTGCCGCTTTCTTCCACGGTGCCGCCGGTGGCGACTTTGTAGCCCACCGGCAAATCAGCGCCGAATTTCTCGATGGTCGGCGCCAGCTGCTTGACCAGATCCGTGGGCTGCATCTCATCGCGCACCGCAGCCTTGATGGTAATGGTCGGCTTGCGGTCGCGGCGCCATACCAGCGGTTGCTCCAGCTCGTAACGCACGGTGGCGAATGCCAGCAGCGGAATCGAGGTGCCGTTGGGCGTGACGATCTGCAGGTTCTGCAAGGTTTCCGGGGTGCCACGCTCGGCATCTTCGGCGCGGCCGACCACGTTGATCAGGTAGATATCGTCGTGCACCTGGGTCACCGATGCGCCGCTGACCACGCTGTTCATCAACTGCGCCACGTCTTCCGACGACAGCCCCAGTTGCCGCGCCTTGTCCTGGGCAATGTCGACCCGCAGGACTTTGCCCGGCTCGTTCCAGTCGTAGATGATCTCGCCCAGGTGGGTGTTCTGGTCGAGCAAGGTCGCCAGTTCGATAGCATGCTTGCGCACCTGGTCGATGTCTTTGCCGGACACGCGGTACTGGATCGGCCGCCCCACCGGCGGGCCCATTTCCAGTGGCTGCACGTAGCTACCGATACCGACAAAGTCATCGCGCAGGCGCTGTTGCAAGCGGGCGATCAACGCACCACGTTCTTCCAGGCCCTTGCTGACAATCACCAACTGCGCGTAATACGGGTTTTCCAACTGCTGGTCCAACGGCAGGTAGAAACGGATCGCACCCTGGCCGATATAGGTGCTCCAGCGGGTGATATCCGGATCGTCCTTGATGATCGCTTCAAGGCGGTCGACAGCCTTGCGTGTCTCGTTGATCGAGGCGTTTTGCGGCAGGTTCAAATCAACCAGGATTTCCGGGCGATCCGATGACGGGAAGAACTGGTTCTGCACAAACTGCATGGAAAACACCGAGGCCGCAAACAGGCCCACAGTGATACCGATGGCCCACCAACGGTTGCGCATGGCCCACAACATGCCGCCATTGAAGGCGCGGCCGATGCGCCCTGGCTCGGCACTGTGCGGTTTCACATTGGTACTGAGGATATGCACGCCAATCACCGGCGCAAACAGCACCGCCACCACCCACGACACCAGCATCGCCACGGCGATCACCGCGAACAGGGTAAAGGTGTACTCGCCCGCCGAACTGGCGTTGAGGCCAATCGGCACAAAACCGGCCACGGTCACCAGGGTACCGGTAAGCATCGGGAACGCGGTGGAGGTGTAGGCGTAGGTCGCCGCCTGCTCCTTGGTTTCGCCTTTTTCCAGGCGCGTGATCATCATCTCGACGGTGATCATCGCATCGTCCACCAACAGGCCGAGGGCGATGATCAACGCGCCGAGCGACACACGCTGCATGGTGATGCCGCTGTATTCCATGAACACGAACACCAGCGCCAGCACCAGCGGAATCGAGCACGCCACCACCAGGCCGGCACGCATGCCCAGGCTGATAAAACTCACCACCAGCACGATGATCACCGCCTCGAACAGCGCGCTGGTAAAGCCGCCGACGGCCTCTTCCACCACCTCGGCCTGATCAGAAACCTTGTGCACACCAACGCCCACCGGCAGGTCGGCGGTCAGCTCGTCCATGCGCTGGTGCAGGGCCTTGCCGAACGACTGGATATTGCCGCCCTTCTGCATCGCAATGGCCAAGCCGATGGCTGGCTTGCCGTTGAAGCGGAACATTGGCCGCGCCGGGTCGACGTAGCCACGGCTGATGTCGGCGATATCCGCCAACCGATAGAAACGGTCATTGAGGCGCAGGTTGACGTTAGCCAGGTCCTTCTCCGAGGCGAACTGCCCTGAGGTGCGCACCGATATGCGCTCCGGCCCGGCCTCGATCACCCCGGCCGGGGTCACGGCGTTCTGCGATTGCAGGCTTTGCACGACCTGGCGCTGGTCGATGCCCAATGCGGCAAGTTTGCGCGTGGAGAAATTCAGATAGATCACTTCGTCCTGCTGGCCGATCATCTCGACCTTGCCCAGCCCCGGCACAGAGCGGATCTCGGCGCGCACCTGCTCCACGTAGTCGCGCAACTGGCGCATCGACAGACCGTCACCGGTAAAGGCATACACCGAGCCAAATACATCACCAAACTCATCGTTGAACGATGGTCCCTGCAAGCCCTGGGGGAAGGTGCCGCGGATGTCATCAATCTTCTTGCGCACCTGGTACCAGATGTCAGGAATGGCATTGGCGCTGGTGGTGTCCTTGAGGAACACGAACACCGTGGACTCGCCGGGCCGGGTGTAGCTTTTCACGTAGTCGAGGGAGTCCAGTTCTTCGAGTTTTTTCTCGATGCGGTCAGTGACTTGCTTGAGCGTTTCTTCCTGGGTCGCACCCGGCCAGCGGGTCTGGATGACCATGGTCTTGATGGTGAACGACGGGTCTTCCTCACGGCCCAGGTTCATGTACGAAAACACGCCCATCAGCAGCGCGACGAACATCAGGTACCAGACGAAGGACTGATGCTTGAGGGCCCAGTCGGATAAGTTGAAGCTCCCTTTCATCGCGGGCTGTCCTCGTCGATTTTGACTTTCTGCCCAGGCTCCAGGCTGTTCACGCCAGCGATGACAATGCGCTCGCCGGGTTTGACGCTGCCGTTGAGCAAGACGCTGTTGGCGCTGCGGCTAAGGACGCTGACCTCGCGGGGCTGCACAGTCTGGCTCTGGGTATCGAGCAACCAGATGCGGGTCTTGCCGTCGCCTTCCTGCAGGGCGCTCAGGGGCAGTTCGATGCGTGGAGCGATGGCAGAGCTCAGGGTCACGCTGATCGCCGTGCCGAGGCGGAACGCGGGCGGTGTTTCGGCCAGGCTCAGGCGTGCGCGGCGAGTGCGCGTGGCGCTTTGGGCCTGGGGTTCAATCTCGCGCACGACGGCGGTGGTATGCACGCTGGGGTCCAGTTGCCCGGCAACCAGGAACACCACATCCGCCGGCAGGCGCTCGGCCAGGCCAGTGGGCAGGTCGATCACCGCTTCCTTGATATCCGGGCGCGCCAGGGTCACCACCTGCTGGCCGGCACTGACCACCTGGCCGGCCTCGGCATTCCAGGCGGTGACGATGCCGGCGTGGTCGGTGCGCAGCTCGGCGTAGTTGAGTTGGTCCTTGGCCTGGTTGACCGAAGCACGGGCCTGGTCGAGGGTCGCCTGAGTGGTTTTCAGGTCGGTCTGGGCTACGTCCAGCTGGGCCTGGGCGCCCACGCCCCGATTGAACAGCTCTTGTTGGCGGCGCGCATTGGCCTGGGCATTGATGAACTGCGCCTGCACGCGGGCCAGGTCGCCCTGGGCGGCGCGCAATTGGTTCTGCTGGTCGGTGGGGTCGAGCACGGCAAGCAAGGCGCCCTTCTCCACTTCGGCGCCCACATCCACGGCGCGGCGCGCGATGCGGCCCGACACACGGAACCCCAGGTTGCTTTCGTAGCGGGCCTGGATGGTGCCGGCGAAGCGGCCGAGTTGTTCCTGGTCTTCAGCCTTCACTTCCATGGACAGCACCGGGCGCACTGGTTCAGGCGGGGCTTCTTCCTTGGAGCAGGCCACCAGCACCAGGCTGGCAGCGAGTACAACCGTCAGGCGCTTCATGGCTGGGCTCCCGGTTGGGCGATCTCGACCTGCATGCCGGGGTGCAGCAATTGACCACCGGCCACCACGACTTTTTCCCCGCCCTTGAGACCGTCATCAATGATCACTTTGCCGGTGAGGTAGCGCGCCACCGTGACCTTGTGCAGCTGCGCCTTGCCGTCGCCGTCAATCAGCCACACGGCGGGTTCGCTGAGGTCTTTGGTCAACGCGGCCCAAGGCAGCTCGATGCTGGCCTTGGCCGGGCCATTGGCTGTGGCACTCACCACCGACCCCAGCTCCATACCCTTGGGCAGGCTTTGCAGGGCAATCTTCACTTGGAGGGTGCCGGTATTGGCGGCCACGGCAGGGGTCACTTCACGGACCTTGCCCACGGCCTTGATGCTTGGGTTATCCAGCAGGCTGACGGTGATCGGCGCATCCGATGGTGGCTCCACCAGCAGCGATTCATAGACGTTGAACACCGCATCACGCTCACCATCCCGGGCCAGGCTGAAGATCGGCACCGTGGCTTGTACCACCTGGCCGACTTCGGCCTGGCGCGCAGTGATAACCCCCGGCGCATCGGCGACCAACGCGGTGTAGCCCAACTGTTCGCGGGCATTGGCCAGTTGCGCCTGGGCAGCGGCCAGGGCGCTTTGGCTGCTGCGCAACGCAGCCTGGGCGGCGTCGTATTCGCTGCGACTGGTGTAGCCCTTGGGCAAGAGTTTTTCCTGGCGCACAAAGGCGGCAGCAGTCTGCTTGACCCGCGCCTGTTCGGCCACGACCTGGGCCTGGGCGGAATCGACATTGGTCTGCAGATCCTTGGGATCGAGCTTGGCCAGCACTTGCTTGGCGCTTACGCGGTCGCCCACATCCACCATGCGCTGGATGATCTTGCCGCCCACGCGAAAGGACAGGTCGGTCTGTACCCGCGCCTGGATATCCCCGGTGAGTGTTACCGCTGCGGCGAAATCCGCCGACTGTACAGTTTGTACAAACACCCGGGAATGCTGCTTGGGCTCGGCTTTGTCTTGGCCACAGCCGCTCAATAGCGCCAGGAGGCCAAGGCTGAAAATAAATGTCGAAGTGCGACCGCCCATGCAGGCTCCTTTTGCGCGACGCGAGGTGCAAGTGTGTATGCGACTGTGAGCTTAGATCAGGGTTCCTTATCTGCATGGAGGATCCCATACTCCAATGGTTCCCATGCCGGCTAAATACACATGCTGAAAACCCTCGCGGTGGCCAATTACCGCTCGATCAACAAATTGGCAGTGCCCCTGGACCGGCTGAACCTGGTGACCGGGCCCAATGGCAGCGGCAAGTCCAACCTGTATCGGGCCCTGCGCCTGCTGGCCGAAACCGCCCAAGGCGGGGTCATCAACGCTCTGGCCCGTGAGGGTGGGCTGGACTCGACCTTCTGGGCCGGGCCGGAAACCATCACTCGGCGTATGCGCAGCGGCGAAGTGCCGGTGGAGGCCACCGCGGCCCAAGGCGTCAAACGCCTGCGCCTGGGGTTTGCCGGGGAGGATTTCAGCTACGCCATCTCCCTGGGCCTGCCCATCCCGGTTCCCGGCAGCGAATTCAAACTGGACCCGGAAATCAAAAAGGAATGTATCTGGGCCGGCCCCCTCTACCGCCCGGCCAGCCTGCTGGTCCAGCGTTCCGGGCCAATGGTGCGGGCGCGTGACGGCCGCGCCTGGGATGTACTGGCCCAGCACACACCCAACTATCACAGCCTGTTCGATCAGGTGGGCAATCTGCGTGGCTCGCCGGAAGTGTTGCTGCTACGCGAGAGTATCCGTGGCTGGCGTTTTTATGATCACTTTCGCAGTGATGTGGATGCGCCGGTGCGCCAACCCCAATTGGGCACCCGCACACCGGTGTTACATCACGACGGTCGGGATCTGGCCGCAGCGTTGCAGACCATTCGCGAAGTGGGCGACGCCGAGGCATTGCAGCACGCCGTCAGCGATGCATTCCCGGGCGCACGCCTGAATATCCAACCCTTGCAGGGCGGGCGGTTTGCAATTGAGTTTTATCAGGAAGGCCTGCTGCGCCCCTTGTCGGCGGCAGAGTTGTCGGATGGCACCTTGCGCTATCTGCTGCTGATCGCCGCGCTGCTGACGCCACGGCCACCGACCATGATGGTGCTGAACGAACCCGAGACCAGCCTGCATCCGGATCTGCTGCCGGCGTTGGCGCGCTTGATTGTCCAGGCGTCGGCTCATTGCCAGGTGTGGGTGGTGTCCCACGCCAGCCGCTTGATTGCGGCGTTGCAGCAGGATGAGGGGTGTAATTCGATTGTGCTGGAGAAGGTGATGGGCGAGACGCGGATCGTCGGGCAGGGGATGTTGGATGGGCCGGCTTGGCATTGGCCGGAGTAGGCGGTGGCTGTGCTGGCCTCATCGGGGGCAAGCCCCCTCCCACCTTTTGAACTGTGAATGCATTCAAATGTGGGAGGGGGCTTGCCCCCGATGAGGCCAGGACAGCCAACACAAAGTCCAGAGATCAGCCCTGCCACTTCCCGCCTTCAACAATCACACTTTCAGGTTTGGTGTCATCGCTCAGCTCTTTGCGCACGTATTGGTCATACAGCTTGAGCAGGAACTTCTCCTCACCCAACTTCGCCAACTCGGCATTCACCCAGTCGCGCAGTTCGATATTGCCCTTCTTCACCGCCGGGGCAATCGGCGCTTCATCGCCGAGTTTTTCTTCCAGCACGCGGTAGCCCGGGTTCTGCTTGGCCCAGCTGAACAGCACCAGGTTGTCTTGTGCATAGGCATCACCACGCCCCGCCGACAGCGCTTGCAACGACTCGGAATTTTTCTCGAACTTGAGCAGCTTCCAGTCCGGGTGGTTCTTGGTCAGCCAGATGTCGGCGGTGGTGCCGGTAGTCACGATAGTGGTACGGGTCGCCAGGTCAGCCAGGTTTTTGACCGAACTGTCATTGGGCACCAGGGCCTGTACCGCGACTTTCAGGTTGGGGTTGGTGAAGTCCACCGCTTCCTTGCGTTCAGGCGTCACGGTCATGTTGGCGAGGATCAAGTCGACCTTGTCGCTTTGCAGGAACGGAATGCGGCTGGCCGGTTCCACGGCCACGAATTCAACCTTGTTTTCGTCGCCCAGCAGGTCCTTGGCGAATTGGCGGCCGATGTCGGTATCGAAGCCGATATAGCGCCCGGCTTCATCGACAAAGCCAAACGGTGGCTTGTCGGTAAACACGCCGACGATCAGCTTGTCCCGTGCCTTGATCTTGTCGATATAGCTCGCAGCAGCAACAGGTTTGACAGGCTCTTCGGCCTTTTTATCGCAGCCGGCCAGTAAGGCGACGGCAAACAGCGGCAGCAGTAACTTTTTCATATCAGCTCCAGTTCCTTGATCTTCTTGGGCAGTGTTGAAACAAAGGAGAACTTCTCCAGGAACTGCTGCGCGCGTGCGGTCTGCGGGTTCGTAAAGAATGCCTCGGGGGTGTTGAGTTCGAGGATACGGCCGGCCTCCATGAACACCACGCGGTCGGCGACGGCGCGGGCGAAGGCCATTTCATGGGTGACGATCAGCAGGGTCATGCCATCGCGGGCCAGGTCCTGGATCACTTCCAGCACTTCCTTGACCATCTCCGGGTCGAGGGCCGCAGTGACTTCGTCAAACAACATGACCTGCGGGTTCATGCACAACGAGCGAACAATGGCGATGCGCTGCTGCTGGCCGCCAGAGAGCTGGCGCGGGAAGGCGTCGCGCTTGTCGGCCAGGCCTACGCGCTCCAGCAGTTTCTGCGCCTGCTCACGGGCCTCGCGGGGGTCGCGCTTTTGCACCTTCAACGGGCCGAGCAGGATGTTGTCGAGCACACTCATGTGCGGGAACAAGTGGTAGCTCTGGAACACCATGCCGATGTCCTGGCGCACCTGTCGCCAATCGGTGCTTTTGTTCAAAAGCTCGTTGCCGGCGAAACGCAGGCTGCCGCTGTGTGCGACTTCCAGCCCGTTGAGACAACGCAGCAAGGTGCTTTTGCCACAGCCGCTGGGGCCGAGGATCACCACCACTTCGCCGCTTTGCACACTCAGGTCGATGCCCTTGAGCACCTGCTGTTCGCCGAAGAATTTGTTGAAACCCTGGAACTCGATCAATGCGCTCATGCTTGGGCCCAGCGCCGTTCCAGCACCTTGGAGGCGGCCGACAACGGGTAGCAGATAAAGAAGAAAAACAGGAACAGCGCGCCGTAGATCAGTACCGATTCGTAGGTACGCTCGATGATTTGCTGGCCGACCTTGATCACATCCACCACACCGATCAGCACCGCCAGGGAGCTGGTCTTGATGATGCGTGTGTAAACGTTTATGGTCGGCGGGGTCATGCGCTTGAGGGCCTGGGGCAGCAGCACATAGCCGTACAACTGCGGGTCGGACAGGCCAATCGACAAGCCCGCCTCGCGCTGGCCACGGGGCAGCGAATGCAACGCGCCACGTACCACTTCACCCACCTCGCTGGCACCCCACAACGACAGCACCAGTACCGCACACCAGAAGCTGGGGATGCTCAGGCCAAAGAAAATCGGTAGGCCAAAAAACAACAGGTACAACCACACCAATACCGGAATCGCGCGGAACAGCTCCAGGTAGACCCGCAGCACCACGTTGACCAAGCGGTTACCCAAGGTGCGCAGCACGCCGTACAACACGCCGCCCAGCGTGCTGAACGCGATGCTCAGCAACGAAATCGACAGGGTTTGCGCCGCGCCCTTGCCCAGTTGCGGCAACGACACCCACAACAACTCAAGACCCGAACTGGCCATGCTGGAGCCTCCTTTCCAGGCGGCTGAGCAGCAGCGACAGCGGCAAAAACAGCAGTACGCAGATCAGCGTCAGCACGGCGAGCATTTCGTAGGTCTTGTAGTAAAGGGCGATATAGCTCTTGGTGGTGTAGAGAATCTCCGGCACCGCCACGGCGGAAACTACAGTGGTCTCCTTGAGCAGGAAAATGAAGTTGGCGAACAACGCCGGCAGGCTGAGAATGCCGGCCTGGGGCAGGATCACGTGGCGCAGCAGCTGCCAATCGGACAGGCCAATGGACTTGCCCGACTCGATCTGCGCCAGCGGCACCGCTTCCACCCCGGCGCGCAGCACTTCGGTGAGGTAGGCACCGCCAAGAAAGGTCATGGTGATGATCGCCGCCCAGAACCCGGAGATATTCACGCCCAGGGCCGGCAACGCGAAGTACACGAAGAACAGCTGGATCAGCAGCGGCGTATTACGCGCCAGCTCCACATACAACGCCACCAGGCGCGACAGGTATGGCGTGCGAAACACCAGCAGCGCCGCGTTGATCAGCGCTATCAGCAACGAGGTGCCAATGGCGATCAGGCCCACTTGCAGCGTCACGCCCACGGCTTGCAGGAAGGCAGGCAGGGTGCTGAGGATAAAAGCGAAATCGAAGGTCATCGTGAGTCCATGACGCCGCAGGGGTAATGCAGCGAGCGCAGTCCGTTCCGACAGGGATAACGTCGGGTAGCGCGAACTTTAAAGCTATAAAAAGTAAAATTTAAATACCTAAATAGCATATGGATATCACCCAAAAAGATAACCCCGGAGTTCGGGTGCGAACTATGGTTGCAGGGGTCTGTGTTTCGAGGGAATGAACGATGAACGAAGCAAAACCGATTGATCCGCAGGATCTGGTGAAATGGTTGGTGGCGTTGCGCCGTGCGATTGAGAGCCGCACGCTCTGACACACTGAAGATCAAATATGAGATGGAGATCAAATGTGGGAGGGGGCTTACTCCCAATAGCGGTATGTCAGTCACAGATGCACTGACCGAACCACTGCTATCGGGAGCAAGCCTCACCTTTAACCGCATTCCAAGGTTCAGACATAAAAAAACGCCGACGCTGTAGTAGCCGTCGGCGTTCAAACCTTGAAGGGGGTTTTGAGCTACATCAGAACGCCGGCACCACTGCGCCGTTGTACTTCTTCTCGATGAAGGCTTTGACTTCCGGGCTGGTCAGGGCCTTGGACAGTTTCTGGATTGCATCGCTGTCCTTGTTGTCCGGACGCGCCACCAGGAAGTTCACGTACGGCGACTTGGCGTCTTCGATGATCAACGCGTCCTTGGCCGGGTTCAGGCCCGCTTCCAGGGCGTAGTTGGTGTTGATCACATCCAGGTCAACCTGGTCGAGCACCCGTGGCAGCAAGGCCGACTCCAGCTCCTTGAATTTCAGGTGCTTGGGGTTTTCCTTGATGTCTTTTGGCGTGGACAAGGCGTTGGTCGGGTCTTTGAGCGTAATCAGACCGTTCTTTTGCAGCAGCAGCAGGGCACGGCCACTGTTGGAGCCTTCGTTGGGGATGGCAACGGTGGCGCCGTCTTTCAGATCTTCAATTTTCTTGATCTTTTTCGAGTAACCACCGATGGGTTCAACATGCACACCGACTACGGTGACCAGGTTGGTGCCTTTGCCCTTGTTGAAGTTTTCCAGGTACGGCAGGGTCTGGAAGTAGTTGGCATCCAGGCGTTTTTCGGCAACCTGCGTATTGGGCTGTACGTAGTCGGTAAAGACTTTGATTTCCAGGTCCACGCCTTCTTTGGCCAGGGTCGGCTTGATCAGCTCGAGGATCTCCGCATGGGGGATCGGCGTGGCGGCCACCACCAGTTTCTCGTTGGCCTGGGCGAAGCCGGCAGTCAGGGCAGCCGCCAGTGCGGTAAACAACAGAACCTTTTTCATGCAGTGTCCTTTTATAACGACCGTTTTTATGTGGGGTGCCAGCGAAGTGCTATCGCGGCGTGGGAGGGACAATACCTAGATTTTTTATTCCCGAACAATATCTTTTATTCACGTTGATATTCCATTTTGTTCATTTAGGAATTTACGCAGTAATGCCTGCTCGGCTGGGCTGGCACTGGCATAGATCCGCCGCACCTGCTCCAGCGGTGAACCCGTCACCGGCAAGTTCAAATGCTCGGGCAGGATTTCATCACCGCTGCTCACCAGCAAGGCAAAGTGAATGACGTTTTCCAGTTCACGGGTATTGCCCGGCCACGCGTGGTGTTCCAGCACACGTTGGGCGGCATCGCTGATCAGCGGCACCGGCAGATCCAGGCGCTGGCTGTAGATACCAAGGAAATATTCGGCCAGGGACAAAATATCCCCTACCCGCTCACGCAACGCCGGCAGCTCCAACTGGCCTTCGCTCAAGTAATGAAACAGGCGCTCATGAAATTTACCCACCGCCACCGCCTGGGCCAGGTCGATGCTGGTGGCAGCCACCAGGCGTACATCCACCGGGCTTGGCTGATGGGCGCCGACGCGGGTGACTTCGTGGTTTTCCAGGGCCGCGAGCAATTTCACCTGGATCGGCAGCGGCAAGTCGCCAATCTCATCCAGGTACAAGGTGCCGCCATTGGCCGAGCCGAACCAGCCAGCGCGGCTGCTGGCGGCACCACTGTAGCTACCGGCGGTGTAGCCGAACAATTCGGCGTCGGCGTAAGTCGGGCTGATCGCGCCGCAATTGACCGAGACAAACAAGCCGGTGCGATCACTGCCACGGTGGATGTGTCGCGCCAGCAGCTCCTTACCGCTACCGGTTTCACCGCGAATCAACACGGGCAAGGCACGCGGGGCGAGGCTTTCCAGCTCTTCACGCAATTGACGTGAGCGTGGGTCGACAAATACCAGCGCCTTGGCGCGGATGCTCAGCGGGCTTTTTTCGGCGTCGGGAAAGGTCAGCAGCGGCTGGCCGAAGGTTTCTTGACTCATGGCAGGCTCCCGCCCCCAATCCACTCAGGGACGGGGCGTTGAAAAAATATCAGGCACTGCGCCGAGCATGATGCTCGAGGCGGTTTTGCAGGCGATAGAGATAAGCGAAACCTTGCTCCCATCGACGGTGGCCGGACTTCACATTGATATGCCCGGCGCCGGACAAAATGCCGGCCTCGGCGCCCCACTGGCGCGCCAGCTCCAGGGCCCGGGGGGCGCTGACGGCGCTGTCATTGTCGGAGCTGACCACCTGGCTGGGAAACGGCAGCAGGTCGGTGGGAATTGGCGCAAAGTTACGCAAAGCGGGAGCACAGGCCGGGCGTTCGACATCCGCCGGCGCCACCAACAACGCGCCGCGCACTTGACCCAGGCAATGCACCGGCGCAGTAGCCGCCCAGTGCGCGACGGTGATGCAACCCAGGCTATGGGCGATCAGAATCACCGGCGTGCTGTCGGCGGCAATCGCCTCGGCCAGTGCGGCTACCCAGTCCTCGCGGCGCGGCGTCAGCCAATCAGCCTGCTCCACGCGGGCGCTATTGGGCAGGCTGTGCTGCCAATGGGTTTGCCAATGATCCTCTGGCGATCCTTGCCAGCCCGGCACGATCAGGTAACGAATCGACTCGCTGTGCATGGGTGTGCCCTCCTGCAGCGTTTAACGTTGCTGGTCAGTATAGGGACGGGGGATATATTCGTTAAGGAATAAGAAGCTATTTATTAATAACCAAAAACTCAACTCTTTAGGAGATTGAAATTAGGATTTGGCGGCAGAGGTTAAATTTCAGGCAAAAAAAAGGCCGCACCCTGCCAAGGAAACGGCCCAAAAAACTGTCGCGGCGGGTTGAAACTAACGAGCGGTAATCACCGACAGCTTGGTAATCCCCGCGCGCTCAATCGATGCCATGGCGCGTGCCACTTCGCCGTAGTTCACCCCATCGTCAGCCTGCAATTGCACGCGCACATCGGGGTCCTTGGCCTTGGCCGCCTGCAGGTTGAATTCCAGCAGGTCCGGCTGGATTTCGTGCTTGTTGATAAACAGTTTGCCGGCGCCGTCGATGCTCACCACCAGCGGGTCTTTCTGCTCCACCGGCGCCACGGCCTGGGTCTTGGGCAGGTTGATCGGGATCGAATTGGTCAACAGCGGCGCGGTGACGATAAACACCACCAGCAGCACCAGCATCACGTCCACCAGCGGCGTGACGTTGATCTCGCTCAGCACCTCATCACTGTCTTGCGTGGAGAAGGCCATCTCAGGACGCCTCCTTGACTTTCTGCGGGCTGGCGGCGCTGGCCTTGGTCAATGCCGGATGCAGCAGCACGCGGAACGAGTGCTTCTGCGCCAGGCTGTAGAAGTCGTGGGCAAAGTCATCCAGGTCTGCCGCCGTCAGCTTCAGGCGGCGCAGGAAATAGTTGTAGACCAGCACCGCAGGCACGGCGACGGCGATCCCCACGCCGGTCGCCACCAGCGCGGCGCCTATAGGGCCCGCCACTGTTTCCAGGCTGGCGGACCCGGCAGCGCTGATGCCCTTCAGGGCTTCCATGATCCCCCATACGGTGCCGAACAGGCCGATAAACGGCGAGGTGCTGCCGATACTGGCGACCACCGCCAGACCGGTTTCCAGGGAGCGACGTTCACGTACGATTTGCTGGCGCAGCGCGCGTTCAAGGCGGTCCTGATGGTTGATCGCCTGGCTTAAATCCGCAGCGTGGGTGGAGTCGCCCACCTGGATGGCGGCATAACCGGCCTGGGCTACGCGAGCGGCCGCACCCGGTTGGGTCTCGGCCAGTTCAGCGGCCGAGTCGAGGCTCGACGCCGCCCAGAACTGTTTGTGGAACTTGCGATCCTGGGCCTTGAGGCGACCGAACTGCACACCCTTCAATAAGGCCAAACCCCAGGTGGCAACCGAAAAGGCCACCAGCAGCCAGATCACCGCGCTTTCGATGGATTCAAGTGGAGATGCTAATGCCATGATGTTTTCCCTCTGTGCAGGTCGCGGCGCATGCACACCGCAGCCGAATAATTAATGAATCTTGAAATCGATCGGTACGCTGACCCAGCCGTCCTGGGCCACATCGCCCTGCTTGGCCGGCACGAAACTCCAGCGCTTCACGGCCGCCAATGCGGCGTCATCCAGTTGCTGGCGACCACTGCTTTTCTGCACCTGGATCTCACCCGGCTTGCCACTGGCCAACACATGCACCCGCAACAACACCGTGCCTTCCCAGCCGCGCCGCTGAGCCAGTGACGGGTACTCCGGCGCCGGGTTCTTCAGGTACGCGGCGTTGGCCGACGCGGGCGTTACCGGGGCTGGTGCCGCTGGTACGGGCGCAGCAGGTGGCGCTGGCGTAGGCGGTGCAGGTGGCTGTTCGACGACCTTGGGTAGCGGCTTGGGCTCTGGTTTAGGCACCGGCTTGGGCTTGGGTTTTGGAACCGGTTTGGGCGGCGCCGGTTTGGCCGCCAATTCATCCACGACCGGCGGCGGTGGCTCGACCACGGGTGGCGGCGGGGGTGGTGGTACGGGCGGTGGCGGCTCAACCACCGGCGGCGCCGGCTGGGAAAACTCAATGGTCATCGGCGGAATTTCCGGCGGCACAATCGGCAGCACCGGGGTAGGTTTCTGGCTCACCCAATAGATCACCGCGCCGTGCAGCGCCAACACCAGTAACCCGAGCAAAAGCCCTTCACGACGGCTCGAGAAACGCTTCGGTGTCTTCTGCAGGCGCAATTGCCCCAACGGCGCGCGGTGCGGTCGGCCAAGGTCGACCAACTCACCACTCGGTGCCTGGCGCCATTGCGCCTCGTGTGCACTGGCGGCGGTCTGGACATTGCCCATTGATTCACTCCCTACGGTTTTGAACAACCGACGGACCTGCAGGAGCGGCCGTCGAGGGCTGAATCATCGACGCCAGACGCTTATCTCTTAAAGTAATCTTTAAAGTTATACATAGATCTAAATTGAATAAACGAAACACCCTTCAACGCCGAACCCACGCGCGCTGTGGCCTGGCGCCAAGCCATTGTTTTCCAATGCTTTGAAGGCATGCAAAATATTCAGCAAAGGTATGGTTCAGTGCGGGTTTCCAGCACACAACGCCAGCAATTGAGTCAACAACGTTTGCCCCGCCGCACCCAGGCCACTGCGGCCATACAGCGCCAGCCGCACACCGTGAACGGCGGGCAAGCCACTCTCGGCGCCGAGGATGCGATGGCCGGGTTGCAGCACCCGCTCCGGCAACAGGCTGATGCCCAGGCCTGCCGCCACCGCCGAACACACGCTGGCCAGACTGGCGCTGGAGTAGCCGATACGCCAGCGCCAACCGCAGCGCTCGAGATGATGGAGCATGTCATTGCGGTATAGGCCGCCCACTGGAAAGGCCACCAGCGGCAGTGGGTCGCGGCCTAGCGCCGGCGTGCTCAGGCTGTCGACCCAATACAAGGGTTCCGGCCACGACGCCACACAGTCGTCGCTGTCGCCCATCTGCTTGACCAACAACACATCGAACTCCCCACCCCGGTACTGGCGCTGCAATTCCGGGCCGAGGCCACTGGTGACCTCCAATCGCACCCGTGGATAGGCCACGACAAACGCCGAGAGCAGCGGCATCAGGCGCTCGGCGGCAAAATCCTCCGGCACACCGAGGCGCAGCACACCGTCGCTCTGCTGGTTGATCAACACGTCGGCAGCTTCTTCGTGCAGTGCCAGGATACGGCGCGCATACGCGAGCAAGCGCTCGCCCTCGGCGGTGGCCACCACGTGGCGCTGGTCGCGGTCCAGCAACTGGCACGCCACCGCGTCTTCCAGGCGGCGGATCTGCTGGCTGACGGTGGACTGGGTCAAATGCAGGCGCTCGGCGGCGCGGGTGAAATTGCCGCAGTCCACCACGGCGACAAAGCTGCGCAACAACACGGGATCGAACACAGGCATCACCATTACGTTTGCCACTGATTGGCATGTTTATATTTAATTTCAGCATACCCCGTCGGCTGACCATACTTCATTTTTCAGCAAACTCGGGGGCTTGCATGACCAACGATCAATCACACCTGCAACGCGCCATTGCTCTGGCCCGCGCCAATGTTGTCCAGGGCGGCCGGCCCTTCGGCGCGGTGCTCACGCGCCACGGTAAGGTGTTGGTAGAAGCCGTGAATGAGATCCACCTGACCCAAGACCCCACCGCCCACGCCGAACTGCTGGCGATCCGCACCGCCAGCCGGCAACTCGGCGCACGCCTGGACGGCTGCGTGATCTACGCCAGCGGTCAGCCTTGCCCAATGTGCCTGAGCGCCATGTACCTGTGCGGTGTGGAGCGCGTGGTGTTTGCCGCCAGCAACGCCATGGCCGAACCGTTCGGCCTGTCCACTGCGGCTATCAGCCAACAGGTCGGCCTGCCCATTGAGTCGCAACGCCTGCCCATTCAGCACCTGCCCGACGCCAGCATGACCGCGCTGTATCACCAGTGGAAAACCTTGCATGACCCTGAATAAATCCCTCGCTGGCTGGGGCCTGCTGGTGGTGCTCGGCTTGAACCTGCGCCCCATCCTCAGTTCCATCAGCCCCTTGCTCGGCGAGATTCGCCAGGCCACCGGCTTGAGCTTCCAGAGCAGCGCCCTGCTCACCAGCCTGCCGGTGATATGCATGGGCCTGGTGGCATTGGTGGGCGTGCGCGTGGAAGCCCGCTTGGGCGAACGTCGCGGCATCGCCCTGGGCTTGATGATGATTCTGCTGGCGTGCCTGGCGCGCTGGCTGATGGGCCAGGCGTCGGCGCTGCTGGTCACCGCCTTGCTCGGCGGCGCGGGGGTGGCACTGATCCAGGCGTTGGTGCCGGCCATGATCAAGCGCGAATTCCATCACCGCGTGCCGGTGGCGATGGGCGTGTATTCGGCCTCGCTGATGGCCGGCGGTGGGCTGGCGGCGCTGCTCAGCCCGGTGGTGGCCACGCATTTCCAGCAATGGCAGGCAGGCCTTGGCGTGTGGCTCCTACCGGCGCTGGGGGCGTTGCTGTTGTGGGCCTGGCTGCCGCTGGGCGCCGCCAGAAATCTGCAGCAGGCGCCCGCGTTCGAGGGCTTGCGCAACCGTCGCGCCTGGCTGCTGGCGCTGTATTTCGGCCTGGTTAACTGCGGCTACATGAGCATGGTGGCGTGGCTGCCCGCCTACTATCAGCAACTGGGCTGGGGTGTGCTGCCAAGCGGTTCGTTGCTGGCCTTCATGACCATCTTCCAGGTAATTGCCGCACTGCTGATGCCGGTGCTGGCGCAACGCGGCATCGACCGGCGCCCACTGCTGGGCATCAGCCTGCTGGCGCAAACTGTCGGCTACCTCGGCCTGCTGATGGCGCCGCAGCAATTCCCGCATTTGTGGGTGGCGCTGATCGGCTTTGGCCTGGGTGCGTGTTTTGCCCTGAGCCTGCTGCTGACCCTCGACCACCATCGCGACCCTCGCCAAGCCGGGCAACTGGCGGCGTTCGTGCAAGGCGTGGGCTTTTTGATCAATGCGATTTCGCCATGGCTGACCGGTTGGCTGCGCGAACTCACCGGCACGTTTATCAGCGCCTGGGTGGTGTTGACCGTGACGGTGGTGGCGATGCTGCTGGTGACACGGGTGTTCAGCCCGGCCACCTATCGCACTGACCTAGAAGTCGTAGCGCCCAGTCACGCCTAGGGTGCGCGGCGTGCCCAGCAAACCTTCATAGCCGCCGTTACCGCCGGTCCACAGCGTGGTGTAGTAGGTCTTGTCGAAGGCGTTTTTCAGCCACAGCGACACATCCCACTGCCCTTGGTCATAGTTGCCGCGCAGGCCGGTTGATAAGTTGACCACCGCATAGGCCGGGATCTGCCCGTAGTCGGAATCTTCCACCGTACCCACCGCTTTGGAGCGGAACGCATAGCTGGCAGTGACGTAGGGTTCGAAGCCGTTGGCCAGGTTCCACTTGTACTCGCCGTTGGCATTGGCGATCCACTTTGACGCCCCCACCACCTGATGGCCGCTCAAGTCGCAGGACGCCGGCGCACCCGGGCGCAGGCTGACTTCCGGCGGGCATGGCGCATCCTTGTATGACAGGTAACTCACGTCATTGAACGAGCCGTTGATATTCAGGGTCAGGCCCTTGATCGGCACCAGGGTGCTTTCCACTTCCACGCCCCGCGAGCGTACAGAGCCGGCGTTGGTCAGGTACTGCACGCGGTTGTCCTGATCGTAGGCGTTTGTCTGGTAGCCGTTGACCTGGGTCCAGAACAGGTTGGCGTTGAGTTGCAGACGGCGGTCCCACAAGGTGCTCTTGAAACCCAGCTCGGCATTGTTGGCGCGCTCGGTGCCGATCAGCAGCGAGTCGGCCCCGGCCGTCGGGGCAGACCCCACCGCCAGGTTGACCCCGCCGGACTTCTCACCATGGGACAGCGTTGCGTAGCCCAGCAAGCTTTCATTGAAGTGATAACTGAGGTTCAGCAGCCCCGACGGGGTGGTGCTGTACTGAGTCAGGTCGCCGGAGTCATAGGCCCCGGTACGCCCACGCCGCGCCGTGGCCGCACCGCCGGTCACGGCGGCGCCGCCCACCGGGGCATTGCGCGTGACCCAGGCGCTTTTTTCCTCATAGGTGCCGCGCAGGCCAGCGGTAAAATCCAGCTGCTCGGTCAGGTGCCAGGTGCCTTGGGCGAACAGCGCAAAACTGTCGGTGCGGATATGCCCGTTGCCGATGCTGCTGACATTGTTCAACGCGCCAGTTGGCGTGCCATTCCAGATGTCGGCCTTGGGTCCGTAATAGGCGAAGGACTTGTTATCCAGGTCGGAACCGAAGTAGTAGGCGCCGAGCACGTAATCAAAGAAGCCCCCCGTAGGCGATGCCAGGCGAAATTCCTGGGACCACTGCTTGTCTTCCACCGACACCCCGGCGTTGTAAGACGCCGGTACGTTGAGACCGTCATCATTGCGCGGGGTGAAATTCCACCAGCGGTAGGCACTCACCGAGGTCAGCGTGAAGTCACTCGGCAGCGTCCAGTTGGCTTCCAGCGAGGTGCCACCCTGGAACACGGTGACGTGCTGGTCGTTGTCCAGGTTGACCTTGCGATGGGTGCCATCCACCAGGATAGCCCCCGCCGCATTGGCCCGGGCTTGATACAGGTTGGTGCCATTGATGGTCGGCCCGGTGCTGTACAACACGCGGGTGCCGGCGCTGGAATCTTCTTCGTTGTAGTCACCGATCCAGCGCAGGTTGAAGGCCTCGTTGGGCTTGTACAGCAATTGCCCGCGAAAGCCCTGGCGCGAGCCGCCATTCAGGTCATGGCCGTCGTGTTCGTTCTTGATATCGCCGTCGCTGCGCGTGCGATAGGCCGAGAAACGCCCCGCCAGGTCATCGCTGAGTGGGCCTGAAATCGTGCCCTTGGTCTGGAAATAACCGTCCTCGCCCAAGGAAGTTTCAATGCTGCGTTCGGGGGTAAAGCTCGGTGCGCGGGTGCTGATATTGATCACCCCGGCGGTGGTGTTCTTGCCGAACAAAGTGCCCTGGGGGCCGCGCAGGACTTCAAGCTGCTCGATGTCCATCAGGTCGAACACCGCCATGCCCGGGCGCCCGAGGTAGACGTTGTCGATATACAGCCCCACGCTGCCTTCCAGGCCATCGCTGGCCGGGTTGTTGCCCAGGCCGCGGATCGACACGCTGGACTGACGCGCATGCATATAAGCGACGTTGACGCTGGGCACCAGTTGCTGCAAATCCTGGATCCGGTACACCCGCTGGGTCTCCAGCGCCTGGCCGCCAACCACACTCATGGGCGTCGGCACGGCCTGGGCACTTTCGGTGCGCCGCCTGGCGGTCACGGTGACGGTTTCCAACTGGCCACTGGCGCTGTCGCCCTTGCTGGCAGGCGCAGGCGTTTCGGCGGCCTGGGTCGGCGACCAACTGCTGCTACCGACCACTAACACAGCCAGAGGCAAGGACTTGAACAGACTCATAAGCGGCTCCAGAATCCGGAGATATCCATCGGCAGATATTCCTAAAGGTTATTTATTTATGTTTTAACGTACATTTACTGCATAAGAGATAGCCTTTATAAGGAGTCCACCTAATGCATAGCCAATGCATTTCCCGGATATTTTCAATGTGAAAAATGCATATCGATCTGCGCCAGCTTCGCCACTTCATTGCCCTCGCTGAACAACGCAGTTTTGTCGCCGCTGCGATGGTCGTGAACCTGTCGCAGTCGGCGTTCAGCCGCAGCATCCAAGCCTTGGAACACAGTGCCGGCTGCCAATTGGTGGACCGTGGCCGCAAGGACCTGGCGCCCACCAAGCAGGGCCAGGTGTTGCTCGAACATGCGCGGCGGCTGGTCAGCGGCGCCCAGCAACTGGCCAACGAGATCAACCAGTTCAACGGCCTGGAAGCCGGTGAACTGCGCTTCGGCTGCGGCCCGGCGCCGGCAGGTGGCTTGATCCCCCGCGCCATCGGCAGTTTTATCGGGCGCTACCCCAAGGCCCGCGTGCAGTTCCAGGTGGACGACTGGCAAAGCCTGGACAAGCGCCTGCTCAGCGAAGAGTTCGAATTTTTCGTTGCCGACACCCGCCACTTCGAAGCCAACCCCGACTACCACACCCACCGCCTGCGCCCACGCCGCTGGTATTTTTGCTGCCGCGCCGGCCACCCCTTGGCCGGGCGCGACAGCGTCAGCGCCGCCGAGCTGATGAGCTACCCGCTGGCCGTGACCATCCGCCCGCCGAACCTGCGCAAAGTCATCGTCGACCTCAGCGGCCGGCCCGATTATCAACCCAATGTGGAGTGTGAAAACGGCTATAGCCTGATGGGCGTGGTGTTGCGTTCGGACGCCATCGGCATCGTCAGCGCCAACAGCGATGTACTGCACATGGCGCGGGGTGAGCTGGTGTGCCTGAGGATTGAGGGGCTGGATGAAAACCTTGAGGAGCGTTACACCCGCTATGGGATTGTCAGCCGTGCGGGGTACCGGTTGTCGCCGTTGGCGCAGGCGATGATTGAGCAGATCAAGCAGATTGATGAGATGGATGAAGACATCTGCACACTGGAGAATATCGCTGTCTGAACCGGCGCCTTCGCGGGCATGCTCGCGAAAGCGCCGGTAGCAATACCCATGCATTCACTGCATGGAACCCAGTCCCCAAATGCACTTGCCAGCGCGCCCTCCGAACGGCGAAAAAACCCACCTGTCCTCCGTTCGGTAAATTCCCATGTCTGACCCCAAACCTGTACGCAACGTGCTCTACATCATGTGCGACCAACTGCGCCGTGATTACCTGTCGTGCTACGGCCACGCCCATTTGCACACCCCCAATATCGACCGCCTGGCCGCCGCAGGTGTGCGTTTCAGCCGTGCCTATACCCAGGGCACCATCTGCGGCCCGTCACGCATGTCGGCATACACCGGGCGGTATGTCAGCAGCCATCAAGTGGCCTGGAACGCTGTGCCGCTGCCGCTGGAAGAGCTGACAATTGGCGACTACCTGCGCCCCCACGGCATCCGCACCGCACTGGTGGGCAAGACCCACGCCACGCCGAACCTGGAGGCGCTGCACCGCCTGCATATCGACCCCGACAGCGCCCAGGCCGAGCCGCTCAATGAGGTGGGCTTTGACGCGTACCTGCGCCACGACGGCATCTACCCTGACAGCCCATTGTTCGACGACAAACGCGAGTCGGCGCCCTACACCCACTACTTGCGCGAACAAGGCTACGGTGGTCGCAACCCCTGGCATGAATGGGCCAATGCCGCCCAAGGCGAAGACGGTGAGATCCTCAGCGGCTGGCATATGCGCAACGCCGGCAAACCTGCACGGGTGGCCGAGGAACATTCGGAAACCGTCTACACCACCGACCGCGCCATCGACTTCATCAGCGAACAAGCAGAACAGCCATGGTGCCTGCACCTGTCGTATATCAAGCCGCACTGGCCCTACATCGCGCCGGCGCCGTATCACGCGCTGTACGGTGCCGAGCATATCCAGGCGCCCATTCAACCTGGGCAAACCAGCGATCACCCGGTGTACCAGGCATTCCGCCAACACCAGGAGAGCCTGAATTTCTCCCGCGACGCAGTGCGCCTCACGGTGATTCCCACCTACATGGGCCTGATCAAACAGATCGACGATCAACTCGGGCGCCTGTTTGATTTCATGCAAAGCACTGGCCGCTGGGACGACACGCTGATCGTGTTTACCAGCGACCATGGTGACTTCCTCGGCGATCATTACCTCGGTGAAAAAGAGTTTTTGCTGGAGCCCGCCGTGGGCGTGCCATTGATCGTGCGCGACCCGCGGGCCAGTGCCGATATCAGCCGTGGAAGCGTGGACGCACGCCTGGTAGAAACCATCGACGCCCTGCCCACCTTCCTCGACGCCCTGGGCCTGCCCGCCGCCGACCATCGCCTCGAAGGCCGCTCGCTGATCCCGCTGTTGCAGGGCGAGCAACCCACCTGGCGCCACTACGCCATTGCCGAATACGACTACGCCTTCCAGGCCCCGGCCCGGGAACGCCTGGCGCAGCCCATCGACCGTTGCCGCATGACCATGGTGCGCAGCGAACGCTGGAAATACCTGGCCTATGATGGCTTCCGACCGCAACTGTTCGACCTGGAAAACGACCCGCAGGAGATCAATGACCTGGGCAGCGATCCCGCCTATGCCCAGGTGCGCGAGACTCACTTGGGTTATCTGTTCGAATGGCTGCGTGGGTTGAAGCGGCGTACCACCATCAGCCACAGCGAGATCGAAGTGCGTGGCCAATGGTTTCGCTATGGTGAGCCGGAGGCGGAAAAAGTGGTGCAGATCGGGGTCTGGTAGAACGGTACAGGACTAAATGTGGGAGGGGGCTTGCTCCCGATAGCAGTGGGCCAGTCAAAGATGCTGTGACTGACACTCCGCTATCGGGAGCAAGCCCCCTCCCACATTTGAATCTGTGTCAGATTAGACTCCTTTGGTGGTCTGGCTGCGCTGCCCCTGCACACCCACCGGCACATCACCCTTGAGCGTGACCCGACGCACGATGCGCTCCTGGGTGCCATAGTCGTCCACCGCGTAATGCTGGGTGGCGCGGTTGTCCCAGATCGCCACGTCACCGGTATTCCAGCGCCAGCGTACGGTGTTTTCCAGGCGCGTGACGTGGCCTTGCAACAGGTTAAACAACTGGGTCGACTCCGCCTGGGAATAGCCTTTCAGGCGCTTGACGAAGTGCCCCAGCAGCAAGGTTTTCTCACCGCTGACCGGGTGCACGCGTACCACCGGGTGTTCGGTTTCGTACACTGTCGAAGTGAAGACCTTGCGGTATTCCTCCAGCTTCTCTACCGCTACATCCGGCTTGCGTGCGGCGTAGTCGTACTCGTTGCTGTGCACCGCCCATAGGTGGTCAGCCAACGCACGCAGCTCGACGCTGAGGTCGTTGTAAGCGGCGGCGGTATTGGCCCAGACGGTGTCGCCGCCGGACGCTGGCGCCAGCACCGAACGCAGGATGGAAGCTTTTGGGTAGGCATCGACGAAAGTCACGTCGGTATGCCAGGAGTTGGCGCGCTGTCCACGGGTGCCATCCAATTCCATCAGAAAGCGCGTGCCGTCGCGCACCGGCACCGTCGGGTGTGCAATCGGCTCACCGAGCAGGTGGGCGAAGGCTTCCTGGCTCTGGTCGTCGAGGTGGGTTTGCTCACGGAAGAAGATCACTTTGTACTGCACCAGTGCCTGCTGGATGGCCTCGACAGTGGTGGCATCCAGGTCACCAGAGAGTTTGATGCCACGGATCTCGGCGCCGATACGCCCGGCCACCGGGTGGATGTCGAGCGCGTGGGCGATGGGTTGAACAGCTAATGCGGCGTTGCTCATTGTGATGACCCTCATGTGCTTGCTGACGGTGGAGATGCTTTCCAGCAACGCTCTATTCATATGCAATTTAGATCTAGCAAATGAATCAATGCTTCGTTGACGGAATAAGAGCTTGCATTTAAAACCTCAGCTTGCTCGGTCGCAAATGCCTTCGACCTATTTTTAAAATGCCGGGAAAGCATATGGATCTTCGCCAACTGCGCTACTTCATCGCCCTTAACGAACACCGCAGTTTCGTGCGTGCAGCGGACGCCATGGGCATCACCCAACCGGCGTTCAGCCGCAGCATCCAGGGGCTGGAACAGGAGTTCGGCTGCGTGTTGGTAGACCGCGGCCACAAGGACCTGCGCCCTACGCCGGAAGGCCAGGTGGTGTTGCAACACGCCCTGAGCCTGGTGCACGGCGCGGCGCTGCTGAGCAGTGAAGTGACGCGCATGACCAAGCTCGACGCCGGCGACCTGCGCTTCGGTTGCGGCCCGGCGCCCGCGGTGAAGTTGGTGCCGGATGCGGTGGCGCGATTTATCAACGCCCACCCGAAAATCCGCACCAGCTTCCAGGTGGACAACTGGGAAACCCTCAGCCGCAGCCTGAGCCGTGAAGAGATCGAATTCTTTATCGCCGACATCCGTCAGTTCGAGGCCGACCCGAATTTCCAGACCCGCGCACTGACGCCCAAACGCGGCGTCTTTTTCTGCCGCCCTGGGCACCCGCTGCTGGCCAAGGACAGCCTGTCGACCAACGACATGTTCGACTATCCGCTGGCCTCGCCGTTGATCTCCCAAGGCATTCGCAAACTGCTGGCGAACCTCAGCGGGCGCATGGATTTCTCCCCGAGCATCCAGACCGAACACTTCCCGGCGCTGGTGAAGATCGTGCTGCAGTCCAACGCCATCGGCGTCGGCACCGAGGAAGCCTTTGCCGAGGATGTGGCCAGCGGTTCGCTGGTGCTGCTGCACTGGCGCAACCTGCCGCAGAATATGGAGACCATGAGCGCGCGTTGCGGGATTGTCAGTCGCACTGGGTCGCGGTTGTCGCCGGCGGCGAAGGCGATGATTGAGACGTTGGTGGAGGTGGACAGGCAGGAGGTGAGTGTGGCGGTTTGAAGGGCCCTATCGGGGGCAAGCCCCCTCCCACATTTGACCGCGTTCACAGTTCAGTGTGGGAGGGGGCTTGCCCCCGATAGCAATCGCCCAGGCACCGATAAGCTCAAAGCCCAGCCGCCGCCAATCCAGGCGCCACCCAATCACTCACCTGAAACGAGCGACGGATCAGCTTCTCCTTCGAGGCCAAATCCACTGAATCCTGCAATTTGCCCAGGAACACCGGGTCCAGGGTCGAGGGGAAAATCTCGCTGAGTTTCTGGTCTTTCAAATCATTGGTCAGGATCACCGGCGGATAACTGGCCAGCCCCGACACAAGCGCGATATACGCCTGTTTGTTGTTGTCATCGGTCAACCACTGCACCGCCTGCTGCTGGGCCTTGAGCAACTTGGCCACGGCGTCGGGGTGTTGGTCGACAAATTTGGCGCTGCCCACCAGCACGGCCTGGATACTGCCGGCATCGCCGAGGTCTTTGGTGGTCAGCGGTATTTCCGCCAGGCCTTTGGCTTGCAGCGCCGTCAGGGTGGAGCCTCCCCAGGTGGCGTCAATCTGCTTGGCAGCCAGGGCAGCGCTGGCGGCATTGAAGTCCAGGTTAATGACCTTCAAGTCCTTTTCACTCAAGCCCTGGCTGGCCAATGCGCTGTCGAACGACAACTGGCTGGCCGTGCCGCGAAACACCGCCACGCGCTTGCCCTTAAGGTCTTGCAAGGTCTTGATACCTGAACCGGGCACCACGCCGAGGTAGTGCTTGACCCCACGGGCTGTGGCGCTGAGCAGCCGCGTATCCAGGCCATTGGAACGGCCAATGATCGCCGCCAGGTCGCCCAGGTAGGCGAGGTCCACCTGGCCGTTGGCGAAGGCTTCGTTGATCACAGGTCCCGCACCCTTGAAGTAATTCCACTGGATCTGGATGCCTTGGTCGGCAAAGGCTTTTTCAAAGATCTGCTGTTCACGCAACACGTCCGTAATACCACCGCCACTGTGCTGGCTGCCGGCGCTGAGGTCGGGCACGGCGATGCGGATTTCCTTGAGGTCAGCGGCCTGAACCAGCCCGGCCAGGGCGGTGCCGGCCAACAGGCTGATCAGATGTTTGAAGGGCAATTTCATAAGCACAGCTCCTGGTGGGCGACGGTCGCCTGGGGAGCAGAAAGTAGGCACAAGCCGTACAAAACTTTAAATACTATAAATTCACAATTTAATAGCTTTTAGGACTATGCAAGCCAATACGCAGGCTTCAAGGCGTTATGCATGAACAGCATCGAAAATATTCTTCGAATGCATTGGATGCCTGGAGGGCTGAGGCTTTAAATGATTTCTCTTATCTCGCAATCATCTTGATCACGTTTTTGTAAGATCGAAATCACATAACGTATTTGGCACCAGCGGAGGTCTTTCATGGCCCGGATTTCACTTTTGAGCCTACCTCTGGCAGCCCCGTCCAAAGGCGCCGTGCAGCGCTGGCCGCAACTGAGCGAACACCTGTTGCCCTGGCTGCTGCCGCTCGGGCTGTTTGCCCTGTGGTGGCTGGCCAGCCGCAATCACTGGATGAGCGAGCAGATCCTGCCAACCCCTGCCCTGGTGTGGAGCAGCGCCGTGGAGCTGGCCGGCGGCGAGTTGTGGAGCCATCTGGCAATCAGCTTGCAACGTTTGTTCTGGGGCCTGCTGGCCGGTATCGGCGCCGGTGCGCTATTGGGCGCGAGCCTGGGGTTCAGCGCCCGCGCCGAGCGCCTGGTATTCCCTACGTTCAGCGCGTTGTCGCAAGTGCCGACCCTGGCGTGGATCCCGCTGTTCATGGTGTTTTTCGGCATTGGCGAAACTCTGAAACTGGTGGTGCTGATCAAGGCCATCGTGGTGCCCGTGACCCTGCATACCCTGGTGGGCGTGCGCGACGCCCAGCCCAACCTGCGCGAAGCCGCCCGTGTGCTGCGCTTGCCCACCCACTTGCTGATTCGCCGCCTGATCCTGCCCGCCGCGTTGCCGGCGTTCATGGCCGGGGTGCGCCTGGCCCTGGCGGCGGGCTGGACGTCGCTGCTTGCCGTGGAGTTGCTGGCCTCCAGCGAAGGCATCGGCTACCTGATGGTATGGGCACGCCAGTTGTTCATGCTCGATATCGTCTTCGTGTGCATCGTGGTCATCGGCGTGCTGGGCGTGGTGATGGATCGCGGCATCGGCTGGCTGGATCGCAAATGGGTGCACTGGCCCCATCCGGCCACGGCGCAGATCCGGCGCGGGCCGCGCTATGAAGGCTGGCAACGCCTGCAACCCTGGCTGTTGCCGCTGCTGTTGCTGGCGCTGTGGCAGCTGGCGACGCAACAGGGCTGGGTCGACCCGAATATCCTGGTCAGCCCCTGGGCGGTGCTGCAAACCACCGTGGCCGGTGTGCTGGATGGCAGCCTGAGTGCGGCCTTAGGCAAAAGCCTCGTTCGAGCAGTGGGCGGCTTGCTGCTCGGCGGTAGCCTGGGCTTTGCCCTGGGCCTGTGGCTAGGGTTGTCGCGGCGCAGTGAGCGACTACTCGGCCCGACCTTGGCGGCGCTGCGCCAGATTGCGATTTTCGCCTGGGTGCCACTGCTCACCGCCTGGTTCGGCCTGGGTGAACTGGCCAAGTGGGTGTTTATCGCCCTCGCCGCGTTCTTCCCGTTGTTTATCGCCACCCAGCGCAGCGTGCTCAACCTGTCGCCGCAACTGCGCGAAGCCGCCCAAGTGCTGCGCCTGAACCTGTGGCAACGCCTGCGTCGCCTGGTACTGCCGGGCGCAGCGGCGGGTATTTTCGCCGGCCTGCGCCTGAGCCTGATCTATGCCTGGATGGGCACCATCGGCGCCGAATATTTCATGCCGTCCAATGGCGGCATCGGCAGCCTGATGATCGGCGCCCAACAACTGCTGCGCATGGACCTGATCATGGGCGGCATGCTTCTGGTCGGCTTCACCGGCGCCCTCCTCAACTTGATCGGCCAACGCATCGAAACCCGCGCCACCCGCTGGAGACACGCATGAACGCACCTATTGTCAGCTTTAACCATGTGGGCAAGAGCTTCGACGTCGACGGCTTCGAACTGGAAGCCATCCGCGAATTCAACCTGGAGATTGCCGAAGGCGAGTTTGTCGCGATTGTCGGCGCCAGCGGTTGTGGCAAGTCCACCTTGCTGCGCCTGCTGGTGGGGCTCGATACGCAGTTTCGCGGCCAGATCCAGGTCGATGGCAAGGCCGTCAGCGGTATCGGCGGCGAACGCGGCATCGTGTTCCAGGAGCATCGCCTGTTTCCCTGGCTGACCGTGGCGCAAACATCGGCCTGGGCCTGGTCAACGAGCCCCTGGACGAGGCCGAGCGTAACCGACGCATCAGCGATTTCATCGAGCTGGTGGGCCTGACTGATTTCACCCGCGCCTACCCCCACCAACTCTCCGGCGGCATGGCCCAACGAGTGGCAATTGCCCGTGGCCTGGTGGCCAGCCCGCGCATCCTGTTGCTGGACGAACCCTTCGGCGCCCTCGACGCACTGACCCGCCAGCAGATGCAGGACGAACTCCTGGCCATTCGCGCCCGCGCCAAGATCACCACGGTGCTGGTCACCCATGACGTGGAAGAAGCGATTTTCCTCGCCGACCGCGTGGTAGTGATGGAGCCCCGGCCCGGGCGCATCAAGCAGGTGGTAGAGATCGCCCTGCCCCATCCGCGCCAGCGCAGCAGTTTCGAATTCCACCAGTTACGCGAAGAACTGCTGCATGAGCTGACCAGCGACGACCACTATCAGCCGCCCGTGCGCGCACAGATCCGCGACCTGCCCCTGGCGTTCATTGCTTGCTCAAAGCGAGTTTGGCGTCCGGCTGTTCCTGGCGCTCAAACCGATTGGCTCGGGCGAAGGTGCCGAAATCATTGAAGCGCACGCCCATCTCAGCCATGACCTTATGCGCCACCCTGGTGGTCATCTGGCGGATGTAAAACGGCTCCTTCACCACAAAGTGATGGATGCCATGGGTGCTGCCGAAGTTGAAGCAGAACGCCTGCAACGGCCACAGCCACCAGGGGTTCAAGACCTGGGTCTGCTGGATCACGTTGCCCGGTTCCACATCGCCGTAGTAGTGCATGTTGGAGCTGACAAAATGCAGGCAGAACGTGCGCAACACATTGGGACCGATGATCACCACCGCAGCGATGTCGATCACCTGCATCATCTGCAAGGTGCCGGCCGACCACATGATCGGCGCGCCCAACAGGCTGGCGATGCCGTTGGCGGCATGAAAGCCCAGGAAGACGTACCACGCGCCCCAATGCAGCAGCGCCAGCGGGGCGTACACCAGCACCACACGCTTGAGGATGCTGAGTTTATGGGCCCAGGTCTTGGCCCGCAGCATGCGGATCAAGGCCGACATCATGTTGTCGCCCACCATCAGCAAGCGCGCAAATCCCCAGGGCTCGCCATTGGTAATGGCGCGTTCTTCCATATCCGCCTCAGTGCCGGAGACCTTGTGATGGTTGAGGTGCAGATGCCGGCGTATCCGCGGGTTGATCGTGCTGGGCCGCGCCAGCCACACCAGCCCCATCATCAGGTTGTGGGGCAGGCGCTGCTTGCGAAAGTACATGCTGTGGATCAGGTCGTGCTCCAACTCGTGGGTCAGTGAAGCGAAGAACGCGTTGAGCAGCAGGCACGCCCACCAGGCCAGGTAACCACTGATATAGAGCGCCGCCGAGCCGAGCATGCCGAGCAAGGCAAACGCCAGGATGCCGGCGCCCAGGGCGTCCTGATGCAGCAGCCAGGGGTGACGCTGGCGCAATCGGGCGCCCTCGGCCAGCACCACCTCACGGATATGCGCTGAACGTTGTTGTGCGTTCATCTGTTGGGGACTTGCAGAAGTACCGTCCATGCTTCCATCCTCTTGTACATTGATGTGTCCATCCTGCCCTAAGCGATCGGGCAGGACGCTAGCCTCGGACGCCAACCTGTTGACCGCAAGCGCCAATCGCCATGACCGAACCCACTTCCCTCGCCAGTTGGACCCGCGCCCTGCGCAAGCAGCTCGACGCCCTGGGCCTGGACAGCGCCGCGCTGTGCGCCGAGGCCGGCCTCGACCCGCAGCAGATGGACGACCCCAACGCACGCTATCCGTTGTCGGCAACCACGCGCCTGTGGCAACTGGCGGTGCAGGCCAGCGCCGATCCGGCAATTGGCTTGCGGGTGTCGCGCTTTGTCAGCCCCACGACATTTCATGCGCTGGGTTATGCCCTGGTGGCCAGCGGCAGCTTGCGCGAGGTGTTCGAGCGTATCGTGCGCTATCACCAAGTGGTCAGTGATGCCCTGAGCCTGGAGCTGAGCCGCCATGGCGACGCGTACCACTTTCGCCTGCTCCAACCCCAAGGCAGCCCCGCGCCGGCGCTGGAGGCCATCGACGCCTTCGCGGCAATCTACGTGCGCACTTGCCGCAACCGCCTGGGGCGTGACTATGCGCCGCTGGCCGTTTATCTACGGCGTCCGCAGCCTGTCGACCCCGAGCCATGGCACAAGGTGTTTCGCTCGCCAGTGTTTTTTGCCGCCGACGAAGACCGCCTGGAGTTCGCCGCCCACGACTTCGACAGTCATCTTGACGATGCCAACCCGGAGTTGGCCGAACACAACGAAACCGTGCTCAAGCGTACCCTCGCCCAACTGCAACCGTTGACCTGGGAGCGCAAGGTGCGCGCCGTCATCGAGGCGCAATTGCCCGATGGCGAGCCGAGTGCCGAACGCGTTGCCCAGGCCTTGCACCTGAGTTTGCGCAGCTTGCAGCGGCACCTGGCGGATGAAGGCTGTCGGTTTGATGCGCTGCTCAATGAGTGCCGGGAGAACCTGGCGTTGTTACACCTCAGGGATCCGCAGTGTTCGTTGGCCGAGATCAGCCATTTGCTGGGGTTTGCCGATACCAGCAGTTTCAACCGGGCATTCAAGCGCTGGACGGGGGTGACGCCGGGGCAGTTTCGGGATGGATTGCGGTAGGAAGGTTTTCAGTGGCTGTGATGGCCTCATCGGGGGCAAGCCCCCTCCCACACTGAACTGTGAACGCGGTCGAATGTGGGAGGGGCTTGCCCCCCGATAGCGGTCGCCCAGGCCATCAACGCCCACGATCCCGGCGTAACAACTTCCTCACTCGCGCCACCAACACCTTGGCGTCAAACGGCTTGAGCAGGTAGTCATCCTCATGCAGTTCCAACCCCCGCAACCGGTCTTCAATGCCGCCCGGCGTGGTCAGGTAGAGCACCGGCGTGTCGCCCTTTTGCCGGATCGCCTGCTGCAATGTCCAGGCGTTCAAGCCCGGTAGCATCACGTCCAGGATCACCAGATCGTATTCGGCGCCTTCCACGAACCGCTGCGCCGCCATGCCGTTGGCCGCGACTTCCACTGAAAAGCCGGCCTCGCTCAGGCCCTGCGCCATGCGCTGGGCCAGTTGCGGCTGGTCTTCCACTAACAACACCTGCATGTCTTACCCCTGGGTTTGATTACAAACCTGTCATCCAATTGTGCGGCTTTTGTCCGCGTCCACTGGCTACCGTGATGGCCTGCCTTCTGGAGCCCTTCGCATGTATCGCACCGCTTTGTTCCTCAGCCTCGCCGTGGCCACCGCGGCCCAGGCCATGCCCCAACTGCCACGCCACGCCGAGCTGGATCTGCGCACCGCACGCCAACTGGCCGACGCCAGCCTGGCCCATTGCGCGGCTGCTCTGACGGTACTCGATCGCGGCGGCAACCTGTTGCTGGGCCTGCGGGCTGACGGTGTCGGCCCGCACAACAGCCTCGCCAGCCAACGCAAGGCGTACACCGCGCTGTCGACTAAAACCCCGACCCGGCTATTCGCCGAGCGTGCACGCAACAATCCCGAGGCCGCCAACCTTAACAGCTTGCCCGAGTTGCTGTTGCTCGGCGGCGGCATACCGCTGTTCGCTGACGCCGAACTGGTCGGCGCGCTGGGCATCGCCGGTGCCGGTGGCGCTGCGCAGGACGAAGCCTGCGCCGTCCAGGCTGCCGAGCAACTGGGCTTGAAAATCACCCCCTGACTTGATCGCTATCAAAAGGACTTTTCGATGAAAACCCTAAGCATGACCCTCGTCGCCCTCAGCCTGAGTGGCCTGTGCAATCTGGCCCTGGCCGCCGGCAACCCGCTGAGCGTACACGTGCTCAACCTGGAAAATGGCCTGCCTTCGGCCGGTGTCAGCGTCACCCTGGAACAACAGGTGGGCGATCAGTGGCAGGCGCTGTCCAAAGGCGTCACCAACCAGCAGGGGCGCATCGCCGAACTGTTTCCCGCCGACCGCAGCATGACGCCGGGCGAATATCGCGTGGTATTCAAGACGGGTGACTACTACAAGAAGGCCAATCGCGAGACGTTCTTCCCCGAGGTGCCGGTGATTTTCCAAGTCAAACAGGCCGACCAGCATTACCACATCCCGCTGTTGCTCAGCCCTTACGGTTTCTCCACGTATCGCGGTTCATAGGCCTGCGGCCAGGCGCAGCCGGTTGAGGTCGAGTATCTCGATGGCGCCGTAACTCAAGCCAATGATGCCCTGTTGCTCCAGCGCCTTGAGCAGACTGTTGATGGTCTGGCGCGACAGGCCGAGCATCGCCGCCAGATCCTCCTGGGGCAGTTGCAACACGCGGCGCGGAGGCTCTATTTCACCGTAGCCCTGGGCAATCATCAGCAACCGATGGGCCAGGCGCACCGATGCGGGCATCAGGCTGATCTGTTCGATATTGATCAATGACAAGCGCAGCTTATGGCTCATCAGCAGGGCCATATCGCGCCAGAACATTGGCTGCTGTTCGAGAATGTCGAGCATCGCCGCCTGCGGCACCTGCAATAGTGTGCACGCGCCTGTGGCCAGGGCGTCGTGGGTACGTGGCAGGTTGTCGAACAGGCAGATTTCGCCGAACCAGTGCGGTGTTTCCACCAGGCTCAACACCGCTTCCTTGCCCTGGGCGCTGACCGCGCTGATACGCACCGCCCCTTCCAGCACCGCGTACAGCCCACACGGCGGGTCGCCGCGCTTGAACAGAAACTGCCCCGCCGTCAATGAGCGCACGCGCGCCGCGCCCAGCAGGCTACGCTGCAAGTCTGGCGGCAAGTGTTTGAACCAATGGCCGCGGGCCAAGTGCGCGTGCCATGTACCTGTGTCCATGGGAAACCCCGAAGATTGTCGCCCAGTTGACAGTTAGGCACCGACTGACAGGGCATGATCAAACATCCTACAGGAGGAACAACAATGAAAAGCCTCGTCGACCACCTCAGTCAATACGCCGCGTACCACCGCGACCCGCGCAATATTGTCAGCCACTTTATCGGTATCCCATTGATCGTGGTTGCCGTGGCCGTGCTGTTGTCACGCCCCGAATGGGCGGTGGGTGGCCTGTGGGTCTCGCCAGCGGTGATCCTGGCGTTGTTCTCGGCGTGGTTCTACCTGCGCCTGGAACTGGCCCTGGGCGTGCTGATGACGGTGCTGATGGGCCTGTCGGTGTGGGCCGGGCATGGGCTGGCGGCGCAGAGCACGACGGTATGGCTGAGCAGTGGCATCGGTATGTTCGTAGTGGGTTGGGTGATTCAGTTTGTCGGGCATTACTACGAAGGCAGGAAGCCGGCGTTTGTGGATGATGTATCGGGGCTGATCGTGGGGCCGTTGTTTGTGGTGGCGGAGTTGGCGTTTCTGGTGGGGTTGCGGCAGGACCTGCAAAAGCAGATTGAACAACGTTCAGGCCCGGTGGGACGCCGCGATCTCAAGCCAAGTGAAGTCTAAATGTGGGAGGGGCGGTGCGACGATTCGACTTGCTCCCGATGGCGGTATATCAGCTTAGAAATTTTTGGCTGACACACCGCTATCGGGAGCAAGCCCCCTCCCACATTGGGTTCTGTATTGAGTTTAGGCTTTTTGCCAGACCTTGGGTTTGAAGAACAGGGTTTCGCCACGGGTTAAACCGGTGAGGCTGTCATGGTCTTTGACCACTTCGGCCTCGATCAACTCGCTTTGGCCTTCGACCTTGAGCGTCACCCGCGTCGTGGCGCCCAACGGCCGAATATCCCGCACTTGCGCCGCATGGTGATCCTCCAGCTCATGCCGCGACAGCGACACTTCATGGGGGCGGAACAGCAGGTGCTTATCCTCGCCCAGGTGCAGGCGGTTCGAATCACCCAGGAAGTGATAGACAAAATCGCTGGCCGGGTTTTCGTAGACCTCCCCCGGTGAGCCGATCTGCTCGATCACACCCTTGTTCATCACCACGATACGGTCGGCGACTTCCATGGCCTCTTCCTGGTCGTGGGTCACAAACACCGAGGTCAGGTTGATGTCTTCGTGCAGCCGCGCCAGCCAGCGGCGCAGCTCTTTACGCACCTTGGCGTCGAGGGCGCCGAAAGGTTCGTCCAGCAGCAGCACTTTGGGCTCCACCGCCAGGGCGCGGGCCAGGGCGATACGTTGGCGCTGGCCACCGGAGAGTTGTTCCGGGTAGCGGTCGGACAACCAATCGAGCTGCACCATGTTCAGCAATTCATGCACCTTGGCCGCGATCTGGCTTTCGCTCGGGCGCTGGTTTTTCGGTTTCATGCGCAGGCCGAAGGCGACGTTGTCGAACACGGTCATATGGCGGAACAAGGCGTAGTGCTGGAACACAAAACCGACGTTGCGGTCCCGCACATCGTGGCCGGAGACGTCTTCGCCATGGAACACGATGCTGCCGGCATCCGGGGTTTCCAGGCCGGCGATGATGCGCAGCAAGGTGGTCTTGCCGCAGCCGGACGGGCCCAGCAACGCCACCAGCTCGCCACTCTGGATATCCAGGTTGATGCTGTCCAGGGCCTTGAAGGCGTTGAAGTTCTTGCTGACATTACGGACTTCGATCGACATGACTTATTCCTCACCAGCGCTGTTGCGCAGGCGGTTGATTCGGTTCTCGCTCCACTGCTTGAGCAGCAGGATGAAGAGCGCCAGGATCAGCAACAGGCTGGCCACCGCAAACGCGGCAACATGGTTATATTCGTTGTAGAGAATCTCGACATGCAGCGGCAGGGTATTGGTCACCCCACGAATGTGGCCGGACACCACCGACACCGCGCCGAACTCGCCCATGGCCCGCGCGGTACACAGCACCACGCCATAGATCAGGCCCCATTTGATGTTGGGCACGGTGACATGCCAGAACATCTGCCAGCCATTGGCACCGAGCAGGCGCGCCGCCTCCTCTTCCTGGGTGCCCTGCTCCTGCATCAGCGGGATCAACTCACGGGCCACGAACGGCACGGTGACGAAGATGGTTGCCAGCACGATGCCGGGCAAGGCGAACACGATCTGGATGTCATGGTCCTGCAACCATGGGCCGAAGAAGCCCTGGGCGCCGAACATCAGCACGTAGACCAGACCCGCGATCACCGGCGAGACCGAGAACGGCAGGTCGATCAGCGTCACCAGGATGCTCTTGCCACGGAACGAGTACTTGCTCACACACCAGGCGGCGCTGACACCGAACACCAGGTTGAGCGGCACCGAAATCGCCACGGCAATTACCGTGAGCTTCAACGCCGACAGCGCGTCGGGTTCGAGGATCGCAGTGAAGAATGCACCCAGGCCATTCTTCAAGCCCTGAGTTACCACGATCAGCAACGGCAACAGCAGAAACAGTACGAACACCAGCCAGCCTAGACCGATCAGGATGCGTCGCGACACCGCACTGCCACGCCGGGCGGCATTGGCCGAGGACGCGGCGGAAATAGACGATTGGGACATGTTCCGCGCCTCCTTATGGACGTTCGATGCGCCGCTGCAACAAGTTGATCAGCAGCAGCAGAATGAAGGAAACCACCAGCATCAGCACACCAATGGAGGTGGCGCCGCGGTAGTCGTACTGGTCGAGCTTGACCATGATCAGCAGCGGCAGGATCTCGGTCTTCATCGGCATGTTGCCGGCGATGAAGATCACCGAGCCGTACTCACCCACGCCCCGGGCAAACGCCAGGGCGAAGCCAGTCAGCCACGCGGGCAACAACGCAGGCACAAGGATGTAGCGGAACACTTGCAGCGGCTTGGCGCCGAGGCACGCGGCGGCCTCTTCGATCTCCCGGGGGATGTCGGCCAGCACCGGCTGCACCGTGCGCACCACGAAGGGCAAGGTGACGAAGGTCAGCGCCAGGGTGATGCCCAGGGGGGTGTAGGCGATCTTGAAACCCAGGTCGGCGGCAAACTGGCCGACCAAACCGTTAGGCGTGTACAGCGCGGTCAGCGCGATACCAGCCACGGCCGTGGGCAGGGCGAACGGCAGGTCGATCATCGCATC
The DNA here is from genome assembly GCF_900105675.1 of Pseudomonas synxantha. Lineage (NCBI taxonomy): Bacteria > Pseudomonadati > Pseudomonadota > Gammaproteobacteria > Pseudomonadales > Pseudomonadaceae > Pseudomonas > Pseudomonas synxantha. The sequence continues at coordinate 6,377,324 of NZ_LT629786.1, read as the reverse complement.
GATGATCTTGCGACCGGGGAAGGTGTAGCGCACCAGCACCCAGGCCAGCAGCGTACCGATCACGCCGTTGATCAGCGCGGCGTACAGCGCGGTGCTGAAGCTCAGCTTCAACGCCGCCAGCACGCGCGGTGCGGAAATGATGTTCCAGAACTGATCCCAGGTGAGTTGAGCGGCGTGTACAAACATCGCCGCCAGCGGGATGAGTACGATCAGGCTGAGGTACACGACGGTGTAGCCCAGCGTCAGCCCGAAGCCGGGTATGACGGGGGAAATACGACGCGACATAAGAGTCCTTGGTTAAAGGGTAAACACCACTGTAGGAGCGCGCTTTCTGTGGGAGCTGGCTTGCCTGCGATGCAGACACTGCGGTGTAACTGATACACCGCGGTGATGCTATCGCTGGCAAGCCAGCTCCCACAGAAAAGCGGGGCTCCTACAGGTACTTTGGCTTACTGCGCCGTGTAGATCTGGTCGAACACACCACCATCATTGAAGAATTTCGGTTGGGCCGTTTTCCAGCCGCCGAAGTCCTTGTCGATCGTCACCAGGTCCAGTTTCGGGAACTGCTGGGCATACTTGGCGGCGACTTTCTCATCCCGTGGTCGGTAGAAGTTCTTCGCCGCAATCTCCTGGCCAGCCGGGCTGTACAGGTGGTTGAGGTACGCGGTGGCGATCTCGGTATTACCCTTTTTCTCGGCGTTCTTGTCGACTACGGCCACCGGTGGCTCCGCGAGAATCGACAGGGACGGCACTACGATGTCGAACTTGTCGGCGCCGCCGTCTTCTTTCAACGCCAGGAACGCCTCGTTTTCCCAGGCCAGCAACACGTCGCCCTGACCGTTGTTGACGAAGGTAATGGTAGATCCGCGCGCGCCGGTGTCCAGTACCGGGACGTGCTTGAACAGCTCTTTCACGTATTCCTGGGCCTTGGCTTCGCTGCCACCGGTTTTGAGGCCGTAGGCCCAGGCGGCAAGGAAGTTCCAGCGTGCACCGCCGGAGGTTTTCGGGTTTGGCGTGATCACCGACACGTCTTTCTTGATCAGGTCGCCCCAGTCCTTGATGCCCTTGGGGTTGCCCTTGCGCACCAGGAACACGATGGTCGACGTGTACGGGGTGCTGGCGTCCGGCAGGCGGGTCTGCCAGTTTTCCGGCAGGGTCTTGCCCAGCTTGGCGATTTCGTCGATGTCGCCGGCCAGGGCCAGGGTCACCACGTCGGCGCGCAGGCCGTCGATCACCGCCCGGCCCTGCTTGCCGGAACCGCCGTGGGATTGCTGGATCTTGACGTTGTCGCCGGGGTGGGACTGCTTCCAGAAGCTGGTGAACTCGGCGTTGTAGTCCTGGTACAGCTCACGGGTCGGGTCGTACGAAACGTTGAGCAGCTCGTAGTCCTTGGCAACGGCGGAACCGGCAAACACAGCACTGGCCAGCGCGGCCAAGGCATAACGGCGAATCGACGACATAGAAGCTCCTGAAAATTCTTGAGTGTTGGCTTTTCTTATAGTTGCGGGTCTATCGCCGTTCTTGCTCAGCTCGGTTTGTTACCCGGGTTCTGCAGGCGGAATTTTTCCTTGCGTTCGATCTGTACCACTTGAGCGTTGTGCACGGTGATTTCCACTGCGCCAAACCGCAGATCGCGCAGGGCGCTCTGGATCTCACGCAAAATGGTTGCTTCGTCCTGGCCGTCGACGCTACGTAGAGATGCGCTCATGGTCTCGCTCCTGAAATGAATAGTGCCTGGCAGTGGCGGCACTGCTTGCGGCGTGAGGGCGATAGTAGATAAGCGCGGATATTCTTAAAAATACTATTTAAGAATGTTTATATAACCAGAAAGAATTTTCTGACAGGACGTGGGGTTGCGTGTGGTTGCGATCCAAATGTGGGAGGGGCTTGCTCCCGATAGCGGTGGGCCAGCCAAGTTTTTCTAACCTGATACTCCGCTATCGGGAGCAAGCCCCCTCCCACATTTTGAGCGCATTTCAAGGCTGGATTGGGGGTGCTCGGGTCCAATCGATAGCGTCGGCTGGCATCGGTCGCCCAAACCAGTAGCCTTGGCCCATATCGCACTGCTGGTCCAGCAGGAAGCGCGCCTGCTCCACCTGTTCGATACCTTCGGCATGCACCTGCATGCCCATGCTTTTCGCCAGGGCGATCACCACGCGCACAATCGCAGCATCGTCTTCATCCCAGGGCAAACCCGCGACAAAACCTTGGTCGATCTTGAGTTTCTGCACTGGCAGGCGCTTGAGCCGCAGCAACGAGGAGTAGCCGGTGCCAAAGTCGTCGATCGCCAGGCGCAGGCCCAGTTCGCGCAGGCGATGCAGTTGCTCCAGGGCGACTTCCGGGTCGTCCATCACTGCGCTTTCGGTGACTTCCAACTCAAGGAAGGCCGGATCCAGGCCGGTGGCGTGCAGCACCTGGGCAACTTGCTCGTACAGCTCGCGCCGGGCGAACAAGCGGCTGGAGACATTCACCGCAATAAAACTCAGCGGCGCACCGTCGGCCAGCCACTGGCACATCTGGCGACAGGCCTGGTCCAGTACCCACCCATCAATGTCGGCAATCAGGCCGGTGCGTTCGGCGATGGGGATGAATTCGCCCGGCGGTATCAGGCCACGTTCCGGGTGTTCCCAGCGCACCAGCGCTTCGACGCCCACCAGGCGGCTGTCGTTCAGGTCGTGCACCGGCTGGTAATAGACGCGCAGCTCCTGCTGGTCGAGAGCGCGACGCAGCTCGCTGGCGATCTCCACGCGGTTCTGTGCGTGGGCGGTGAGTTCTTCGGTGTACAGGGCGTAGCCCTCGCGGCCGGCGTTCTTGGCCTTGAACAAGGCGGAGTCGGCGTTGCGTAGCAATTGCTCGGCGCTCAGGGCGTCGCTGGGAAACAGGCTGATGCCAATGCTGGCGCTGATAAACAGCTGGTTGCCGTCAAAAATGAAGGGATCCTTCATGGCATTCAGCATGCGCTGTGCCAAGGCTGCGGCCTGCAGCACCTGTGGACAACTCTCCGCCAGCACGGCGAACTCGTCGCCGCCCAGGCGCGCCAGGGTCACACCGGGCCCAAACAAGCCGCGCAAGCGCTCGGCGACCAGCTTGAGCACTTGGTCGCCGACATTATGACCCAGGCTGTCGTTGATGATCTTGAAGTGGTCCAGGTCCATCAGCAACAAGGCGCAACCACGCTTGTGCACCTGCGCCGAGGCCAGGGCCTGCTCGGCACGGTCGGTGAACAGCAGGCGGTTGGGCAGGTCGGTGAGCGGGTCATGGTGAGCCAGGTGTGCCAGTTCGTGCTCGGAGTCCTTGATGGCACTGATATCCGAGAACACCGCGACGTAGTGGCTGACCTTGCCCTGGTCATCGTGGATGACGCGAATGGTTTGCCACTGTGGGTAAATTTCGCCGCTTTTGCGTCGGTTCCAGATTTCGCCGCTCCATTCGCCCGTGCGCTCCAGCGTCTGGAACATTTGCTGGTAGAAATTCGACGAATGGCGGCCGGATTTGAAAAGGCTTGGTCGCTGGCCCATGACGTCTTCGCGGCGATAACCGGTGATCTCCATGAACGCCCGGTTGACGTGCACTATCAGCCCTTGGGTATCGGTGACCAGCACCCCTTCGCGGGTGCAATCGAACACCGCAGCGGCCAGGCGCAGGCGCTCGCGGTTTTCTTTCAGGGGTTGCTGCAATGCATGGGCACGAGCAAAACGCCGGCCGATCCAGTAGATGACCAACGCGCTGAGGCTGACCCACACATAACCGCGCATCTGCAGCCAGCGCCCCAGCTCCCACGGCTCATCGATAAAGTTGATCAATGCGTAGTGCTGAGCTGGAGCCAAACAACGGAAACCAGCAGGTATACCAGCCCCCCACGTAGGGCACCTCGGTATGAATACAGCATATGTTTAGTAATCCTTACTAAATAACCAGAATCGCCCTACAAAGTATCAGGATTATAGATGAGGAAACACCTTGTAAGCCTTATCTGAAACAGCCACTGGTTTTATCTGCAAAGGAAGTGATAATGCGGATGCTGTTTTTTTCTTTATCTGAGGGCCATACAGCCTATGTGGTACAACGGTTTTCTTGATCTGTCAGCCTGGCAACTGGTGGCAGTCACTCTGTTGATGACCCACGTGACCATCATTGCGGTCACCGTCTATCTACACCGCTATTCCGCCCATCGCTCCCTGGAGCTCAATGCGGGCCTTAAACACTTCTTCCGCTTCTGGCTGTGGCTGACCACGGCGCAGAACACCCGCGAGTGGACCGCCATCCACCGCAAGCACCACGCCAAATGCGAAACCGTCGATGACCCGCACAGCCCGGTGATCAAGGGCCTTTCCACCGTGCTGCGCAAAGGTGCCGAGCTGTACCGCGCCGAGGCGGAAAACCCCGAGACCCTGCGCATCTACGGCAAGAACTGCCCGGACGACTGGCTCGAGCGCAAGCTCTATACCCCCTACCCGCTGCTGGGCGTGGCGATCATGGGCGTAATCGACGTGCTGCTGTTCGGCACCATCGGCATCACCATCTGGGCGATCCAGATGATGTGGATTCCGTTCTGGGCCGCCGGCGTGATCAACGGCCTGGGCCATGCTGTGGGCTATCGCAACTTCGAATGCCGTGACGCCGCCACCAACCTGGTGCCGTGGGGCATCATCGTCGGCGGCGAAGAGCTGCATAACAACCACCACACCTATCCCAACTCGGCCAAGCTGTCGGTGAAGAAGTGGGAGTTCGACCTGGGCTGGGCCTGGATCAAGGTGTTCAGCTTCCTGCGCCTGGCCAAGGTGCAGCGCGTGGCGCCCATCGCCCACCGCGTCGAAGGCAAGGGCAGCCTGGACATGGACACCGCCATGGCGATCCTCAACAACCGCTTCCAGATCATGGCCCAATACCGCAAGTTGGTGATTGGCCCGCTGGTCAAGCAGGAGCTGGAGAAGGTCGATCATTCGGTACGCCACCAGTTCCACCGGGCCAAGCGCCTGTTGTCGCGGGAAACCAGCTTGCTCGATGACCGCCACCACCTGCGCATCCAGAGCATGCTGGAGCACAGCCATGCGCTGACGGTGATCTACGAAAAGCGCCTGGCGCTCCAGCAGATCTGGCTCAAGACCAGCACCAATGGCCACGATATGCTGGCTGCGATCAAGGAGTGGGTGCATGAGGCAGAGGCCAGCGGTATCCAATCCCTGCGCGATTTTGCCCACCAATTGAAGACCTATTCGCTGCGTCCTGCGGCGGTGTGACGGTAGTGTGGGAGGGCTCGCCCTCCCACGCACTGGCTTTTTGGCGCCATTTTCCGGGCACCGCCAATCGGTCACGATCATGGAACTTCACCGCAAATCCCCTCTCTCAAAGAACACTTCGCCATCATGGTGACCCCTTGTAGTACCGCTGTTCCATCCTGCGGCGCGCCCAGAGAGAGTTGTACCGATGGTTCACGAAAAGCCCTGCCTGCCCGATGTGCCCACTGCCGAGCCGCCGCGCCCGGCCGCGGCGGCGACCCTGTTGGCGTTGATGCATGCCCAGGGCGAAGTCGAGCGACTGAGTGAGCGTGAGCAACTGCTCAGTTCACTGCTGGTCAGCGTGAACGCGGTGCTATGGGCCATCGACTGGGAAACGCGCCGCGTGCTGTATGTGAGCCCGGCCTACGAGCGCATCTTTGGCCGTTCAGCCGGCTTGCTGCTGGCCGATCACCGGGAATGGCGCAACAGTGTTCACCCCGAAGACCTCGACTACGCCGAACACAGCCTGGCCCGCGTGCTGGAACAGGGCGCCGTGGAAGACCGCGAGTACCGCATCATCACCGCCGACGGGCAAATCCGCTGGCTGTGCGACAAGTGCTACATCAACCAGCAGGTGGTGCCTGGCGAGCCGCTGATCGTGGTCGGCATGGCCGAAGACATCACCGAGAAGAAGCTGCTGGAGCTGGAACTGCACCGCCTCGCCACCACCGACGTGCTGACCCAAAGCAGCAACCGCCGGCACTTCTTCGAATGCGCCAACCAGGCGTTCGACAACGCCTGCGTGCAGGGCACGGCGCTGGCGTTCCTGTTGCTGGACATCGATGACTTCAAGGACATCAACGACACCTACGGCCACCTGGAGGGCGATCAGGTGCTGCGGCGCATTGCCGAGAGCGGTCGAGGGGTACTGCGCCGTGGCGACCTGTTCGGGCGCATTGGCGGCGAAGAATTCGCCGCCGTACTGCCCGGTTGCGCACCGGAGATGGCCCTGCAAGTGGCCGAACGGCTGGGCAAGGAGATCCAGGCGTTGTTGTTCAGCTATGAGGGCCGCGAATTCAACGTGACCGTCAGCCAGGGCCTGGCCAGCTTGCGCGAGGATGACTCCACCCTCGACAGCCTGTTCGCCCGCGCGGATGCAGCGATGTATGAGGCCAAACGCCTGGGCAAGAACCGCGTTATCGCGGGCTAGACTCGGTTCAAATGTGGGAGGGGGCTTGCTCCCGATGGCGGTGTATCAGGTTAACAATACTTGTCTGGCCCACCGCTATCGGGGGCAAGCCCCCTCCCACATTTGGATCTCATTGGCTGTCAGGGTTTGCATACTCCATTCGTCCGCGCGGATGCGGCGATGTATAAGGCCAAGCACCTGGGCAAGCACCGCGTTATTGCAGGCTAGACTCGGTCAAAATGTGGGAGGGGGCTTGCTCCCGATGGCGGTGTATCAGGTTAACAATACTTGTCTGACCCACCGCTATCGGGGGCAAGCCCCCTCCCACATTTGGACCTCATTGGCTGTCAGGGTTTGCATACTCCATTCGTCCGCGCGGATGCGGCGATGTATAAGGCCAAGCGCCTGGGCAAGCACCGCGTTATCGCAGGCTAGACTCGGTCAAAATGTGGGAGGGGGCTTGCTCCCGATGGCGGTGTATCAGGTTAACAATACTTGACTGGCCCACCGCATCGGGGGCAAGCCCCCTCCCACATTTGGACCTCATTGGCTGTCAGGGTTTGCATACTCCATTCGTCCGCGCGGATGCGGCGATGTATAAGGCCAAGCGCCTGGGCAAGCACCGCGTTATCGCAGGCTAGACTCGGTCAAAATGTGGGAGGGGGCTTGCTCCCGATGGCGGTGTATCAGCTTAGCAATGCTGGACTGACCCACCGCTATCGGGGGCAAGCCCCCTCCCACATTTGGACCTCATTGGCTGTCAGGGTTTGCATACTCCATTCGTCCGCGCGAATGCGGCGATGTATAAGGCCAAGCGCCTGCGCAAGCACCGCGTTATTGCAGGCTAGACTCGGTCAAAATGTGGGAGGGGGCTTGCTCCCGATGGCGGTGTATCAGGTTAACAATACTTGTCTGGCCCACCGCTATCGGGGGCAAGCCCCCCCCACATTTGGATCTCATTGGCTGTCAGGTTTTGCATACTGCTATTCGCCCAGGCGGATGCGGCGATGTATAAGGCCAAGCGCCTGGGCAAGCACCGCGTTATCGCAGGCTAGACTCGGTCAAAATGTGGGAGGGGGCTTGCTCCCGATGGCGGTGTATCAGCTTAGCAATGCTGGACTGACCCACCGCTATCGGGGGCAAGCCCCCTCCCACATTTGGTCTCATTGTCTGTCAGGTTTTGCATACTGCTATTCGCCCAGGCGGATGCGGCGATGTATGAAGCCAAGCGCCTGCGCAAGCACCGCGTTATTGCAGGCTAGACTCGGTCAAAATGTGGGAGGGGGCTTGCTCCCGATGGCGGTGTATCAGGTTAACAATACTTGTCTGGCCCACCGCTATCGGGGGCAAGCCCCCTCCCACATTTGGATCTCATTGGCTGTCAGGGTTTGCATACTCCATTCGTCCGCGCGGATGCGGCGATGTATAAGGCCAAGCGCCTGGGCAAGCACCGCGTTATCGCAGGCTAGACTCGGTCAAAATGTGGGAGGGGGCTTGCTCCCGATGGCGGTGTACCAGCTTAACAATACTTGACTGGCCCACCGCTATCGTGGACAAGCCCCCCTCCCACATTTGGATCTCATTGTCTGTCAGGCTTTGCGTACTCTTGTCAGTTCGGACAAGCCCACTTTGAGCAGCCGTGCGGTCTTGCTGCTGGCAAGCTCTTGCAGCCCTTCATGCTCGGTCAAGCGCGCCATCTGTGTCGCCAGGTTCACCACCAAGGCTTCGCGTGAATACACACCGCCTTCCAGTGAATAGGTGGCCGCGATCAATTGGCGCAACTCCAACGGCAAGCGCCAGCGCGTGCGCAACGCCGAGCCGTAGGCGGCGCCAAAAGTATCGAGGGCTTCGCCGATCGCTTCGTCATCCAGGGCGCCGCCAGCCTGGCGCCAGTCTTCCAGGCAGCGCAACAAGGCCAGGTCGCCCAACCGATGCAGGATGCAGGCGCTATAGCAGCGCTGGTGATCCAGTTCCAGCATGCGCGCCAGGCGTCGGGCGTACTCGGCGCTGTCCTCAGACAACTGCCAGTGCCGCTCGGCGTAAGCCAACAGCCCAGGGTCACCCAGCACGACGTTGTGCTTGAGCGCCAGGCCCAGGATGAGGTTCATGCTTTGCCCGGGTACCAACTTGTTCAGGGCCGCGTGCAGGGTCTGCACCGGCGTGCCGTGATACCCGGCACTGTTGGCGGCGGCGATCAACACGGCGGTGATTTGCGGGTCCATACGCACCTGCTCTTCGAGCTGCTGCAGGTCCAGACCCTCGGGCCCCAGGCTGCGTTGCACCGCGGTTTTAACATCCACACGCAACGGCGCGCCATCGCAGACCTCTCGGCGCCGCTCCAGGAATGCTGGCAAGGTCATGCCTGGCGCCAGCGCCGGAATCTCGCAATACACGCTTTCGCCTTCGTTAAGCAGCAGGTCTTGCAGGCGCTGGGTCAGGCCCTCCATGTTCAGCGGGTGGGTCAGGTACGCAGTCGGCGCCAGGGGCAAGGCTTCGCGTACGCTGGCGCTGTCATTGCGGCTGCTCAGCAGGATGAACGGCAGTGCGGGAGAGCGGCGCTGCTGGCGCACACTGCGCAGCAGGCTCAAGCCATCGACGCCCGCAAGCTCCCAGTCCGCAAGGATCAGGTCATAGGTTTTTTCCCGCAACAGCGTGGCGGCCTGCTGCCCATCGGCGCACACATCCAGCCGCGCATCACAACGCACATTCAACAACACTTGCTTGAGCAGGTCCCGCGACCAAGGGTCCGCTTCGGCAATCAGCACTCGGGGTACAGCAGGTAAATCAACAGCAGTCATCCAGCACGCTCCATCGGCAATGCTTGCACCTTAGACAATGCAGGCGCCTGCGTACAATGAACGAGGCCTGAATGTGCCGCAGTGAGCATAAAAAAACCCGCCGAAGCGGGTTTTTTCATATCGATGCAGACGCTGAGCTTACAGCTCGGAGAAGCACTCCTCGATGATGGCCAAGCCCTTGTCCAACTGCTCGTCCGGCGAGGTCAGCGGCACCAGGACGCGCAACACGTTGCCGTAGGTACCGCAGGACAGCAGGATCAGGCCCTTGTCACGCGCCTTCGCCACCACCGCGGCAACGGCCGCCGCGTTAGGCTTGTGGCTGTCGCCCTCTTCAAACAGCTCGACTGCGATCATCGCGCCCAGGGCACGCACATCACCGATCACCGGGTACTTGGCCTGGATGGCCTTGAGCCCCGTCACCAGGCGCTCGCCGACCGCCTTGCAGCGGTCCAGCAGGTGCTCTTCTTCGAACACTTCCATCACGGCCAGGGCCGCCGCGCAAGCAATCGGGCTGCCGGCGTAGGTGCCGCCCAGGCCGCCCGGGGCGATGGCGTCCATGTATTCGGCCTTGCCGCACACACCGGCCAGCGGGAAGCCGCCAGCGATGGATTTGGCAAAGGTGGTCAGGTCGGCGGCCACGCCCATCTGTTCCATGGCGAAGAAGGTACCGGTACGGCCGGCACCGGTTTGCACTTCATCGGCGATCAGCAGGATGCCGTGCTGGTCGCACAGTTCGCGCAGGCGCTTCATGAAGGCTTTCGGCGCGACGTAGAAGCCGCCTTCGCCCTGCACCGGCTCGATGATAATGGCGGCGATATCACGCGGTTCGGCATCGTTCTTGAAGATGCGTTCGATGCTGGCGATGGAGTCGTCGACGCTCACACCGTGCAGTTCGTTGGGGTACAGCGCACGGAACACGCCGCCTGGCATCAGGCCCATGCCAGCCGAGTACGGCACGACTTTACCGGTCAGGCCCAGGGTCATCATGGTGCGACCGTGGTAGGCGCCGGTGAAGGCAATCACGCCGGCACGGCCAGTAGCGGCGCGGGCGATCTTCACGGCGTTCTCGACCGCTTCGGAACCGGTGGTGACCAGCAGGGTTTTCTTGGCGAAATCGCCTGGCACCTTGGCAGCGACTTTCTCACACACCTCTACGTAGGGCTCGTAGGCCAGCACCTGGAAGCAGGTGTGGGTCAGCTTGTTCAGTTGCTCGGTCACGGCGGCGATGATTTTCGGGTGCACGTGACCGGTGTTGAGCACGGCGATACCGCCGGCGAAGTCGATGAACTCGCGACCTTCTACGTCGGTCACCGTGGCGTTCTTCGCGGATTCGGCGAAGATCGGGTGAATCTGGCCAACACCGCGGGGTACAGCGGCTTCGCGGCGTTTCATCAGGGAAGCGTTGGTCTTGCTCATAAAGTCCTCATTCGCCACTCATCGGGTGGCGTGGTCCAAGGCATACGTGGCGGGGAGGCAACTACGGCAGCATGCGATGATCGACTGCCACAGCTTTCCCGGCCACTACGAATAACGATGTGAAACACGCAAAGGGGCAGCGCTCTCGTGCCCTCTGCGTTTGCTGCAAGCTCTTGCCGGTCAGATGCCCAGGCAGAGGTATTTGATTTCCAGGTAATCCTCGATCCCGTACTTGGAGCCTTCACGGCCCAGGCCCGAGGCCTTGATGCCGCCGAACGGCGCCACTTCATTGGAGATCAACCCGGTGTTGACGCCGACCATGCCGTATTCCAGGGCCTCGGCCACACGGAACACCCGGCCCAGGTCGCGGGCGTAGAAGTACGAGGCCAGGCCGAACTCGGTGTCGTTGGCCATGGCGATCACATCGGCTTCGTCTTTGAAGCGGAACAGCGGCGCCAGCGGGCCGAAGGTTTCTTCCTTGGCGACAGCGGCGTCTTTCGGCACATCGACCAGAATGGTCGGCTCGAAGAAATTGCCTTCCATCGCCTTGCCACCGGCCAGCAGCTTGGCGCCTTTGCCCAGGGCATCAGCGATGTGCTCCTGAACCTTGGCCACGGCTTTTTCGTCGATCAGCGGGCCCGTGGTGGTGCCTTCTTCCAGACCGTTACCGATCTTCAATTTGGCCACGGCCACCTTGAGCTTTTCAGCGAAGGCGTCGTATACCGAATCCTGGATGTACAGGCGGTTGGCGCAGACGCAGGTCTGGCCGTTGTTGCGGTACTTGGAGATGATCGCGCCTTCGACGGCCTTATCCAGGTCGGCGTCGTCGAACACGATGAACGGTGCGTTACCGCCCAGCTCCAGGGAGACTTTCTTGATGTCCTTGGCGCATTCGGCCATCAGCTGGCGACCGATTTCGGTCGAGCCGGTGAAGGACAATTTGCGCACGATCGGGTTGCTGGTCAGCTCGCCGCCAATGTCGCCGGCGCTGCCGGTGACCACGCTGAGCACGCCTTTCGGGATACCGGCGCGGTGGGCCAGCTCAACCAGAGCCAAGGCCGAGAATGGGGTTTGCGAGGCTGGCTTGATCACCATGGTGCAGCCGGCAGCCAGGGCCGGGCCGGCTTTACGGGTGATCATGGCGGCCGGGAAGTTCCACGGAGTGATCGCCGCGGTCACGCCGATAGGCTGCTTGATCACAATCAGGCGCTTGTCGGGTTGGTGGCCGGGGATCACATCGCCGTAGATGCGCTTGGCTTCTTCGGCAAACCACTCGATAAAGGACGCGGCATAGACGATTTCGCCCTTGGCTTCGGCCAGCGGCTTGCCTTGCTCGAGGGTCATCAGGCGGCCGAGGTCGTCCTGGTTTTCGATCAACAGTTCGAACCAACGGCGCAGCTTGTTGGCGCGCTCCTTGGCGGTGAGGGCACGCCAGGCCGGCAGGGCCTTGTCGGCGGCTTCGATGGCGCGGCGGGTTTCCGCGGCGCCCATCTTCGGCACGCTGCCGAGAATTTCACCCGTGGCCGGGTTGTTGACCTTGATGGTCTGACCGTTGTCCGCATCGACCCAAGCGCCATCGATAAAGGCTTGCTGGCGGAACAACTGGGTATCTTTGAGCTGCATGTCGGCTTTCCTTAACAGCACCGCGCGCACGCGGAGCGAATTAGAGTTGTTGAAAGGCGCCTTGTGGGCTGCCGTCAGGGAAATCAGCCCCAGCGCGCGGGAGAAAAATACAGCGCACGGGAGACAGAGCGTTTGAAATCTCAAACGAATCCTAGGATCAATGGGGGTATAGGGCAATAGGATGTTCGAAAAAAAGAACGAAAACGGCACATCTGACTAAATCTTATGATCAGCATAGTTGCGCTTGGTTTCACCGCACTGATCGCTGACACCCGGCCCAGGGCCTGCACGCGGCGAATTCCTACGCTTAAACGCCCAAAGACCAGCATGGACGCATCAGGTCGACATGGGTATGATGTCGCCCGCACAAGCATCCGTAGCTCAGCTGGATAGAGTACTGCCCTCCGAAGGCAGGGGTCGTGGGTTCGAATCCCGCCGGGTGCACCAGATATGAAAAGAAAAAGCCCCAGGTCGAGAGATTTGGGGCTTTTTTGTTTTTTGGATTTGGGCGGTGATGAGGCGAGGTGTTGGGAGTTACTCGCTCAGGCCTTCGGTATGAGCTGTACGGGATTTCTGTCCCTTTTTCGCTGTAAAAATAAAAATATCCCCTTTTTCTTTTCGTTTTTCGGTGTCTGAGAGGCAAGCCGAGAAAGTGGCAAAAATTTCCTAAGAGGTTTCGCGGTCTAAGCTGCATAGCAGCCCCAAATCGTATTTACCGAACCGCCAACCCTGTCGAAGGACTTATTGTGAAATTCATCTGCACATTCACATTTCTATTGCTCGCCCAGGCTGCCTATGCGGCCGAGTCCCCTGTGATCCCTGACCCCTATGGCGGCCCTGATAAACGCCCAGAGAGCAGTGAAAATGTCACAACGTATTTGAACGAAGATGGTACCTCTACCACCTCGGCAGTGATGGTTTACGGAGATGGTCATAAGGAACACTGCATTATCCAAGCGGCACGGCCTGCAGCGGCACATCGGCTGCCGAAAGTCACCAGCAAGACGTGTACACGTATTAGCTCTTACCACAAGTAACGGACTGGCTGACAACGGGCCGCTTGATAAAGGCGAGACAGGCGCTGAAGTCAGGCAGTGGGATGGGTCACGCCTGCCTTCCCACGATGAATTCCTGGAACGCTACTTATCCAGGCTAGAGATTTCATCGCGCAACACCCCCTCCAACACCCCAAAAAAACCCTGAATATGCACCTGCTTCAACGCCTGTGGCCGTGTAACCAGATAAACCTCCATCGGCGGCAGTGCTATCTCCGGGAAAACCTCACTCAACCCCGCTGCCAGAATTCGGGGCAACACCGCCACACCCATCCCTCGCTTCACCGACTCAAGCTGCACGGCAAACGAGCTCACGCTGATCGGCGCATGGTCGAGCCCGGCGGCTTTTGCGGCGCGCATTTGCGGTAGTAGGTCCAGGGGTGGCAGCAAGGCGATGTTGGCTGCGGTGGCGGGGGTTAGCGCGGGGAACCGTTCCAGGTATTCGGCGGTTGCGAAGACGCCATAGGCGAGCTTGCCGAGCCCTCGATAGATCAGGGATGGTTCACCCAGGTGGGCTGTGCGTACGGCGATATCGGCGACGCCTCGTACGATCTTGTGAAAGTCGGTGGTGGTCTGCAATTCCACGGAGCAGCCTGGGTGCAGCGCTGTAAAGCGGCTGGCGGCTTCCAGTACGCTCGCTGAAAACCCTTCGCCGGCGCTGACCAGCACCGTGCCGTTTAGCGTTGCCTGCGCGCCGTCGACCGCGGTCTGGCGTCGCAGGCCGGATTCGGCCGCGAGGGCGACGTCCACCAGGGCTTGGCCTCGGGAGGTGAGCCGGCAGCCTTCCACGCCGCGTTCCACCAGCGGCTCGCCCAGGGCGGTTTCCAGTTGGGTGAGGCGGCGGGCAACGGTAGATGCCGCCACACCGAGCATCTGCCCCGCCTGCAAAAAGCTGCCACGCCGCGAAACCGCCAACAGCAGGCGAAGATCGTCCCAATTTGCCTGCAACGCCATATCTATGAGCTTCCCTGGTCTGCTGATGTGCAAAGCCATTATGCAGCAGTCGCCGTTTTTCAGGCGCGGTCTCACCGGTATATCTACAGGCCTTTAAACGAATGGAATGGCCTGTATGAAGACGAACCCCAACCGCTTGCGCAGTACCTTTGTGACGGGTGCAACCGGCTTGCTGGGCAACAACCTGGTACGGGAGCTGGTCGCACGTGGCTACGCGGTCAAAGCCCTTGTCCGTTCGCCGGCCAAGGGCGAGCAGCAGTTCAGCGATTTGCCAAGCGTGGAGCTGGTGGTGGGGGACATGGCCGATGTGGGCGCCTTCGCGGCTGCCCTGCAAGGCTGCGATACGGTGTTTCACTGCGCAGCGTTCTTTCGCGATAACTACAAGGGCGGCAGCCATTGGGAAGCGCTGGAAAAGATCAATGTCGTCGGTACGCGAGCACTGCTTGAGCATGCCTATGACGCCGGTGTACGACGGTTTGTGCACACGTCATCGATTGCCGTGCTCGACGGTGCCCCCGGCACGCCCATCGACGAGACGTGCCTGCGGGCCGAAGCCGATGCGGATGACTACTATCGCAGCAAGATCCTGGCTGAGCGGGAGGTGCTGAGATTTCTCGACAGCCATCCGCAGATGCACGCCTGCATGGTGTTGCCCGGTTGGATGTGGGGGCCGGGCGACCGTGGGCCGACCTCTTCCGGGCAACTGGTCAAGGACGTCGCCAACGGCAAGCTGCCGGGGCTGATCCCCGGCACCTTTTCCCTGGTCGATGCCCGCGATGTGGCCTGGGCGCATATTGCCGCCGCACAAAGTGGGCGACGGGGCGAACGTTATCTCGCGGCCGGCCGCAACTTGACCATGCGCCAGCTGATTCCAGTGCTGGGGCGTATCGCCGGGGTCAAGACACCGTCCCGGCAACTGCCGCTGCCTGCGCTCTACCTGTTGGCAGCGGTGCAAGAGGCCTACGCCTACCTGACCGGCAAGCCCATCTTGCTGAGCATGGCGACGTTGCGGCTGTTGATACGAGAGGAGCACCGTACCTGCTTTGACCACCGCAAAAGTGAAGAAGAGCTGGGCCTGAGCTTTCGCGTGCTGGAACAGACCCTCACTGACACGGTGGCCTGGTACAAGGCCCACGGCGGGTTATAAAACCTAGAGAACCCACCCCTGCCGACACAGAGCAGGCCTTCATTCAGAGCTTGAACTTGGATACCAGATCATTGAACGACAGCGCCAGTCTCGAAAGATCATGGCTGGAGGCATTGGTCTGATTCGCGCCAGCAGCTGTTTGCGCGGACAAGTCCTGGATGTTCGTCAAGTTACGATCAACCTCACGCGCTACCTGGGCCTGTTCTTCAGAGGCGCTGGCTATCACGATATTGCGGTCATTGATTTGCGCGACGCCGAGCGAAATTCTTTGCAGCACTTCCCCGGCCTGTGCGGCCAAGCGCTGCGTCTGCGTAGCCAAGGACCGACTATCGCCCATTGCGGCAACGGCCTCATCCGCGCATTGCTGTACGGCATTGATCATCCCTTCGATTTCAACGGTCGATGACTGGGTGCGATGGGCCAAAGCGCGTACTTCATCAGCAACCACGGCAAATCCCCTGCCCTGCTCTCCGGCCCTGGCCGCTTCGATCGCAGCGTTCAATGCCAATAAATTTGTCTGCTCTGCGACGCTGCGTATAACGTCAATCACCTTGCCGATGTCGCGAACTTGCCCGGCGAGGGATTCGACTTTACCGGCCGAGCCTTCAATCTCGCTGACCATTCGCGTGATCCCGACCACCGCATCATCGACGTGAGCGTGCCCCTTTACTGCCTCGCTGCGCGTTTCTTCAGAAGCCTGCGATGTGGAAATAGCATTGCGCGCCACTTCTTCCACAGCCACGGTCATCTGGTTGACCGCCGTCGCCGCCTGCTGAATTTCATCGTTCTGGCGAATCAAGCCTTGGGTACTTTCATCGGTCACGGCGCTCAGCTCTTCTGCAGCGGCAGCCAATTGATCCGAGGCACTCGCGATTTCCTGTAGCGTCTTTTTCAGGCTCCGTTGCATTGCGCTCAGCGCGTTAAGCAACTGCCCCACTTCATCTTCACGATGGGTGCGGATCATTTCAGTCAGATCGCCACGAGCAACCCGCTCGGCACTGATGACCGCCGAGGCGATCGGACGGGTGATACTGCGTGTAATGCACACCCCCAACGCAATGGCGATCATGAAGGACAGCAATACGCCCACGAACAACTGAGTCGTCGACTCACTGATCGTGGCGTTAACGGCTTGCGCTTGCTTGTCTACTTCAACCCTGTTGATGCCCAAGATAACGTCCAGCTGCTCGCGGGCGTTACTCATGGCGCGTACATTTTCATTGCTCAACAGGTTTCTGGCCGATGAAAAATTTTCTTGATTAATGGCCTCAATGACCTGTTTGGCGCTTACCAGATAAGCTGCCCAGAGTTTCTCGAATGCCTCACCTGCCAGGCGCTCTTCAGTGCCCATTGGGGTTGAGCGATAGTGGTGGAAGACCTTATCGACCTGTTGCTGGGTGTCATTCAATGCTCGCGCTACCGCTTCCACATCCGCTCTGTCGGCTCCCGATGCCGCAAACGTCAACAAACGATAAAGATTGCGGTTGTGCGTCATGATCAAGCCTTTCGCCTCGGACACGCTGGAAGCCGAAACCAAGGTGTCTGAAAAGGTAAGATTGAGTGCAAAACCCAACTTCTTGACGCCACTCCAGCCAATGCCCCCGACCACCAACGTAATCAGCGCAACCAAAACGAAGGACATCAACAGCTTGGTTGCAAGCTTCGCATTTTTTATCCACTTCATTGCATGTGCTCAGGTTATTTAAAAGATGCACCGACCTATTGGCGAGGAGGCTTCAGTGATAAAGCGCTGATCACTCCCGACAAAAAACAGTTGCTAAACCATTTCCACGCCCAGATGAAGCCATCTAATCCTTGACGATTTCTTCTTCATCGTCGTAGCCGCGCAGGAACCGAACAAACTCTTCCGCCTCGTCACGCGTTTCAAACATCAGAGTCAGTTCACCCATCGTCAAGACGTAGCAAGGCGGCGATTCAATATAGTTAATCTCGATATTCATGATCACACCCACGTTTGAAGGTTATTGCGCAAAAAGAGGAAGCATGAGTGCGCCAACCTGTTCGCCATCCTGAAACACGCGATCCTTGCCGTTATGTTTGGCCCTGTACATATTTTTATCGGCGCACTTGAGCACCGCCGACATGTCGGAGGTTTCCGAGAATCGCGCTATTCCTGCACTGCAGGTGTAATGATGCGGGGGCGCCACACTGGCCCGGATAGCACCCAATAAACGCAACGCGTATTCCTGAACCATCGAATCGTCGCCGTCCAACACCAGGACCCCGAACTCTTCACCACCGATTCGTCCGACACAGTAACTGCCCGGTGTTGATTTCAGGCAGTTGGCCATGGCGCACAGGATCTTGTCGCCGACATCATGACCGTACTGATCATTCTTCAGTTTAAAGCCGTCGATATCTAACATGATGAAATAGCCGTACCGCCCATCCGCCAATAGCTTTTGGAAGAGTTCCATAAAGGCGCGACGATTCAGCAAAGACGTGAGAAAGTCAGTCTCGGCGAGCGTCCTGATCTCACTCTCTACCAATAACACCGAGCGCAAATTTCTCAAATAAGTAAAACTCAGGGTAAAGCCAATCGACACAGACGAGAGGCAAAACAACAGTAAGTACAACTCTTGACCGCGGTATATATCGATATCAATATGGGTCCACATCAATAGCCAGACCTGCACGCTGGACAGCAAATAATCACCAACGGTTATAAATAAGATAGCGCTGCTGAGTACAATGATCACTGCCAACGGCAAGGCAAATATTCGCAGCTCCATATGCGAGCGAATCACGTAGGCAAACCCGACTGAAAGAACAAAAATGTAAAGACCGCCCATCACCCTCCACATTAAAAAACTGCGTATCACGCGATGAACGTACCAAACGCTCAACAAGCAAAGCGTGATCAACAGGTGTATCACATTCAGTGCAGATACCGAATCAATGAAAAGCGCCCCCAGCCACGCCAATATACCTACCAACTCAATTTTTATGACTGCTGGTGATAACAGCGTTCGCATTCTCGGTCTAATCTTGAAAATCGCCGGCATTGATAAACTCCTTTCCCAAGACCATCGAATATGCTCGTCAATCTTTGAGGCCGCCCATCAACTACACCGCCACAGTCACCCGTCATCTGCAAACATCTAAAGGCCTGACGGTTCACCGAACGCCGAAAGCCTTAGCATGCGTATTTTTCGGCTTTCATATCCATGCCCAATTCAATGCTTATGCACACGACAGAAAAATGCACTGACATGATCTTACGCGCCAGTTCCAGAAACACCGGGCGCAGCTCTACCGAATGTTTGTGACACTTAAAATAACCTTTCACCTCGCCTTCTTTAACCATACGTATCAAATGCGTCTTTGAAACACTCAAACGTTTCGAAAGCTCAACATAGGATGAGACTTTCTGATTAGAGTGTAACGAACCGTTCCTCATTGCATCTGTGTAAAGCGCGAGCATGGGTAGATGCCCCCCGGCTCGATTGACGAGCCACATTGTCTCGGGCATTAGTTTGTCAAGCATCAAGTCGGCTTCAAGCAACTTGGAAAAGCCTCTGAAGAAATAGCGCAATAGATCTTCGGAATTTAAGGCGTTCACCTGGCGGCCCAAATAAGGCACGATCATTTGCGACGGCAACAGATACGCCTTGAGCATACTCGCGGTTTCACACAATGCCGTTTGTGTCGGTCCGAAAATACGCTGCCTTCCATCTTCGTTGTGCAGGTGAACATGCATATACCCGGAGATGAAAAAAAAAGAAAAATAGGCATCCAGGCTATTGCGCGAAAGATAGCCTCGCTCCTGACAGAAGGCCTTGACTTTAGACAAGGGAACGCGACCATCTTCATAACTGAAGCTTAATAAAGAGAGCGCGACCATGTACCTGTCGTATTTCAACAACGTCTTGTAGAAAAACGGCTTTTTTCTATAGCTTTGCGTTACCAGTTCGAAGTGGAGAAGAATAGCTTCGCCCATATCACTTTGGGTCATCGCGTAACTGGTCTCTTTCAAATAGTTCAGTAGATCAGTTTTATTCATCGACGCTCAACAGACCTCATGCCACAACATCAGACAACTATTACCATCATCGTGCACAGTATATGCGTATTTGCCCCTGTGTTTTTTTCAGCCCAAAAATGTTCTATTTCACACAGATGGGTAAATCGCGCATCTGGCAGACTTTGACATATACCCAGCTAGACAATGCAAGCGCCCCCTACGCATGAAGACGCCCCAGGCCAAAAGACCTGGGGCTTTTTTCGCAGGTTCAGCGCTTCTGCAACGCCTGCAACCGCGCCGGCAAATCTTCGTTTGGAAAGCGCTTATGCAGCGCCAGCAGCTTTTCATCGGCGGCCTTGGTATCTCCCGCCTCGCGCAGCTTCACGATGGCCTGCAACTCCTGCTCCAAGGAGGGCAATGCACCCGGCGCAGGCTTGCTGAGTTTGGCCGCTGGCGGGGCCGCCATTACTTCAGCGATTTCAGCCTGGGCCGGGGCACTTTCAGCCCTGGGTGCCGTCGCCATCCGGGCCATTGGCGCAGGTGCGGAAAAGGCTTGGGGGGCCGGGTGAGCGGCTTCTTCGTGGCGCGGCGCGGAGAATGTCGCGGTGGAGATCTCGGGCTGCGGCACGGGGGAGCGCATGACAACGCCGATCATCAGCGCCAAGCCGGCGACGGTGGCGAATGCCATCTGCCAGCGCGGGCGTTGGCAGGCTTGCAGCCAGCGCTGCCACAGGCTCGGCTGCGGCGCCGGGGCTTCGCGGCGGGCGGCGTTGAGGATGAAGGTGTCCAGTGACGCCGGCGGCTCGCCGCTGCTGTGTTGACGAAAGTGCTGGATCAGCCCGTCGTCGGTGTCTGGGTCGTGTCGGGAGTCGTTCATGCGGGTATCTCCTCGGCCAACAGGCGGCGCAGTTTCTGCTGGGCGTAGCGCAGGCGGCTTTTTACGGTTTCCAGCGGGGCGCCGGTGAGGGTGGCGATCTGCGGTACTTCGAGCTCGCCGTGCAGGCGCAGCAGGAAGACTTCGCGCTGGTCTTCGGGCAAGTCTTGCAGGGCGGCGTCGAGGCGCGCCTGGTCGCGGCTCAGGCTCAGCTGTTGCTCGGGGCCGGCGCTGCTGTCGGGTTGGGCGTGCAGTTGCTCATCGTAGCTGTCGTGCAGGGGGTTGTGGATGCCGTGCTTGCGCCAGTGGTCGATCAGGCGGTTGCGGGCGATCTGGAACAACCACGTACGAAAACTCGCCCGGCCCTGTGGCTGGGTGTTGCTGCGGATCAGGCTTAGCCAGGTGTCCTGGTAGATTTCCTCGGCCAGTTCGGCCTTGTTGCACAGGGACATGAGAAAGCGGTACAGGCCCTGGCGGTGGTGCGTGTACAGGGCTTCGAATGCGCCAGCGTCACCGGTTCGGTAGCGGGCCAGCAGCGATTCGTCGCTGGGTGAATCGTCTGGAACGGCCATCTAATAGTGAACTCCTTCTTTCAGTCGAAGCTGATCTAACTGTGGGAGGGGCTTGCCCTTGATAGCGGTGGGTCAGGATAAAATAGGCTGGCTGACACACCGCCATCGGGGGCAAGCCCCCTCCCACATTTGATCTTCGCTGCTTTGAGCATTTCGTTCGGCATTAGGGCTTGCACCCTCCCCCATTTGCACATTGTTGCGGGCCGGATCAGGGTTTGAGGCTTTGGGCCAACTCCACCAGTTGCACAAATTCGTTGCGCAGGCCGAACGGGTCATCGCCGCGGGCCGAGCGGGCAAGTTTGGCGGTGTCCTGCAAACTCATGTTGCCAGTGTAGCGGCCATCGCCCTTGAGCTGTTGGGCGAACGCGGCCACGGCGGCTGAGAAGCGCAGGTCTTCGCTGGCTGGGGTGGGCTGGTTGGCGATGGGGTGCTCGATCAATTGACTGTTGCCTCCCGCAGCAGGTTTATAGCGCACCCGTAGCATCGCCAGCTCGTCGGATTTACCTTCAATCGCAGGCGCGGCGGCATAGCGCGAAGGCTCCAACCAGCCCTTCTCGCCCTTGGGGACGATTTCGTACAGCGCAGTCAGCGTATGCCCTGCGCCGATTTCACCGGCATCGACCTTGTCGTTGTTGAAATCCTCACGCTTCAAGGCACGGTTTTCATAGCCCAGCAGGCGGTATTCGCTGACCTGGGCGGGGTTGAATTCCACCTGCAACTTCACATCCCGGGCGACCACGGCCAGGGTCGAGCTGAGTTGCTCCACCAGCACCTTGCGCGCTTCACGCAGGTTGTCGATATAGGCGTAATTGCCATCGCCCGCATCGGCCAGTTGTTCCATCAGGTGTTCGTTGTAGTTATCCACACCAAAGCCCAGGGTGGTCAGGGACACGCCGCTTTTACGCTGCTCGACCGCCATTTGCTTGAGGCTGTCGAAGTCGCTGGTGCCCACGTTGAAGTCGCCATCGGTGGCCAGCAGGATGCGGTTGATGCCCTTGTCGATAAAACCTTCGCGGGCCATCTGATAGGCCAGCTCGATGCCGGAGGCGCCTGCGGTGGAGCCACCGGCGGTAAGTTGGTCGATGGCGTTGCGGATCGTGTTTTTGTTACGCCCGGAGGTGGGCTTGAGCACCACGCGGGATTCACCGGCATAGACCACCAATGACACGCGGTCCTGATCGCGCAGTTGGTCCACCAGCAATTTCAACGTGCTTTTCACCAACGGCAATCCTTCGCGACGGTCCATGGAGCCAGACACGTCCACCAGGAACACCAGGTTGGCCGGCGCCAGGTCCGCCACGTCGCGGTCGGAGGCCTTGATGCCGATGCGCAACAATTTTGTGCGCGGGTTCCAGGGCGTGGCGGCGAGCTCGGTGGTGACGCCAAAGGGTGAACCATCGGTGGGCAGCGCGTAGGTGTAAGGGAAGTAATTGACCATTTCCTCCAGTCTCACAGCGCCTTCGGGCGGCAGGCGACCTTGATTGAGGAAACGCCTGACGTTGGCGTAGCTGCCAGTGTCGACGTCGACGCTGAAAGTGGAAACCGGGGTCTCGGCGACGCGATGCACCGGGTTGTCCGGCAGGTTGGCGTATTGCTCGCGAGGTTCGCTGCGGTAGTCCATCGTCGCCATTTCCCGCACCCTCATCGGTGCCGGCATCGCCATGCGTTTGACCATAGCGCCCTGGGCCGGCGCGCTTTGCAGCTCGGCGATGGGCGCCGGTTCAACAGGCTTGGCGACATCCGGGGACGACGACAGTCCACACCCGGCCAGCATCACCAGCAGGGTAACGGCAAAGCCTTGGGCAGCGGGACGCAGCAAAAGCAGAGAGCGGGACATGGGCTGAACCTCGTGAATGAATGATCCGTTCAACCGATCAGACGTAGCCCAACCTCCCTACGGGTTAAACACGGATATTGCGCCGTCAGCTCGCTGCGTCATCTTTCGAGACACAACCAACTGAACCTGCCATCACCACCCACCACATATCGAGGGTCCGCCTCCCTGTCAGAACCGTCTGTTTCTTGAGTGCTTTGGAGGCTTTTAATTCAGAGAAACCACGATGAACTCCGTAAACACCCTCGCACACCGCTATCAGCCGCCCTCATTCGCTGAGCGGCCCAGCTATACCGGGGCCGTTTCAGGCAAGCCCTCCTACACCACCGAGCAAGCGGCAGAGCAGATCACCCGAACGGGCTATCGTTGGAAAGAGCGAGACAAAGACGGCATCACACCTATCGGCTACCGTTTTTTCACACCCGCGCAAGCCACCTACAACACGCCCACCGGCGCTAACGAGTTCTCCCCGTCGCAAAAAGAGCAGGCCAGGCGCGCCATGCAGTCTTGGGCGGATGTCGCCAATATCACCTTCACTGAGAATGCACCAGAGGCCAAAGGGCAACTGTTACTGGGCAATGACCCGAACCAGACCGGCCATTCGGGCCGTGCGTCTTATCCAGGCATCTACAGCGATGGCACACAGGCCTGGTTCGCGTCCGATGGCATGAATCGCCCCTTCACTCAGGGTAGTTTCAGCCGCTATCTGCTGGCCCATGAGATCGGCCATACCCTGGGGCTGATGCACCCCGGCAAATACAACAATGGCGGCAGCTACGCTGAAAACGCCCGCTATGCCGAGGACAATCGCGCCTACAGCCTGATGAGTTACTGGTGGGCTGGTCACCTGGGCCATGACCATAACAAGAACGGCCAAACCCACTATGCCAGCGCGCCGCTGATGGACGACATCACGGCCATCCAAAAGCTCTACGGCGCCAATTACAAAACCCGCGACACCGACACGGTGTACGGCTTCAACTCCAATACCGGGCGTGACTTCCTCAGCCTCAACTCAGCGGACGACGCGCCCGTGTTCAGCGTGTGGGATGGGGGCGGCAACGACACTCTGGATTTCTCGCGGTTTCATCAGGACCAGACCATCAACTTGAAGGCTGAACACTTCTCCGATGTCGGCGGCATGAAAGGCAACGTCTCCATTGCCAAAGGCGTGACCCTGGAAAATGCCATCGGCGGCACGGGCGCTGATCGACTTATCGGCAACCACGCCGATAACCGCCTGACCGGTGGCCCGGGCCAGGACACCCTTACCGGTGGGCTGGGCAAGGATACCTTTGTGTATAACAACGCCAGCGAGTCGACCCAACAGCGCCCCGACCTGATCACCGATTTCACCAGCGGGCAGGACAAGATCGATGTGTCTGCAGCGCTGCAGGCCGCCGGTATCAAGGACCTGCAGTTTGTGCGTCGTTTCAGCGGTCGGCCGGGCGAGGCGTTGCTCGGTTATGACCCGAACACGCGCCAGCACAGCCTGGCCATTGACCTGAACGGCTCGGGCCAAGCCGGCCTGTATATCAAGAGCCAAGGGCCAATCAAGCCAGACGACGTGACCAGCCGAGCCTCGCAGCCGAACCGTATGCCAACCCCACCCGCCCGGGTTACGCCTCAACCGCCAACCCCACGACCGCCGTCGCCAGCGGATGTCGCACCGTACAAGCCCCACCCCACGCCAACAGCCGCGCCGCAACAGGCGCCGTTCTCCTTGCAGAACCACGCCAACGCATCCCTTAAGGGCACACCGATGCATGCAGCGGCCAGGGCCGTGGGCAATATTCGCGAAGTGAGCGTCACACGGGACTCATGGGGCTACGAACGCGTGCATACCCGTTCGTTGGGTACCGGCTCGCTGATCAACGATGGCAACAGCGTGCTGACCAACCAACATGTGCGCGACGCGCTGGCCAAGGGCAGCAAGCTCGAGCTTTGGCTGGGTTATGAACAAGACAGTAGCGGGCGGATGAAGGTAGAGCGCAAAGTACCGCTGGACCCCAAGCCGCTCAGTGGCGACGCGCGGTTGGACTACGCCGAGCTGCGTGTCGATTTGCCCGCCGGCGAGAAAAAAGCCTTGGCCGAGCAGTTCCGGCCGCTCAAGTTGGCCTCCGGCCCCCAAGCATCGCCTGGGCAGAAAGTCTTTATGCCCAACCATGGGCAAGAGGCCCTCGGCATTTCATTTCTAAATGCCAAGGGCCAACCCACCACGCTCAAGGGATACGACCAGGACAGCCGTTATCAGGGCACGGTCTACCACGACGCCTTCAAGAAACCCGGCACCTCTGGCTCACCGCTGATCAGCGTCGATACGGGCGAGATCGTTGCCTTGCACAACGGCTCCATCGGCACCAGCGTAAACGGGCAGCGCGACTCCATGGGCACGGCCACCCGCACCGACTTGATCCAACAGCACCGTCGTCAGAGGTGACGCGGTTTACCGGTTGCCGCTGATCAGTCCGTGCCGTACTTGGGGTTACGCGGGCCGTACAGCAGCCCGGTGCGTTGCCCTGCCGACAGCAGGCGTGCACTGGTGATACCGGCAATCGGATGCGCCGCATCGGTAGAGCTGTTGATCACCTGCTTGACCGCCGCCGTGATCAACATGCCCACCAGACCGCCGCCGTTGTTGTTGCCCTCCTCGCTGGAGGCCCGTGCAGTACCGGTCCACAAGGTGGTGCCGGTGCGCAGGTCCACCAGTTTGGCCGAGGCCGTCACCGAGGTGTCGCTGGAGATCAGCATGTACTTGGTGCCGTACTCGCTGACAGTGATGTACAGCGCCGCGTCGGCACCGAAGATGTCATGCAGCTTGGCGGGCAGTACCGCCTGGATATCATTGGCGGTGGTCAGGCCGTTCTGGCGGAAGGTTTCGTCCACCAGGGCAATCGGCAGCACGTAGTAGCCGGCTTCGGCCAACGGGTAGGTGACTTGCGACACCAGGCTGTAGGACGCCTGCACTTCCGGCGACTCGTTGATCGGCGGCAGTACCAGGATCGACTTGGGCCGCGCCTGTTTGTACGCCGAGTAGTCGACCGTCTTGGGCGCCGCACAACCGCCGAGCAACGCCAGGGCCAGCAAGGCGCCGGTAAGTTTTAACAGGCTCATTTGGTGGCCACTCCGGCTTTGGCGTTTTTCAGCAGAAAGTCCATGTACGCAGCGGACTCAGGGAACAGGGCCTTCTCGGTGCGAAACTCCTGCACCATCTGGTCATCCTTGCCCATGTTCATGTACAGCATGCCCAGGTGCGCGTGGTAACCCGGTGGGGCCTTGCGGCCACTGGCGTTGATCTTCTGCAAGTCGCGCTCCAATGCTTCCACCTGCGCTTCCTTGGGCTCGCCCTTGAAGTACTCGTAAACCTGCGGCTGGTAGCTCTCCCATTGATACAGGGGCTGGGGCGCCGTCTGGCACCCGGCTACCGTCGCGATTGCTGTCAGCATCAGCGCCAACTTAACTGCCTTGCTCATCCGTGTACTGCTCCTTGAGGTGCTGCTGATCAGTTGCGCGGGTTCCAGGCGCCGGCGTTGATGCCGTCCACCAGGCGGTTGATCGCTTCGCGCATGGCCAGGTCGAGGACCTTGCCATTGAGGGTGGAGTCGTAGCTGGCGGTGCCGCCGAAGCCGACCACTTCACGGTTGGACAGCGCGTACTCACCGGCGCCCTGGGTGGAATACACCACTTCGGAGGTGTTGATGTTGACGATGTTCAACGCGACTTTGGCGTAGGCCACTTGGGTCTTGCCACGGCCGAGGATGCCGAACAGCTGGCGGTCGCCGGTTTCTTTGCGGCCGAACTCGGTCACATCGCCGGTTACCACGTAGTCAGCGCCCTTGAGCTTCTGCGCGGTGCCTTTGATCTTGGCTTCCTGGGAGATCTCGCCCATGTTGTCGCGGTCCAGCACGCTGAAGCGATTGGTCTGCTGCAAGTGGGTGATGAGGATGGTCTTGGCCTGGCCGCCGAGACGGTCGACACCATCGGAGAAGATGCCGCGCATGTAGCTGGAGCGGTTGTCGAACTTGCCCACGGCAATCGGCACACGTACGCCGGAATAGGCCACGTGGGCGCTGGCGACTTGCTCCACCGGCATCGCGCGGTTGCTCTCGGTGGCGCAACCGGCCACGGTCAACAGCGCCGCGGCGGTGAGGCCCGACAGCAGGATTTTGGACAGTGTCTTCACAGGGTGCTCCTTGGGTGAGGAAATCAGCGTTGCCGGGTTTTCCAAGGAGTTAGGCAGCCTGACAATACGCTGGCCTGAATTCTTCCCTGAAAGACTGTGATGCAACGGCTGCGGCATTTTACGGGGTTGAGAGCGGTTCTCAAGATGTTTCGGCCCGAGTAGTGAAATCCAACACAAACCCAATGTGAGAGGGCGCGCGCTCCCGATGGTGGCGAGTCAGTCAACATATCCATTGGCTGGTCCACCGCTATCGGGAGCAAGCCCCCTCCCACACAGATATCAGAGCGTCACGCCCTACGTAGGCGGGCTGAGCCAGCGCAAGTTGCCCCGACCCGAACGCTGCGGATTCACACAAACCCAATGTGGGAGGGGGCTTGCCCCCGATGGCGGTGAGTCAGTCAACATATCCATTGGCTGGACTACCGCTATCGGGAGCAAGCCCCCTCCCACACTGATATCAGAGCGTCACGCCCTACGTAAGCGGGCTGAGCCAGCGCAAGTTGCCCCGACCCGAACGCTACGGATTCACACAAACCCAATGTGGGAGGGGGCTTGCCCCCGATGGCGGTGAGTCAGTCAACATATCCATTGGCTGGTCCACCGCTATCGGGAGCAAGCCCCCTCCCACACTGGTATCAGAGCGTCACGCCCTACGTAAGCGGGCTGAGCCGGCGCAAGTTGCCCCGAGCCGAACGCTGCGGATTCACACAAACCCAATGTGGGAGGGGGCTTGCCCCCGATGGCGGTGAGTCAGCCAACATATCCATTGGCTGGACCACCGCTATCGGGAGCAAGCCCCCTCCCACACTGGTATCAGAGCGTCACGCCCTACGTAGGCGGGCTGAGCCAGCGCAAGTTGCCCCGAGCCGAACGCTGCGGATTCACACAAATCTAATGTGGGAGGGGGCTTGCCCCCGATGGCGGTGAGTCAGCCAACACATCATTGACTGATTCACAGCTATCGGGGAGCAAGCCCCCTCCCACACTGGTATCAGAGCGTCGCGCCCTACGTAAGCGGGCTGAGCCAGCGCAAGTTGCCCCGTGCCGAACGCTGCGGATCCACACAAATCTAATGTGGGAGGGGGCTTGCCCCCGATGGCGGTGAGTCAGCCAACACATCATTGACTGATTCACAGCTATCGGGAGCAAGCCCCCTCCCACACTTTGTTTTGCGGTGTTGCTTAGAAGGCGTAGCGCGCCTTGAGCATCACGCCGTCCGCATCGAAACCGCTACGTGCCTGGCGGGTGTAGCTGGCGCCGACGGTGAAGTCCGACACTTTGTAATTCACACCCACACTGGCCTCGTAGCTGTCACGCGCCACCGACGCACCGGTGACGGTAAACGCCGAACCACCGGCCACGAAGTTGGAGGTTTGCGCCACGCGGTCACCCATCAAATCGTGATAGGCCATCAAGGTCGCTTCCGGTTGCAACGTACCGGCGCTCAGCGGCAGGTTGGCCGCCAAACGCACACCAGCGCCCAACTCACCTACTTCATAACGCTGCGAAGCCGTGCTCAAGGCCGCCGACGAACCTTTCTCGGTAAACCCATCCATGCGCACGTTGGCATAACGTGCAGCCACCCGCGGCTCGATCACCACCGCCTGGGTCGGCTTGAAGCTGTAGCCGCCGATCACGCTGGCCGACAACACATTGCTGTCGTAGCTGCCCTTGGCCGTAGTGCCCGCGACGTGGCGCTTGCTGTCGTTCTCGTTATGGCCGTAGCTGAGGCTGCCATCCACGAACCAGTTCTGCAGCGCCCAGTTGCCGTACAGCGACAGCGCGTGGCCTTCGACGTCGGTCTTGTTGCCCAGGTCCGAATGAATGTTGGAATTGAGGTAACTGTACGCCACGCCCAGGGTGGTGGTGTCGTTCAAGCGACCGTCCACACCTACCGCCATACCGCTGCTATTGGCCGAGTAACCGTTGTTGCCGCCACGGCCGTCCTGGTCCATGTTGCTGCTCAGGCCCTGCACCCACACACCGCCGACCTGATGGCTTTCACGCTGGTCGGTGAGGCGGTTGAAGATCGCACCGTTGACCACGGTTTGCCCCGACAGGGCCACGTCGAGAGCGCCACGGTTGACGTCGGGCGTGAGCTGGTCGGCGAGCTGCGCCAGTTGTTGTGCAGTCCCGGCGTTGGCCAGGCTCTGGAACACCGGGTCGTTCTGGTTGAGCTGGCCGAGCACATCGTTTTTCAACACGTTGACTGCGGTTGCAGCCGACGCACCCGCACTCACACCCGCCAACTCCTGCTGCACCTGCTGATCGCTTTTCACCGCCACCACGGCCTTGACCGTCTGCGCATCGGCCGAGTAGCTGAGCACGTTCAGCAACGACGACGCGCTGGCGACGGCCACACCGTTGTTCTGCACGCTGGTGGCTTGCAGCAAGGTGTATTGCGTGCCGGCTTTAGGCGCCGCGAAGTCGCCCGGGTTGGCGCTGACTGTCAGCTTGGAAGCCTGGGCCAGGTTGGCGGTGCCGTTAACGGTGAGGTACGGCGTGGTCGGCACCACACTGTCGGCCAGGTGCATATCAATGCCCGCGCCACTGGCCACATTGAGATCGCCGGTGATGGTGGTGCCAGGTGCGGAGAGGTTCAGCGAACCCGAGTTGACCGACACCGGGGCGATGATACGGCTACCGCTGAAACCTGCCTGACCGCCGATGTTGACGGCGCTGAGGTTGAGCAGATCGCCGGTGATTTTGCCACCGGTCCAGTTCAGGCTGGCAAGGTTGTTGGCGTCGACGGCGATACCGCTGTTGCTGCGGATCTCGCCGGCTTGCTGGTTGATTTCAAAGCTCGCAACCTGCTCGGCCGTATCCACATGGATCGCAGTACCGTCCGCCGCGATGAGGCCGCGGTTGACGATGCCGCGTGCGCCCGTGGCGCTGTTCTGCGCAAAGCTGGCGCCGGAAAGATCGAAGGCATTGGCAGACGCGCCCTTGGCTTCAATGGTGCCGGTGTTGAGGATGTAATCAAAGGTGCCGCCGTAGAGAAACAGCCCTTTGGCCTCATCGCCATTGGCGGAAATCAGGCCACTGTTTTCAATACGCAGGGGGCTGGTGTCGGTTTCCACTTCCACACCCCAAGCGCCTTCGCCTGTGGCGGTAATCGAGCCCGAGTTGAGGATTTTGCCGCCGATGGTGGTCGGCGTGTCGCCGTTGACGTCAAGGATCAACCCAATCGCGCCCGGGCCGGCCATGTCGATCACACCGGTGTTGGATACGTCACCCGCAATGGTGGTGCCGTGCAGGTAAATACCTTCACCGCCGCCCAGGTAGCCGGGCGTCGTCACGGTACCCACCGGAGGCGTGGAGCGAATGGTGCCTGAGTTGATAAGGCTGCCACCAATGGTGGTGGGGCCGATCTCAAGCCCTTCATAGGCGCCGTTGCGCATCAGCACGTTGCCTGCCTGAACCACATCCCCGGTGACAGTGCTCGGGGCCAAACCGCTCGGGCCGGTCCAGAACATCGGGTCGATGGCGATCGCACGGATGGTGCGGCCTTGCGAGTCCAGCGTGATGTCTGCGCGATTGATCAGCGAACCTTGAATTTGGGTATTGGCAAATCCCAGGCCGGCGGGGTCGGTGGTGTTGGTGTCGACCACGCGGGAAAACTGACCGGTGATGGTCACCGGCTCATTGAACGACTCACTGGCCCAAATATTCTTACCCTGCCCCAGGTCGAACTCGACTGCCAGCACCTGCGTGCTGATGGCGCCGACCATGATTGCCAACAGGCTTTTCTGGAACTGCTTACGCTTCATTTCAAACTCCATGAACTACAGTCAAAGCCGCCAATACGCCCGGCGGTAGTAGGTGTGCTGTGCGAAAGGATCAATCGATCCGAATGAGGCCCCCCGGGCGCCCCTGCAAATTCCGGGCGCGAGCCAATGCACCGCGAGCGGTGGCAGAAAGGGGGCCGTAAAGGGGAGAGGTTCACATTAATCCTTAATGTTATTGAAAACGCTGCAGTCCATGCAGCCCGACCGATTGCGGGTGGGCGGGGTAAAGACACTGGGATATACGAAATGTTCAAAGCCCAAGGGGAAGACGCTTCACGATGGATGCCATTGCGTGACGGGGGGTGCCATTGCGGTGATGCCTTGCGCGGTTTTGGGTGAGGGGCTTATAGTCCGGCGGTCGCTCAACAGGGCGATCGGATTTGGCGATCCGTTGACCGTATGCGAAAGCTTTCTGCTTGCTTGCAGGGGCTTCCGTACCCGCATTGCTGCTTTATGGCAGCTGTGCGCGGGAGACCTTCGGGTCTGCCGGAACTCGGTCCCGGTTCGCCAACCTGCGTACAGCTGTCACCCATTCGTTTGGCGACGACAGGTGACAGCCTCACTTACTGACCGAGGTTGTACCCATGAATAGATACATGCCCCTAACCGGCCACGACTGCACCGTCCCAGCGCTGATCATCGACACCCAGGCACCTCTCGACGTCCTTCACGACGCCGCCGTGCACCGCATTCGGGCCGTCACCCAACTGCTGGAAAACCTGGCCTTCCGCGAACAACTCAGCAGCGATGCCGTAGTGCTTTCAGACTTCGCCCACTTGCTGGCCATTCCGCTACGCGATGGGTGTGATTTGCTGGATGTCATCAGTCGCAGGCTTAACGCCGATCCGTCCTGAGTGAAAATCGGGCGGCCTTTGTGTCGCCCGCTTTGTGCGTGATCAGCGCAAACTAAATAAATCCGTCCCTTTTTAATCACATCTCCCCACCTGACAGCGTCTTATTGCTCCGCGCGCCAATCGACATAACCTTTCACCACAATCAGCTGATTACGGATGAAGCTTGAAAAGTTATCGGCCAACACCGCCACCTCATCGATTTCCGAATCAATCTCTACTATCGACCAATTATTACCTACATCAAAAGCATAAAGCACACCACTGGAAGTAGCCGCAAACACATACATCCGGCTATAAGCATCCACCTCACATCCGGCGATAGCAGCGTATTTAGCCGGACCGTCTTCGATATAAAGCGCGCTGTCTAAATCGCCAAACCCAAAGGTGCCTAGAAAAGCCAGATAGTCTACAGGAACACTGTCGCGGTCCGCTGCATCAACCCCACTCAGTATAGATTCATGGTCAACCAGGCGGCTTCCGTAATCACCCTCGTACAGTTCAGCAGAAGTGATATGGTTGATGAGTTCACGAATTTCAAGTGTGTATTCCATTTTCTTTTCTGCCCTTGGTTTTTCAAATCAGTCATTAGCTCGAAAGCATTCTGCAAGAAAACAAAAGGGGACAGATTTAATCAATGGTCTTTGCACTACCACCACGAATTAAACAAATTCGCCGCCTTCCCCCAACTACCTGACCAACTAGGTAACGGTTTCTTGATCACCATTAACAGAATCAAACAGTACGCCGACAACACCAGCCGCCATAAGTCGCCGTTTCACCTCTTCACTTACTATGACCGCACCCAAATATTTTTTAAGTCTAAATATATGACTTGATCCGACCCTGCCCGGGTCAACCACCAAATTGTAGAAAGCACGATAGTTGCCGGCCATATCTGGCCTAACAGGATCATCTACCTCAAACTTTTTATAGCGAGAGCGCTTTTCATCCACGCAATCGACTTGCGTTTCTATAATCATCAAAAAATAGCTCTGGCAAACCACTTTATTATTTATCTTAACCGGCTCAAAAACGACACATTGATAAGGTTCGTCTATCTCTGGCAAACCGGCGAGCGAGTTTTTTGCGCTCTCGCTTAAAACAGGAACACTGGCGTATCCAGCAAGGGAATAATCAACTTCTTTACCGTCGAATCTTACATCGAGAGTATATATGCCTGGCTCCATAAAATTAACTGGAGGATCACTGAAATACCAGTTATCTACATGATGTACATCTCCAAGCACCCACCTATCGCAAACAGTTACATCTTGTCGCATTAAGTAATATCTCATTTCAGTCCTTCGCAAGCCATTTATTAACTTCACTACCTACGATTACTGCTTCTGACTTAATCCCTTCCAATGTTTTTGTCACGAATCAACGAAAAAAGGGGACTGTCTAGTCCTGAAATAGGTTTACACCTGTTTCAGGACTAGACAGCCTTTAAACTCTAACCTAGATAAATCTGCCCTCTTTTCTTGTCCCTTTTCTTCAGTCCCCTTTTCTTCAACTTATTCATCATCCCAAAACTGCCCCGGCGGCGCATAGTTGCCATCTTCCAAGATGCTGCACCATCCAAAAAGCCTATAAAACATTTCAGAAATAGGGGTCAGACCACTATTCTTGGCCAACCAAATAGAATAATTACAAAAAATAAATCATATTTTTAAAGAGCAACTCTGCTGAACTCTAGAAAAATAGGGGTCAGACCACTATTCTTCTATTCTTTTAACTCACACTTTTCGGGCGTCCTGACGCACCCGGTGAAACTCTTTTACCTAATATCTCCGCGATCTCGGACGCAAACTTCTGATCGCCCAAAACGAGAAATAGGGGTCAGACCACTATTCTTGGCCAACCAAATAGAATAATTACAAAAAATAAATCATATTTTTAAAGAGCAACTCTGCTGAACTCTAGAAAAATAGGGGTCAGACCACTATTCTTCTATTCTTTTAACTCACACTTTTCGGGCGTCCTGACGCACCCGGTGAAACTCTTTTACCTAATATCTCCGCGATCTCGGACGCAAACTTCTGATCGCCCAAAACGTAATTGCCGTTGGTAGAAGATCGAATTTGTTCTATCAATCCAGATGAAAGCCGATCCTTGAATATAGATCGGTAAGCTTCGGCTCGCTGCGCGGTGCCGCTACCTAACTCGCTATAAACCGCATGCGGACTTATAAAGCCTGATAGCTCGCCCTGTGCGTTTGCCCTATAGCTGGTCCAGCGATAGTCGCCCGGATGAGTAACCATACCCGCTCTTACCGGATTCATTTCGATATATCGATAGCAAGCTAAAACATAGTTTTCTTGTTGAACCAAACAGGAGCGGAAACGGCCTTCCCACAATGTGCCCGTTCGTTGATATGTTCGATTGACATATTGAACATAGCGCTGCCCCAGCCCCTGCATAAGTAGGCCAGCCCCTGCGCAGCAGGTGGGAGTCAACAACAAATGAACGTGATTTGTCATCAAGCACAATGCGTGAATTTTACAGCCGTACAATTGAGCAAGCACGGCTAATGTATCAATGTAAAAAATGTAGTCTTCATCTGAATAAAAACACGCAGACCGATTGTTTCCCCGCTGTATTATATGCAACGGGATACCCGGCAGTAAAACCCTAGGACGGCGAGCCATATAACCTCCTAACTGGATAAGAGTTTACAGCTTAGCTGCCCATCAACAGGCCAACCAAATAGAATAATTACAAAAAATAAATCATATTTTTAAAGAGCAACTCTGCTGAACTCTAAAAAACGCAAAAACGTGGTCTGCCCCCTATTCCCCTATTCCCCTAACTCAAATAAATCTGCTCTCTTTTTTCCCGCTCCCTTTTTTCACTTCTCTAGCCAGATCAAACAAACCGCATTTTTTGTTCTCAATTATGTTTTGGCAAACTTATCGAAAAAGCCGAAAGGAAAGCCTCAATAATTTTTCGATCTGCATCATTCTTTGCAAAACGCTTAAGCACTGGGACAAGATGATAAAACAATAACTCGAGCCTGCTAGGATCTTTGGGCAAAGCATCGTTAATGCATGCAACCATTAACTTAACTGACATAATTGACGCGAACGCTTCATATCCTCTAGCGCTAGAGAACGGAATTTTCTTAAAATAATAATCCGCTAAACGTTTCTGCTCTGGTTTTTTCCAAGATCTATGAGGAAGGAGTAATAAAGCTTCACCCCAATTATCTGAAGCAAGCGGGTACCGGCTCAATATCCAAGCTGCCGCCTGATCAGAAGTCATTTTCGCCAACTCTTTACAGAGTGATATCAATCTTGAATCCATACCAAACTATTTCCTTGGATTAAATGAGTTTTCCGGTAACCCAGAGTTAGCCTTTAGGGTAGCAGGTGGCTGATAATGACCGGAGCTATTATCCCATCTTGTTATTTTTCCTCGCTCTGGACCGTCATTATTACCAAAGCGTATAGACCCGGCATATTTAACTTCCCCCCCCCCCGCTAAGCCCCAGATGGGTTGAAAATTGCTCATTCACATTTGGGCGGCTGACCTTGATAGTCCCATCCGGCAATGTGACAAAATCGAAGAAAAATAGAAAAATAGGGGTCAGACCACTATTCCTGGCCAACCAAATAGAATAATTACAAAAAATAAATCATATTTTTAAAGAGCAACTCTGCTGAACTCTAAAAAACGCAAAAATGTGGTCTGACCCCTATTCCCTTATGGTCTGACCCCTATTCCCTTCCAAAAATGTGGTCTGACCCCTATTCTTCCGATGGCAAGTATAAGCCACGCCTTCAACGAAGAATCTTTCATCATCTAACCTTCACTTCCAGCGCACTTTTTACTGATGGATTTTGGTTGACGCCATCTTTCAAAATCGTCACAAACGTACCATTCGGCTTGGTCACAACGACATCATTGCCCTTAATTCTAAAAGAGACATTGCCTCGCGCACCATTAGCTCCCTGTCCCGCGAAGGTCCCAGCGCAAAAATGTGGTCTGACCCCTATTCCCAACCCCTACAATTTTCAAAAAGATATCAAACCAAAAACAAAGGAACCTGACGCGATGTCGCTCTAAAATTAAAATTCACTATGATCTCAATTACGCATTATACCTCTTTACCAAAGTCATCCAATACTCGTATGTCTCTCGAAGTCGGCTTCCACTTCTGGATCCATCGGCAATCCCGCATGCGAATGCATTAGAAATTCTTACAGGATTTGTAGGTAGTAAGCCTGGACCAGATATGACAGGCTGGCCATAATCTGCCTCTTTTTTGCTGCCTTTTAATTGAACCCAACTGAGCTCTGGATTATTTCTAACGGCAACATCCCCGTAATACATACCAACCATAACAGCCAATGACTTTTCTTGATCTGACAAAAGGTCAGCTTCGACTTTATCCACGCCACTTAGAAAATTCTTCTCAACGTGATGTTCTCTTAGGGAATGACGTTTTGTAGTAATTATGAAAAAAAGCCACTCACCTAACAAACCCAGCGACTCAGGTGAGAAATCCGCACTCCAGCCTTCATATCCAGGGGTCTGCCAAACGGTGTGGATCAACTCATCCAAACAGTAAGGTTTGTTAAGCATGAACCATTTATAAAAAGCATCTCTATCTTTGGCGCTCATAGATACAAATGCTGTTGTAACTGGCGAATAGGCTGTTGTGAAGTTCATGGTTAATGCACCTTTATCTTAATACCCGCTTCGGACAGCGCTTTTTCTAGTGCCGCTGCGGGTCCAACACGGCCTGTAACGGGACTTTTGAAGAAGTTCCATGTTACCCCATTGACCAAGCCGCGTCTCAATAACTCAGCGTCCTTAGCAACTTGCAACGCTGTATTTGCATCAAGCGATGTGTATCCGACCTTAGATTCATGAGCAATGCTACCTGGAGCTAGTTGATCAACAACACGAGCGCCCTGTGTTGTTTGGAAGGTTACCTGAGATTGGCCCCCTAGAGGTTTCAATGCTTCCTCTCCAATTCTTCCCGTTGCTCCAATTTCTAGCGACGGATTGGGTGAAACGATTCGCGTTGAGCTCTCTGCTGTAAGCGTGTAGTAGTTGCCGTTGCCACCCAGATAGATCTGATTGCCGCTGCTATCAAGCGTTCCGGTGGCTTTGTAAATTCCTCCACCGGGGCCTGTCACCACGCCGTCTGCCCCCTGCGTGTACCCTTTGGGAACACTGAAGCTCGCATCATTTGCAGCAGGCTTGCCGGTGCCTACAACTTTCGTATCTCCGAACACCAAGCCTGAAGAAGGTCCTTTTGTATCTTTCAAATATTTTATTGCTTTCTCAAGCTGGACCAATCCAGCGGGATCGACCTCTCCCGGCAACCGGGACCTAGGCTCAACCTTACCACCACCAGTTGCACCTCCACTTAACAAAGCTAGCCGATCCATTGACGGCCCCCAGTCGGCAATCTGTTTCGCCAGATGCCCTGCCACGAGGACAGAACGACTAATGAGTTCGGTTTTATACCCTTCACATACCGTAGTTTGGCAATCAATCGACATCAATTCATCAAGCGCAACAATTACGCCCGGGAGTTTATCTTTTGCCAACATGGAGCTGGTGATACTGAGCGCATTCTCCGTATTATAAATACTCTCTTCATTATAGCGTTCATTATTCCATCTGTTTTCCTGGCATATTCCATTTTTTCCACAGCCTTTCATATCTGACGCAAAAGACTTCACATCCGAATGTTCAAGATAGTTATAAACTGTACCTTGCTGTGCTACCCACCCAGCAACCTCCTGATCCTTGGCATCGCCACCTAACCCTGCTGCCGCTGTCATTCCTATTAGTTGCGAGGTCATCGCTAGCACGCGGTCATGTGCCTCGCCAGGAAACATTTCAGCGCCGAATGTCTGTATTAGTGCTTTGTTCGCACCTGCCGCGATGGCACCCGCTGTAAAATCTCCTCCAGCGGCTTCTGCTATCAACCCACCAACTATCGCATGTACAGCAACTTTTGTACTTAGGCCCGTACCGCTTAACTCTGTGCCCACATGTTCATAAATCACTCCAGAAAGAACGCTGGCTGTCAGATCGATTGCTGCTTGACCAACATTTTTTGTAAAACTGCCGCCGCTCGTGACTGTCCTCAAGGCAGAATTAACAGCAAGTTGCCGCCCTAAATCTGAAGCTGTAAGGCTACCCGTAACGCCCGCGAATTTAGCAATTGCGCCGCTCAGCCCCGCAATTGCGTACCCTTTAATACTATCTCCAGAGGTAACATCTTTGGCAATGTCTGAAATATTACCCCGATTATTTATAGTGCTTGTCGCACCTTTTACTGCCACGGCGGTGACAACAGAGTTAGCAGCAAGTCCGGTTGTGGTCGTGGAAGCGGCGCCCACAAGGCCAGCCCCCGCTCCCCAAGTGAAATATGTAACGATGATTGCAATAACTAACGCAGCGCCTCCGCCGAGGCCGGAGTTGTCGTACTTGAAGCTATCGTGAACCTCCTGAACCCTGCGCCAGTCTACGTCCCCACGTTTCTCAGCCTCTTTCAGCCAAGCCAACTGCGGATCTGCCTTCACCATTGCATCAATGGCCTGACTAACCGTTTGCTGATCAACATGCGTGACGTCAATCTTCAAGCCATCTACGGCTTTAATAACCACTTGTCCCTGCGCAATCAGCTGGCTCTGGCGCAACGTTTCGTCAGTATTTCCTTTGCCTTTGGCGCTGGTCCAAACCAGGCTGTTCTTGCTTTTTTCATGGCTTTCTTGATGTAGATCCTTGACCGCCTCAAAGGTAATCGCGCCACCGCTATCCAAAGTGATGTCCCGGCCGCTCTGAAGCTTGGCAAGTTGATAGGTCTGGTCGCCTCCACTTTTGAGTACCAGATCACCACCAGTCTTGATCTCAGTCCCCACATTTGTAACGTGGGTCACCTCATCACGCTTGGTCTTCTTCGCGCCCCAGCCCCCCTTCTCCTTCATGTCGTAAAGGCTGTAGGTGCTGTTCTGCGCCGCCAGCAGGTTCAACTTATCCCCGCTATACAGATAAGCCTCATTCCCCGCACTGATCCTGCTCGCCACGATCGTGGTGTCACGCCCCGCCTGGCTGACAAAATCCCCACCCGCCGTCAGCACGCTTGCCACCTGGGTAGTTTGGTCGTCTGCGGTCTTGATGCGTTTTTTGCCGTGTTTTTCCTTGCCCTCGACGTTGTGCATGTCGCTGACCGAGGCGACGTTGAGGTCGCGGCCGGCGGCGATGTTGAGGTCTTTGCCGGCGGTGGCGGTGCTGCCGATGATGTTGACGTCTTGCCCGGCCTGCAGGTTGAGGTTGCCCCCCGCCGTGACGCTGGCGGCGAGGTTTTTGACGTCGGTGGTGATGCTGGATTTCTCGCCGCCGTCGCGGGTCTCGTGTTTGACGCTGGTGTCGCTGGCGGCGATGAGGTTGAGGTCACGGCCGGCGGTTAGGTTGGCGTCGTTGCCAGCGGTCAGGGCGCCTCGATTGGTGAGGTCGCGGCCGGCGTCGATGGCGAGGTTTTCGCGGGCGACGATGGTGCCGACGCTGGTGTCGGTGAGGGTGCGCATACCGACGCCGTCACGAACCTGGATGGCGGTGGTGTCGTTGGTGATATCGCCTTTGAGCGCCGTGAGGCTGACTTGCTTGCCGCGGATTTCGCCGGCCATGGCGTTGCGGATGCTGTCTTGGGCCAGCAGGTTGAGGTTGTTGCCAGCTTCGACCAAGCCGCCAGTGTAGATACTGCCGCTGCTGATGGCGGAGAGGTTGTTGCTGGCGCGCAGGGTGCCGACGTTGATCAGGTCGCCGCCGGTGACCAGGTTGAGGTCGCGGCCCTGGATAAGGCTGTTGCCGCGCACGTTGCGCGAGTCGGCCTGGGCCAGGTACAGCACCGGCACGAGCACGGTCTGGCCTTCGATGACGCGGTTTTCCATCCACACAATGTCGTGGGTCAGGGCGCCGACTTGCTGGTCGGTGAGGGCCACGCCGAGGCTCAGGCGCAGGGCGTCTTTGCTGGCAAGGCCGTTGTCCATCAGGTAGCGGAATTGGTCGGCGTCGCTGTACAGGCCGCCGGCGAGGAAGCGTTGGCCGGTTTGCGCGAGTACAGCATCGCGGATCAGGCGGGTTTCGTACTGGCCGTCACCGAGGCGGCGCCAGGCGTCGTCGGAGGTGTAGCCGAGCTTGCCGAGCATGTAGTCGGAGCTGAGGAAGCCGGATACGGAGGCGAACTCGGGGTTGGTCTCGATCAGGTAGTGGCTGGTGGGGTCGGCGCTCTTGACGAACAGGCCGTACTCGCCCTTGGGCAACTGGAAGGTGGGCGAGGTGGTGGGATCGACCGGGGCGAAAGCGGTGCCGGTGTAGTCCACGGGCACGAAGCCGCCGCCGGGGGCCACGCCCACGACGGGTAACACGCTGCCTGGCGCCTGGGCGCTCGGGTCGTTGGCGTGTTTGCTCAGGTTGATGTTGATGCCGCCGACGGGGATACCGGTCTGGTCGTCGCCGAGGGTGCCGGTCAACTGGGCCAGGGTGTTGTTGTGCAGCGTGCCGTTTTGCAGGGTGCGGGCGACGTTGAGGTTGACCGTGCCGCCCGCTTGCAGGGTGGCGTCGTAGCCGGGGCCGCCGTTGTTGGTCCAGGTGGTGACGTCACTTGCGTAGGCGAAAGGCCGGCTATTGGGTGAGCGGCTTTTCAGTTCTTCGAAGCGCGCCTTGTCGAAATTGCCAGCCGCCGTGGCCGCATTGAACGCGGGCACGTCGACATATCGCATGCGTTCGAACAGATCGTCGGGAACGTGCCCTGGCGTGCTGATGACAAGCTTGCGCTGGCCCGTGCGCGTGGCGGCGCCCTGGTTGAGCAGGTCACCGGCGGTGATGCTCAGGTCGCCATTGGCAGCCATCAGGCTGTAGCGGTTCTGCACGTTGTCGCCTTGCAGCAGCATGTTTTTGCCAGCCACCAGGCGCGCCGCGACCGAATCCTTGGTCGCCGCCTCAAGGTACGTCTCGTAGATGGTGATCTCGCCACGTTCCCAGTTGTCGCTCTCGTCGCAGTGCTGGCCACAGACCCAATACAGGCTGCCGGTGGTCAGCGTCTGGCCGAGTTCGAATTCGTCTTTGGCGTTTTCGATGAAGCCTGCATTGATGCCGATGGAGCCTTCGCTTTCCACGGTGCCGGAACGGTTGCTGAACAGCACGGCGCGCCCGCCATCCCGTGCGGCGAAGCTCAAGTTGCCTTTGCTGTAGACGTCGCCATAGCTGTTGCTGAAGCCATTGCTGCGCAAGGTCATGTCGCCGCCGCTGAACAGCAGCGTATCGGCAGCATTGGTAATGCCGTTGACCGCCGTGAGGTTCACCGCGCCCTGGGCACCGAGGGTGCCACGGTTGTTGATTTGCGCGGCGGCGATATCCAGTTGCTGGCGGGCAGTGAGGAAGCCGAGGTTGTCCAGGGTGCCGCCCAGGGTCAGGCGAGCATTGGTGGCGGCCAGGCGGCCGCCGTTCTGGCTGAGGTTGTTGGCGCCGACGGTGAGGGTTTGCAGGGCCGAGACGCGGCCGCTGTTGGTCAGGTCGCCGGTGGTGATGCTGATGTCACCGTCGCTGAGCAGTTCGCCGCCGTTGTCCAGGCTGGCCACGTTGAGGACCAAGCCCTTGCCGCTGGCCATGCGGTCGCCGGCCTTGAGGGTCAGCCCTTGGTCGCTCTTGTAGGTGAGGACTTCGTTGAGTTGCACGCGGCCCAGGCCGTCGACCTTGCCGAACGCCCAGTCGGCGGTGCCCATGCCCTGGATGTCGCCCTGGCTGCCGGAGAGGCTGGCGGTGTTGACGCGGAAAAGGCCGGTGCCGGCGTGCTGGATCTGGCCGGCCTGGTTGTTGAGGCTGGCGGCGTCGAGGCTGAAGGCCTGGCTACCGAATTCGAGGGTGCCGTTCTGGTTGTTCAGCGCGCCGCTGAGGTTGAGGCTGCTGGTGGCGCCACCGAGGGCGCGCAGTTGCCCGTTGGCGCTGTTATCCAGGCTGCCGCCGTTGAGGCTCAGGCCCTGGTTGGCTTCGATCAGGCCGCCCTGGTTGGTGAGGGTGGCGCGTGAGGTCAGGTTGAGCTGGTTGCCGCTGATCTGGCCACCCGCACTGTTATCGAGGCTGGCGCCGCTGACGGTCACTTGTTCTTTGCCGAACAGTTTGCCGCCACGGTTGGCGAGGGCTTCGACGGTCAGTTGCAGGTTGCCGACCAGGCTTGCCATCAGGCCGCCGCTGCCGTTGTCGACGGTGTTCGCGGTGACGGTCAGGCTGTCACCTTGCACGGTGCCGCCCTGGTTATCCAGGCGGGTGGTATTCAACTCGGTAAGCGCGCCGCCGCTGAGGATCAGGCCCTTGCGGTTGCTCACATCCTGGCCGCTGTAGTTCAAGCCCCCGGCGCCGGCCAGCAGTTGGCCGTCGTCGTTGTTATTCAGGTGCTGGGCGGTGATGTCCAGGCGCTTGCCGCGCAAGGTGCCGCCGTTGTTGTTGAGGGTGGTGAGTTGCTTGACCAATACACTGCTTTCGCCCGCGTCGATCTGGCCGCCGACGTTGGTCAGCAGGTCGCTGACGTTGAGCACCACGTCGCCGCCATCGCTGACCAGCGCGCCTTTGTTGCTGTTGTTGAAGCTTTTCGCCGTCACATCGACGGTTTGGCCGAGCAGGATGCCAGCGCTGTTGTCGAAACGTTCGCCGCGCAGTTGCAGCAGGCCTTCGCTCTGAATGCGGCCCTGGGCATTGAGCAACTGGCCCGGGCCTTTGAGCAGCAGGCTTACGCCCTGGGCGCCACCGGCCAGCAGGCCGGCGTTGCGGTTGTCGAGGCCGGAGGCGCGCACGTCGAGTTGGTCACCCAATACGCGCCCGGCGCGGTTGTCGATATCGCCGCCAGCCACGTCGAGCAGCAGTTGTTTGCCGACGATCACGCCGTTCCGGTTATCCAGGTTCGCGGCGTGCAGTTCGATATTGCCCTGCCCGGCCTGTAAGCGGCCCTGGGCGTTGTTGAGCTGTTGCGCGGCGGTGAGGGTCAGCTTGCCGGTGTCGGCGCTCAGTACGCCGCCTGCATTGCTGCTGAGGGTGCCGGCAGTGACGTTGAGGTCGGTGCTGGCCTGGGCGAAACCCTGGGCATTGTTGAAGCCATTGGTGACGGCGAGGTTGAGCGCGCCGCCGTCGGCCTGGATCAGGCCCTTGAGGCTGTTGTCGAGGTCGCTGGCATTGACGGTGGCGGTCTTGGCCACCAGCACGCCGTTCTGGTTATTGAGCTTGCCGGCGTTGACCGTCAGGTCGTTGGCGATGACTTGGCCGCCGCTGTTGTTCAGGTCGGCACTGGTCAGCACCAGGCTGCCACCGGCCATTTCGATACGGCCCTGGCGGTTGTCCAGAGAGGCGCTGTTGAGCGTGGCGGCCTGGCCTTCACCGAAGCGAATCAGGCCGCCAAGGTTGACGATGGCCGGCGAGCTGATCGCCAGGGTTTGTTCGCCGAACAAGCGTGCGCTGGCGCCCTGGTTGGTCAGTTTGGCGCTGCTGACCTCGACGGTCTTGGCCTGGATGATCGCACCCTGGTTGGTCAGCGCCTGTGCGGCGGTGATCGCCAGTGCGCGGCTGGCCAGCAGGTTGCCGCTGGTGTTGACGGTCTGCGCATTCACCACCAGGTCGCCGGTGGTGTTGCGGCTGTTGTCGGGGGCAACGCCGGCTTCGATGATGCCAGCGTTAGTCAGCGTGGCCGCGTTGAGTTCGATGCGTTGGCCGGCGGCCACGCTTTTCTGGTTGACCAAGGCTTGGGCGCTGGTGACCTGCACGTTGCCGTTGGCGTAGACCTTGTCGGTGAGGTCGACGTTCTGTGCGGTGACCTTGACGTTACCGGTGGCCACCGTTTGCGCCATGCTCAAGCGCCCATTGGCATCGAGCTGGATGTCGCCGCCACTGGCCGCCAGGGTGCCGTC
Organism: Pseudomonas synxantha; assembly: GCF_900105675.1. NCBI lineage: Bacteria > Pseudomonadati > Pseudomonadota > Gammaproteobacteria > Pseudomonadales > Pseudomonadaceae > Pseudomonas > Pseudomonas synxantha. Next base: position 6,333,918 of record NZ_LT629786.1, on the reverse strand, counting down.
GAGCTTCACGCCCACACCGGCTTCGGTGCCCACCAGTTTGATCGCGCCAGCATACATGCCGCCCAGGGCCGAGGAGTCAATCGCCAGCTCCGGCTTGGCGCTGCCGTCGTCGGCGCGGGGCGTGGCCTTCAGGGTTTGCGCATCGACGTCGTTACGGCCGGCGATCACGTTGAGTTCGCGGGCGTTGATCTGTGCGTTGATCTTGGCCGAGCGGGTGATGATGTCGAAGCGTTCGACGTTGCTGGCGTTCAAGCCCTCGCCGTCGATGGTCACGGCGCCGCCATCGACCTGGTAGCGCTGCAGTTGGCCGTTCTGGTCGATCACCGGTTTGCCGGTGGTCAAGGTGACGTTGGGGGTGTTGATAAAGCCGCAGCCGCTGCAGGTGATGCCGTAGGGGTTGGCGACGATGACCTTGGCCGACTGCCCCGCCACTTCGGTATAGCCGCGCAACTGGCTGCGGCTACCGCCGTTGACTTCGTTAAGAATGACGCTGGCCGTGCCGCCCTTGAGGTTGGGGTTGCCGACGATGTAGCCGCCCAACTGGGTGTTGACCATCGCGCCGTTGGCGTTGTTGAGGATCACGCCATTGGGGCCGACGTTGTAGTCCTTGAACTGGTTATGGGACAAGCCCGCGCCGTTGGGCGTGGCGATGTTCACCACGGGCACGCCATTGCCCGCCGCACCCACGGTGGTGCCCGGCGCACTGACCACGATGCCCTCGGCCTGGGCCAGCAGCGGCTGCCAGAACAGCGCATTGGCCAGGATCAGCACCAGCCCGCGCTTAGGCAGGCCGAAGAACGAGTTGCGCGGCTTCAGGGCAGCAGAAGGTTGGCGGGCCAGGAAGGCAAATTGGCGAACATCCATTGTCAGTTTCTCGTTGCAGCGGGGCGTTGAATTACAGGAAGAAATCCATGCGGAAGTAGATCGGCGCTTCGCGCTCGGTGACTACACCGGGTCTTTCCAGCGAGTGGGCAAAGGTCACGCTGGTGCTGACGTTTTTGCCGCGGGCGAACAGCTCCAGGGAGTTGCTGGACACCCGGCCATGCACGTTGTCGTTGTAACGGTCGTTGCGGATCACGCCCTGGTCATAGCCGACGCTGGCGCCGTATTCGAAGAAGGCCGGGCGCATCCAGTCGAGGGTCACCGGGCGCGCCCAGCGCACTTCGTTGCGCCAGTAGCCGCCGCTGTCGCCGGTCAACAGTTGGTCCTTGAAGCCGCGCACCGACGCCGAGCCGCCGAGGCTCATGCGTTGGGGCGAGAACAGCGGGTCTTCGCTGCGTTGCCCGGTGGCCAGGCTGCTGAAGCTGAAAGACTCGCCCCACAGGCTGAAGGGTTGCAGGTAGCTGACGGTGGCGGTGTATTTGCGGTAGCGCGAATTGGGCTGGCGCCGGCCAATGGGGTCACGCTCTTCCTGAGACTGGGCGTCGAACAAGCCGATACCGTTCTGCATGCCGAGGTCGAGGTTGACGAAGGCACTGCCGATACGCCGCCCGTGGTTGATGCCCAGTTGCAGTTCGCTGAGGCGGTTGCTGCTAGGCGCGGTGCGCACGTCGAGGACGTAGTTGTTGGTGCGCAGGTGCGCCAGGCCGACGTTGACCGAGGTCTTGCTCACGTCATCGCGGTGGATTACCCGCTCGGCGCGCAGTTGGTGGTTCTGGTTGTCGCCGTCCTGCTTGTATTTGTAGTCGTCGGTCCTGCCGTAGGTGCGGTAGTCGCTTTCGCTGTAGGTGTAGCTGAAGTTCCACCAGCCCCACGGCACGTTGTAGTAGAGCATGGTGTTTTTCGAGTTTTTCTGGTGGTCGCTGATCGCATCGTGGCCGCCGCGCAGCATCAACTGGTCGCCCAGGCCCAGCGGGCTGTCCCACTCAAGGCCGGCGCCCCATTGCTGTTCGCCGGTGCTTTTCTGCCCGTCGTTATTGCGCGACAGGCTGGCGCGCCAGGGCTTTTGCGCAGTGTTCTTGACCACCACGTCGCTACCGCCGATCTGCTTGCCAGGGGTGAGTTCCATCTGCGCTTGTTTGGACGGCAGGCGGTTGAGCTGGTCCACCAGTTGCTCGATCTCGCGCAGGTTCAACGCCTCGCCGACCTTACCGGGAAAGGCCATGGCCAGTTCGCGCTCGGTCACTGTGCTGTCTTCGGCGCTGCGCAGGGCTTCGAGCTTGCCTTCGACCACCAGCACTTGCAGGTGGCCGCTGGAGAGGTCTTGTTGCGGCAGGTAGGCGCGGCTGGTGACGCGGCCTTTGCCGAGGTAGTAGTCGGTGATGGCCTTGAGCAGTTCGTTGAGCTGGGACACGCCCAGGCACTGGCCGATATAAGGCTTGAGCAGGCGTTCGCGGTCGGAGGCCGGCAGGCTGTCGGCGCCTTTGAGCTCGATGTCTTTGATCGGGAAGCAGCGGGTGTCGGCGGGCGTTGCCGGGGCTTGGGGCTTGTCCGCTTTACCGGGCAGGTCCTGGAGTTCCTGGAGGCGCCGCTGTTGCTCTTCGAGCAGGCGGTTTTGCCGGTCGCGGATCAGGTCCTGGTCACCAGGCGTGGGGGCGGCGAATGCGCTGTCCAGGCTCAGGCATGTGAGCAGGGCGCATAGAAGAAACCGAGTCCGTGGCGATAGTGAAGACATGTTCGATCCATCGAAAATCAAGGGCCGGCAAACTAACATCGAACTTCCCGCTAGCCTAGAAACTGGCGAAGTTGGGTCTTTCGATGGGTTAGTCTTTTAACCTATTGATTATTAATAATAAATTTTCATCAAAAGAGTCTTGGCCGGGCACACGGAGTGATTATTCCGACAAGTGGCGACTATTTTGATGGCGATTCGACGAATGAATTTTTGATTGCCATTATTTAGCCATCAAGTTGCGTCGAGATAGGTTAGTACCGAGGAAGGGAGAAAAGTTCGCGAGGGTTTTGTGAATTGGATCCCATTTATCGGAATTCCAGGGAGGGAGGCTGAACCACTGCAATTAATGGGCTGGAAATCTTACATGTGGGAGGGGGCTTGCTCCCGATCGCGGTGTGTCAGTCATATATAGGGTGACTGACACTCTGCTATCGGGAGCAAGCCTCCTCCCACATTGGGTACTCCTAGGTCAGCCAATGCCCTTGTCTTTGTCAGTGCCGGGCACCAGGGCCAGGCCGGGGCGTTCGACGTCGCGAGAGACGTGGGACTTCACGTCTTCCACACCGCCCTCCTCGTTATTGTGGATCACCAGCACGCCGGGTTTGCGAAACTGCTCCAGGTGGCCATCGCCCAGGTTGAAGCTTTCACTCAGGTGCTTGTCGCTCAGGGCATTGGCCTCGGCGCGGCGCTGGGCAAACTGGCGGCCGCGGCGTTGTTGATAGCGTGCCCAGCCGATCAGGATCAAGGCATTGAACAAGGCGATCCACAGGTAGATCTGCAAGGTGTTGAGCGCGGCAAAGATCGGCGCTTCGATGCGTGGGCCGCCATGGGTCTCGAGCATGGCGCCGATACCACGTGCCAGCAACCAGACCAGCCCGCCCCAGGCCAGCAGGGTCAGCAACACATCGATGATCCACATCACAGGGCTTTGGCGAGTTCTGACCAGTTTCATGCTCACGCCTCCTCTCGGACAGGTTTGATACCGCGATCCGGGCTGACCCAGCGTGCGCGCTTCTGATGCTGGTTGAACAACACCTTGGGAAAGCTCACCAGCGTGGTGAACAGGCTCACCAGCCAGAACACCATCGGGTACCACACGGTCCAGAACAGGGTTTTCCACAGGTCTTTTTCGTAGCGCCGGTCGATCAGGATACTCACCGCAAACTGCAGCAGGCACACCATCGCCAACACCAGGCCGGTGAACGCGGGCGGCACCAGGGAGTCGACGGTAATGGCCGCCGGCAGGGTGACGAATTTACCCATGGCCCAGAAGACCACCGAGAGCAGGAAGGTGAACGCCCAACCGGTGGACAGGCAGTATTCGAACAGCAGCGGCCACAGGTAGCGATGGCGCCATTGCCAGATGCCACGGATGTTCTTGAACAATACTTCTGCGCCGCCCTGGGCCCAGCGCAGCCGCTGCTTCCACAGGCCGCCGACGGTCTCGGGCATGAGGATCCAGCACAGTGCACGCGGCTCGTAGAAGATCGACCAGTGATCCAGTTGCAGCTTCCAACTGACATCGATGTCTTCGGTGATCATGTCGGTGCTCCAGTAGTCGATGCGGTCCAGCGCCTTCTTGCGAAACGCCACCACCACACCGGAGACCGTGAAGATCCGTCCGAACACCCGCTGGGTGCGCTTGATCAAGCCGATGATCGAGGAGAACTCGCCCACCTGCACCCGGCCGATCAGGGTCGAGCGCGTACGAATGCGCGGGTTGCCGGTGACGGCGCCCAGGCGCGGGTTCTCGAGCATCGGCGCGACCATGTAGGCCGCCGCGTTTTTGTCGAGCAAGGCATCGCCATCGATGCACACCAGGTATTCGCTGCGCGCAGCCACGGCACCCATGCGCAGGGCCACGGCCTTGCCCTGGTTCTGCGCCAGGTGCAGCACGCGCAGGCGCGGGTGTTGCAGCGCCAGGGCGTCAAGCACTGCAGCAGTGTTGTCGCTGGAGCCATCGTTGACGGCGATCACTTCGATATTCGGGTACACCTGGGCCAATGCGGCCGCCATGGTGTCGGCGACGTTATCGCCCTCGTTGTAGCAAGGAATGATGATCGAGATCAGCGGCTCGCCGGCCAGGATCGGCGCAGGCGTGTCTGCCTCCCACGGCCAATGGCGCTCCCAGTGCAGCCAGAAGTACAGCCCGCCGGCGATCCACAGCGCCGACATGAACAGCGGGTAGAAGAACACGAAGTCCATCAGGAACTGCCCGGTCACCAGGAAGATCAGGCCCAGGGGCAAGCCCAACACCAGTGCCAACACGAATATAGCCAGGATTCTGTCGATCATGATCTAAGGATTCCACTGGTTGGAAAGAGCCGGACGTATGGTCTTCAAGTCCGGGGAGTTCTCCAGGAAGTTGTCCGGGTAGTAGCCGAAACTGGTGACGCCCTGGCGTTTGAGTACACCCATCCATTGCGCCAATTGCGTAGCGCTGATATCCGGCGCGGCCTTGGTGCGCCAGTCTTTGGCTTGCAGCTCGAAGATGGTTTTATCCAGGGCGCCGGGGCGCGCCTTGACCGTGGCTACCAGTTTTTCCAGCCAGGCATTGGAGTCTTTGAGCGACTGGCCTTCCATCAACGGCATGGCCATGGGCGCCGTCCAGTCATAGGTCTGGAGGAAGTCATCAAGGTTCTGCGCGAACCAGGCTTCACTGCCAGGGTTGAGCATCGGCTCGGCGAAGATATTGCGCGCAGTGAGTATCTGCGGGCCGCGAATAGCACGGACTTTGACGGTCAACTCGTTGGTGAAGTCGATCAGGTAGCGGCTCTTGAAGCGCGTCCAACGTTGCATCAGCGCAGGGTCGGCACGCAGCGCGGCGATGTTGTCCGGCAGGCCCTGTGCGGCGTAGGCCTTGAGTGCGGCGGGGCTGGCGTCTTCAAAGTCGCTGAGCAGCGCATCGTCGTGGTAGAGCACGCCGTCGATGGCACTGTTGCTGGTGCGCGCCAGGTCTTCATAGATCTCGCCAATCATCTGGCGCACTTTTGGGTCGAAGGGTGACAGGCGCTGGTATTGATCCGGATCGGTGCCGACCTTGCCGGTTTGCGGGTCCCAACGGGTGACGCGTGGCAGCTTGGAATCGAGGGCGAAACTGAGCACCGGCATCCATGCAAACACGCTGGCGTGGGCACGGGTATGCAGCTGCCAGGAGACACGGTTGAACAGGTCGGCACGCATCGGCAGGTGGCGGTTCGGGAAGTACAGCGAATGCACCAGGCCATCGCCCTTGGGGTCGGCGTAGGCTTGCAGGAACACGGTGACAGCGCCCATATCCACCACGCGCTGCACCAGTACGTCGAGATTGTGCGCCTGCTGGACCGGGTCGGGGTCATAGACATGATCCAGGTCCACGTGCAGCACGCGCAGCGGCGCCTTGGCCTGCACCGCGACCATGCTGCTGGCGAAGTGTTCGCCATCCGGGTCGGAGGCCACCAGGAAGCGCGGGCTGTTCATCAGCTTGTTCGAATCATCCAGGCCGTCGTCGAGCGTCAGCGCCATCTCATAGCCGTGTTCACCCACCACGGCCAGGGTGGTGCCGTCGGCCGCGCCGTAAGGCCACACCCACACCCGCGGCGACTTGCCGGTGACGGTACGGATCTTGTTGGAGATGGCCGCGACGTCCGTGCGCATCCGTGCCTGGAACTGTGCTTCGGTTTCGTAGCGACGGGTCGCCGGGTCATAGCGACGCGTGGTGGCGGCCGGCTCCAGGTTGCCCTGGGGGTTGGCGAGAATGCCTTTGTGATTGGCGTCGGTATGGGCGGCGATTTCCACCAGGCCCGACTGGGACACTTCGCGGATCTGCTGCCAGGTCAGGAAGTCGCCCCGTGCCCGTGGTGTGCCGGCGAAGTCCACCGGCTGGTTCAGCGGCGTATCGATCCAACTGCCCACCGGCGCCAGCACGGCAGGCCAGTTGTAGGCCCGTAGGATCGGCATCACGCGGGTGTAGAAGCTGGAATAGCCGTCATCGAAGCTGAGCATCACGGCCTTGGGCGGCAGCGTCGGCCCGCCCCGGCGCGCAGCGAGCACTTGGTCGACGCTGACCGCCTGGTAGCCGTTCTCTCGCAGCCAGGCCAGTTGCTCGATCAAACGTTCGGTACGCACCGCCACCACGGCCTGGTCGGGGTCGTTGTCCGAGACGTCGTGGTAGGCAATGCCCAGGAAATGGTTCTTCGGCCACGGCGCTTCGCTGGCCAGTATCGGCCGCTCGGCAGGTGGAACGAATGGCGCGGGTTGCTGGGCGCAGGCGGCGGCCAGCATTACACCCAGGACCAGTAAGCAACGGCTGAGGAGGGTCATGGTCAGGCTCTTCTAGAAACGGTAAGTGAGGTCGAGGAGCAGGCGCAGATCACGTTCGCGCTCGCCGTCATAAGGTCGGCCGACCAGGCTCAGGTTGGCGCCGGCTTCCAGCACGTCATTCCAGCGAAAGCGTTGGCCGTAGCCGATCAAGCCAACGCCACCGGTGGAGTAATCCTTCTGGCTATAGGTGCCTGCGCCGACCTGGAACTGCTGACTCCACTGGGTTTCGTAGCGGTGATACAGCACATGGTTGACGTTGACGGTGGGCAACACGCTGAAGTCGGACTTGGGGTTGAAGTAGATCGTGTCTTCCTTGCTGTTGCGGCTGGCACCGACGTCCAGGCCCAGCTCCACTTGTACTTTCGGAGAGCTATAGATGCCTTCGCGGCCCGTGAGCAAGGCTTCCACTCGGTCGTTGCCATCGCTGAAATGGGACGGGCTGACAGTCAGTTTCCACTCGCGGCTTTCATTCGCACGCCAGCGGATAAAACCGCTGCCGCCGTTGGCCGTGACCCCATCATTCAACGCCCGCAGTGGCGTGGTGTTGAGCAGGTAGCCAAGGCTGCCGCCGTACTGCCAGTGGTCGTTGATGTCGCGGGCGATCGACACGCTCGCGCCTTGCTTTGAGCCATCGCCATAGGAATGGTTGGACACCTCCGCTTCGATGGTCATGTCGCGGGTGCGCCGCTCCACACCCACACGCTGCCAGCGGTGATGGCCGGTGCCTTCGGCAAAATCGGCAGTGCCATAGCCGACGCCGGCAAACACGCGCCAGTCTTCGTCGATGGGCGGGGTGTAGATCACACTTTCTATGCCCCAGTCACGGCTACCCGACACCGCGCCGGCTTCTTGGTTATTGCCGCCACCGAAGCTTTTACCGGTGTAGGCTTCCACCCGCACTTCGGCCATGTCGTGCACATCGCGCAGGCGCTTGAGGCGCTGTACCTGGCGGTTGTCCGGGGCACGGGCGACGACATCATCGGTGAGCAGATCCAGTTGCCGCCATTCCTGCAGGTCCAGCGCGGTGAAGCCTTGGGACATTTCTACACCGATGTCGCGGGGGCTCTGGTTTTCAGTCTCCTTGAGGGAGTCTTCAGCGCGCCTTGGCCATTCACGGGCCCGGTACATTTCCGCCTGTGCCAGGCGCACACCGATGCTGCCGGGGGCTTTGCTGCCCAGGTCTTCCAGGCTCTGTTCGCTGGCATCCAGGTCAGCCCCATAGGTGCCGGCCTGGGCCGCCAATTGCTGGGCGTCCATCCACTCGTCGTTGGGGTTGCCAATGGGCAGGCCCTTGAGTTCGACCCGAGGCTTCTCGGTGCTGGCCAACTGCGTGGCGACCGCACGCGCCTCATCGACCTGGTCGTTTTCCAACAGGGCGTAGAACAGGGCCGTGCTGTCTTTGACGTGATCACCAACGTCGGCGTCCGCTGCGGTCAGCGCCTGGCGGTACAGCGGCGCGGCTTTTTCCGGCAGGCGCTGATCGAGGTAGGACGCGGCCACCCAGCGCACGGCATAGGTCGGCAATTGCACGCCCTCGGCCGTGAGGGTTTCGTACTCGCGGATCACCTCAGCCGTGCGCGCCCGCGCCTTGAGTGCGCCCAGACGGTCAATGCGCCAGCCCACCACGTCGTCGTGGGCAGTGGTGTCCGGGCCCCAGCGGCTGATCAATTTGTCGTAATCCTGCAGGGCGCGATCAGCGATGACATAGCGCTCCTTCTCAGTGCGCGTGGCGAACTCGGCCATGCGTACGCGCTCGGCGGCGAGGTCGCCTTCCAGGCGGCGCTGGGTGACCGCATCCACAAGGCCGGGGCGCTTGGCCGACAGGCGCAGGGCAGGCTCCGGCATGCGGGCTTTTTGCAGGGCGACGATGTATTCGCGGGCCACTTCCGGCTTGTCGCCGGCGCGGATAAAGGCTTGGTCGAACTCAAACAGCGCGTCGTAGTTCAAGCCGGCACGCGTCAGCGCATAACCCAGGGCCATGCGGCGGTTGGGGTCATTGGGTTGTGCTGCCACCATCGTGCGCAGGCGTTGCACCGCCTCATTGGCTTTGCCGCCATCGGCCTGGGTCAGGGCCTGGCCCAGTTGCAGGTCGACGTTATTCGGTTCACGCAGCAACGCCTGGCGATAGACCGCCTCGGCCTGGGCCCACTGCTTTTGATTACGATAGGTGCGCGCTACCGTGGCGAGCGCCTGGGTGGTGAGGTTGCGATACTTGCCTTGTGCCTCGTACACCTTCAGTACTTCGGCGTCTTGCCCGGCCCAGCCGGCGATCACCAGGTGGTCGCTGACCTGGCCTGGGCTCTGGCGTTCGGCGGACAGTTGGCGCAACTGGGTCAAGGCGGGCGTGAAGTGACCGTTGCGGGCCTGGATGATCAGGGCGTCGTAGGCAGGGTCAGCCACGGCATAGGCCGGCATCAGCAATGGGCCGCACAAGGCTGCTCCAATGAGCAGTCGCAACTGGCCTGATGCACTGAGTGGATGGATTCGCAACATGTCGTCGGCTTCCTTACAAGGAAAGCTGCAACGATGGGTGATCCTGAGCGATGTGCATCAGGGTGTCGGCGTCTCGGGACCCGACCTAGCTTTCCTGGGCGAACTATCCCTTAGCGATGTCAGGGGAAGGGCAATTCAGAACAATTGTTCAGAATTGGCTGACAGAGATTTCTTGCCAGGCACACAAACAAATGTGGGAGGGGGCTTGCTCCCGATAGCGGTGGGTCAGTAAAAATATACTGACTGACACTCCGCCATCGGGGGCAAGCCCCCTCCCACATTAATTACCGCATTTTCAACGCTTACTGGGCGCCGCTTACTGCACCGACCTTGGACATCACAAAGCTGATGAACTGCTCAACAGTCATCTTCTGGCCGTTGAAGGTCACTTCGTTGTTGGCGTAGTGCAGCTTGGAAACCACATCGGTGCCCACCAGAGTCGCCATTTGGGTGCCGACCGCCATGCTGCTGACCATATCGGCCGCCATCTGCGACTGCTGCTCGATGGCCTTTGGGTCAGTCACGCCACCGACCTGGGCTTGCAGGGCCGCCACGTCGCTGATCATCGGCTTGGACAGGGTCAGGTTGGCATCCAGCAGCGCGACCATTTGCTTGCCCAGTTCAACCGGCGGCAGTTCCATGGACGTTGGCTTGGCCAGGTCGACCACCAGGTTGAATTTGCTTTCGCCGTGGGTGGTTTTCAACGACAGGTTTTCCACGGCCAGTTGCGGCTTGGCGGCCAGCACCTGGTTGACATTGGCTTCGGCAAGGGTCTGCTCGGCTTCGGTCAATTGCAGTTCCGGCACCGGTTGGCCAGCGGCGGCCGCGGCTTGCACCGGTTGCATCTTGTCCTGGTAGAGCTTGGTCAGCACCAGCATCGCCGGGATATCGACGTTCTTCATGCTCACGGCCATGGCGGCCGAACCGACAGGCTTACCCTGGTAACCGATCTCGTCGATCTTGTAGTCGACGCGGCCGGCCAGGTTGTTGTCCTTGGCTTGGGTGGAGTCTTTCTGCTCGAAGCCCTTGAGGGTCAGCACAGCTTTCTGCGGGCCAAAGGTGACCTTGGTGTCGGTCAGCTCCACGGTGTTCTGGCCGGTGTAGAAACCGAAGGTGGATTTCTCCAGGTTGCTGGCCACGGTCAGACCGGCCAGTTCGGCTTCGAACGGCGCGCCGTTGGCATCCACCGCTGCAATCTTGAGGCTGTTCATGAAACCGTCAGCCTTGACCTTCTGGCCTTCGGCGCTGCTGTCGAAGTCCAGGTTGGCGCCGGAGAAGCTCACCGAGGAGGTGTCGTCCTTGAACTCCAGGGGCAGCAGTTCGATGTTGCCGGTGACCGAGCGGCTATAGCCGATATTCGCCACGCCTTTGAGCGGCGACACGTCTTTGCTGGCGGCGAACCATTTTTCCGTGGTGGGGTTCTTTTCCAGTTCGTAGTGACTGGTGGCCATGACCGGCAGCCATTTGAGGGTCACCAGGCGCGAGAATGGCAGCGGGCCGTGCTCGATGTGGTCGACGAACAGCAACTCGGGGTTCGGGTTGTCTTCACCGAAAACGCTGCCCTGGCCCTTGAGGCGGTAGTGCGCGGTGCTGCTGAACACGCCACGGTCCAGGGACACCAGCTCCAGGGCCAGGGTGCCGTCGACGCCGGCCATGGAGGTCTGCAGCTCTTTGTTGGCGTTCTGGATCGCGGTCTGCAAGACCGGCTCCAGTTGCTTGCCGGTGTACCAGGCACCGCCCGCACTGACGGCGCCGATGGCGACAACAAAACCCAAGAAAACAACGGCTGGCTTATTCATGAAGTGACCTGATCAAATCCTGTGAGAAGTGGGCTGTCTTCCTTGAACCCCGAAGGGGTTGGCTCAAGCCCGCCGAAAACGGGGGAAGATTAGCACTGGCGGGCGCAAACGGCCCAACCTTTCAGAGGGATCAGTTCAGGCGTAGTTCAGGAGTACTCCAGCTCGATTTCATCCAACTGGTGATCAAAACTCTTCAAGCGTGCGGTCCAGGTGTACACCAACACCTCAAACTCGCGGTGTATCACGGCATTGCCGGGGGTGTCGGCCTTGGGGTCGCAGAAATCCAGCTGATAACGCTCGCGGGCCATTTGCGTGGCCACGTCGGACAATTCCCGCGCGTTATTCAGCCAGTGCCTACCGTCGTCTACCTGTCGATCCAGCAGTACGCATTGTTTTTTCAGGACTTCGAGGCTTTTTTCCAGCGGGGTGCCGGTGAGATCGCCCATGACTTCCTGGAAGGTGCGCCCGGGCTGCCAGTAGCTGCCCCAGAAATAGCGGTCGAACACGGTTTCGACCCGGCGCAGGGCGACCTTGGTGTCCCAGATCGCGACGCGGGTCTTGCCTTGCTCGAGGAGCTTTTTCTTCACCCGTTGATTTTGGTAGGAGGCCCAGGCAACGACGCCGATGGACAAGGTGCCGATCACCAGGCAGGCGCTGTCGAGGAACACCATGGCCTTGTCGAGTTGATGGGCGAGCATGACGCCATAGAAATACGCGGCCGATAACAGGACCAGTGCGAAGAGCACGCACCAGAAAGCGGGAGCATAAGGGTTTTTCATTATTGGAATCCCCATGAGCAAACGCAGACTTTGTCGGGTGAAGCGTCACGGCGCCTCCCCTGACAAAGCATAGCAATCACCTCACGGTTTGCCGGGTTTTGTACCTTGCGTTCGTCCGCTTTCCCAACCGCCGCCCAAGGCCAGGAACAGATCGATCTGGCTCATGGCAACCTGGGTGTTGGCCGCCGCCAGCTGCGCACGCATCTCGGTGTAGGTGCGCGTGGCTTGCAGGTCGGCCAGGAACGATTCGCGGCCGGCCTGGAAGAAGCGGTGGGTCTGGTCCGCTGCCTGCCGCGCCGATTGTTCGGCTTCGGCCAGGGCGTCGCGGCGCTGCAATACGGCGGTGTATTGCGCCAGCCCGGTCTGGGTTTCGCGGATGGCGTTGAGTACCACGCCATCGAAGTGGGCCAGGGCACCCTGGGTCGCGGCTTCGGCTTCATGGATACGTGCGCGGGCACCGTTGGTCGGTAGGGTCCAACTGATCATCGGGCCAAAGCCCCAGCGGTTGGTGGCCGGGGTGCCGAGGTTTTCCAGCAGGCCCACGGTGCCTACCGTGGCGCCGATGCTGATATCCGGGTACAGCGCGCCGGTCGCCACGCCGATGCGCGCGGTGGCGGCGGCCAGTTGGCGTTCGGCCTGGCGCACGTCGGGGCGGCGCTTGAGCAACGTGGCGCCGTCGCCTACCGGCAGCAGTTGGGCAATATGCGGCAGCTCGGCGCAGCTATTGGTGCCGGCCGGCAGCTGGTCCACCGGTTTGGCCAGCAGCATCGACAAGCGGAACAGCCCGGCCTGGCGCGAGGCTTCGTAGCGCGGCATCTCGGCACGCAGGGATTTGTATTGGGTTTGCGAACGGGTCACCTGGGTTTCATCGCCGCGCCCGGCATCGCGCAGGCGCTGGGTCAGTTTGGTGCTCTGGGCTTGCAGGTCGAGGGACTGGTTGGCAATTGCCAGCTCTTCGTTGGCCGCGCACACCTGGGTGTAGGAGCGCACCACATCAGCCACCAGGGTGATGCGGGCGATATCGGCAGCGGCCTGGGTTGCGTCGGCACTGGCCTTGGCGCTTTCGATGCCGCGCTGCAAGGTGCCGAACAGGTCGAATTGATAGGAGGTGGTGATGCCGACGCTGCCGATATTGCCGACCGGGACTTTGTCCGGCAGCAAGAATGCTTCGCCAGATTCCTGCAAGCGCTGGGCCTCAGCCTTGGCGCCGGCACTCCAGCCGCCGGCGGATTCGGCTTGCTGCACCTGGTAACGCGAACGCTGCAGGTTGGCGGCGGCCACGCGCAGGTCGGTGTTGGAGGCCATGGCCTGCTGCACCAGTTGGTCCAGGCGTGGGTCGTTGTACAGCTTCCACCAATCGGTCGGCACCGGCGCCGAGACCACGTTGCTGCCCTCGCCCATGATCGGCCCTTGCAGGTCGCCACGGTTGACTGCAGCCTGTTCCGGCAGTTTGTAATCCGGGCCCACCACTTGGCAGGCCGACAGCAACAACCCCAGGGCAGCGGTTGGCAACAGCCGCTTCATGGCTGCTCTCCGTCTTTGACCTTATCGCCGATGATCGACACCGTCGCCGTACGCCCGGCGATCATGCGAAAGTCCGCCGGCACATCATCAAAGGCGATGCGCACCGGGATCCGCTGGGCCAGGCGCACCCAGCTGAACGCCGGATTGACGTTGGGCAACAGGTTGGAGCCGCTGCTGCGGTCGCGGTCTTCGATACCGGCGACGATGCTTTGTACATGCCCATGCAGGCGGGCGTTGTCGCCGATCACGCGGATGTCTACGCCCATACCGACATGGATACCGTCGAGCTTGGTCTCTTCGAAGTAGCCGTCGATGTGGAAGGAATTGCTGTCCACCACCGACAGCACCGGGCGCCCGGCGGTGACGAATTCCTGGGTGCGCGGCGCGCGGTCGTTGACGTAGCCGTCCACGGGGCTGCGGATCACCGAGCGGTCGAGGTTGAGTTGGGCAGAGTCTACCGTCACCTGGGCTTCGGCCAGGGCCGATTGGGCGCGGGCGACGCGGGACTGGCTTTCTTCCAGTTGCTCGCTGGGCACCAGGTTGCCGAGGCCACGGTTACGCTTGTACTCGCGCTGGGCCTGGGCCAGGGTTTCCTGGCGGTCGGCCACGGCGGCCTGGGCTTGGCGCAAGGCCAGCTTGAAGCGGTCCTGGTCGACGGCAAAGAGCACCTGGCCCTTGGTCACCAACTGGTTGTCGCGCACGTCGACGCGCTGGATCAGCCCGGACACGTCCGGGGCGATCTGCACGATGTCGGCGCGGATGTGGCCGTCACGGGTCCAGGGCGCAAACATGTAGTACATGACCATGCGCCACACAACGACGACCGCGAAACTCACGATCAACAACGTCAGGACGACACGGCCGATAGTCAAAAAAGGTTTTTTCATGTCATCAAATATCGACTGAGTGAGTCCACCGCGCCCAGCAACAGCGCGTACAGCCCCACATTGAACAATGCCCGGTGCCAGACCAAGCGATAGAAGTGCATGCGCGTCAACAGCCCGTGCACCACCAGAAACAACACATAGGTAATGCCCATCAGCACCAGCAGCGTGGGCAGGAACACCCCGCTGATATCCAGATCACCGATCATAAAGGCGCTCCATCGGGTAGCGGCGCTTCCATTTCCGTGCCGCCAATGAATTCCACGCCGGGCAACAGCGCCAGGCGCAGGCCGGCCAAGGCATGCAGCAGGTGCAGGCGGGTGTCGTCTTCGTCTTGCAGGCCCTGGCCGTTGAGGGCACGGCGCGTGCGGTCCAGGGTCATCAGCAGACCGCTGGGCGCGGGTAAGCGTTCACCGGCCTTGAGGCACGCCTTGAAGTAACCGCCCACGCCTTCCACCACCTGGTTGAGCAACACCCGTGGCACACCGAGGATGCGCGGCGAGTAGGCCAGCAGGTCGAGCAGGTTCAGCGCTACGCGCAGGTCGCGCAGGGCGCTGCCGGTGTCCTGGCCGGTGAGAGCCAGGCGCGGCAGGTGCTGCATCAGGCGGTCGAGCATTTGCGCGGCCATGTGCCGGTGTTCGTTCAGGGTTGCGGGCTCGGTCAGGCCAACGATGTCACGCCAGCTGAAACGGGTCAGACGCTTGGCCGCCAGTTCGGCGCCGAAGGGCCGGGCGATCAAGGTCCACACAAATGCGAACAGCAGGCCCACGGGCCCAGCCAGGTTGACGTTGGCGAAGTTGAGAAAATCCGCGTCATAGGCGCCCTGGATGCTGATAAACGACGAGGTGTTCACCAGCGTCAGCAGCATGCCCAGGTAGAACCGTGGCTGCACGGTAAGCGTGCCGATGCAGATAAACGGCACGGCAAAAGCCAGCACCAGCATGGGAAAATCGTGCAGGTTGGGCAGCACCAGGAACAGGTACAGACTGGCGAACAGCACCGACATGGCGGTCCAGAAAAAGAACCGGTAGATCTGCGGCGCCGGGTCGTCCATCGAGGCGAAGAAGCTGCAAGCGACGGCGGCCAGGATCACGGCGCTGCCGCCATCGGTCCAGCCCAGCAGAATCCACAGCACCGAGGCGACGATGATCGCGGTGACGGTGGAAAACGCCGAGTAGAACATCAGGCCACGGTCGAGGAACGGCGTGAGCCGGCCCAGGCGCCAGTGGCGGTAGACGGCGCGCCAGGTGTCCTGACTTTCGCACTGGATGGCGGATTGCAGGCTGCGGCAGTCCTGCCACAGGTCGATCCATTCGCCCAGGCGGTACAGGGCGTTGGAGAACAGCAGCGTGTGACGGTCATCCAGCGCTTCGCCCTGGGGTTGCGCGGCGTCGATCTTGTCGCGCAGCACGCGCCAGCGATCCAAGGGCGCTTGTTCGGTGGTGCTTTGGAGCCAGGCATTGGCCTCTTCCAGCAGCGGCGTGAGCTGATCAAGAAACTCAGGCGCACGGTGTTCGATGGCATACACCGCGTCATCCAGCGCGTCGATCACCGGCAGCAGGTGAATCATGCGCCCGCGCAGTTCTTTGGTGTTGCGCACCGTTTGCGGGCGAGCGCCTTCGTGGGGCAACTGGCCGATCATCAACTCGAGGGTGTTGAAGGTGGCGACCATGCCGCCGCGCAGGTTGCTGACGGCTTCAGGGTCGACCTGGCGGGTGAGAAAACGCTGGCTGTAGACCTGGGCGTCGCTGAACCACTTGGCCACCGAGCCATCGAACACCGGCATCAGGCGCCGCGGCCAGAACATCGCCCCCACCACCGCCGCGACCGCGATGCCCAGGAAGATTTCCTCGGTACGCGCCTCGGCCACATCCCATACCGCCAGCGGGTTATCCACCACCGGCAAGGCAATCAGCGGCAAGGTGTAGCCGGCCAGCATCAAGGCGTAGTTATTCGCGGTGCGCAGGTGCATGGAGAGGAACAGCAAGGTGCCCGTCCACAACGCGATGACCACCACCAACAGGTAAGGTGACTGCACGAACATGGGCACGAACAGCACCGCCGCCGCCGCCCCCATGAAGGTGCCGATGGCGCGGTACAGGGCTTTGGAACTGGTGGGGCCGACAAACGGGCTGGAGACGATATACACCGTGGCCATCGCCCAGTATGGACGCGGCATTTGCATCAGCATGGCGATGTACAGCGCGATCATCGACGCAGCGAATGTACGGACCCCATAGAACCAGTCGCGGGCAGGCGGGAAGCCGGTAAAAAATCCGCTCAAGATGACACAGCCTCGGCCGCCTCGAAGGCCCGCAGCACGCGCAATGCGGCTTCCAGATCCGGGGTGGCGATATCCGCCAGGACTTCATTACGCAGGCGCACCAGTTGCGCCTCCACCGCCTGCACCAGCTCACGGCCACGCTCGGTAAGACTCAGGGCCTTGGCGCGGCGGTCGTGGATGTCTTCGGCGCGACACACATAGCCGTCGCTGCACAGCCGGTCGAGCAGGCGCACCAGCGACGGGCTCTCCATGCCGGAGGCCTGGGCCACCTTGACCTGGTGTACACCGTCGCCCAGGCGGCCGATCATCAACAACGGCACGGCGCAGGCTTCGGAGATGCCATAGCTCACCAGCGTGGTCTGGCAGATTTTGCGCCAGTTACGGGCGCCCACCACCATGCTGCTGCTGAGGTTCATCTGGAGTTGTTCGAGGGATAGAGGCACTGGATAGTTCGCATACAGTTAGTTTGCTAACTATTAATATGGTGGAGGGATGAGGCGTCGTCAAGTTTTGAAACAATTTCTCGATGGATGGAGCGATTCAGCGGCATCACCGCAGGACGAAGGTGGGAGGGGGCTTGCTCCCGATGGGGATGGGTCAGTCACAGATGCGTTTACTGACACGCCCTCATCGGGGCATAGGTATCTACACAACTGTGTAGCAGCCGACGGTAACCACGATGCGAAGCGAGCCGCTCTTGATCTTGATCTGCTTTTGATCTCAGGCGCCCCGTTAAACCACGCTGGCCGGAATTCGCCATGGATTTGGGGGGTAAACCGGCAGGGATGCCGGTTTAGCCGCCCCGCGCCATGGATGGCGCGTGGCGGCGGCCCCCCAAATCAATGGCGGATTACGGGCACACCGAGCCTGGGCGAGGTGCCGAGTGGTGGGGCAAGAGCGTTTTGCTTACTTTTGCGCTTTTTGTACGGACCGGACACATGGTTGACGGGTGTGCGGGGACATGGTGGACACTTTGCGGCGAACTAACTTCGCCGGGAAGCCATCATGCCTTGGACTACGAGAGACACCATGAGCCTGAAAGAAGAGTTCGTTGCCTTAGCACGGCAACCCGGCAGCAACAAACGTGAGCTGTGTCGACGATTCGGTATCAGCCCACAAACAGCGTACAAGTGGCTCAAACGCTACGAGGCGCTGGGTCAGCCTGGTCTGCAAGAGAAATCCCGCAGACCAGCGAGCAGTCCCAAACTGACCCAGACGGCCTTGGAAGCACAAGTCATCACACTTAGACAGGCCCATCCAGCATGGGGCGGACGCACAATTAGTAGCCTGTTGGAAAAGCGCATCGCCCCCAGCACCGTCACCAATATCTTGCACCGGCATGACCTGATTCAACCGTCTCTGAAGGAGCATTCGGCGACGCTGCGATTTGAACACGACGCGCCTAATGATCTTTGGCAGATGGATTTCAAAGGGCATTTCGCACTGCAGCAAGGTCGATGCCACCCCCTGACTCTGTTGGACGACCACTCCCGGTTCAGCCTAGCCATTGAGGCCTGTGATAACGAACGGGGAGCCACGGTGAAGGAGAAGATGATTGAGGTTTTCCAGCGCTATGGCTTGCCGGTTCGGATCAACGTTGATAACGGTGCTCCCTGGGGCTCGCCACGCAATCCAGGTGAGGTTTCAGAGTTGAGTATCTGGCTGATTCGCCTGGGAATCCGGATCAGCTTCAGCCGTCCTCGCCACCCTCAAACCAATGGAAAGATCGAACGTTTCCACCGCTCGCTCAAAGCAGAAGTACTTGATGGACGGTACTTTTCCACACTGATGGACGCTCAATCGGCTTTTGATCAATGGCGTGAGGTTTATAACCTGCAGCGCCCTCATCAGGCGCTGGGCTACAAGGTGCCGATGGACCGCTATCGGAGTAGCCCCTGGGCATATCCACAGCAACTGTCGGACTTTGAATATGGCCCAGATGATGTATTGGCAAAGGTTTATGACAGTCGATTTCGCTTTCAGAAACGCTACTTCAGCATCGCCAAAGGCCTGCGTGGGCAACACATAGCAATACGCCCTAACGCTGAAAGAGATGGCTTGTTTGACGTCTATTTCTGCCATCAATTTCTACGGACCTTCGACGTAAACAACCCTGACTACGGGGCATAATGTGTCCACTATGTCCCCGCACAGGTGTCAACCATGTGTCCGGTCCGTACACGCTTTTCAAAAGTGAGCCGCTGTAAAAGCGGAACCCTAAGTGGCCGTTACCGCAGCAATGGATATGTACTCGGTCTGATCCAAGATCCTGGTCGGCCCGAAGGCCGCCATCGGGAGCAAGCCCCCTCCCACATTTGGATCAGCGTCGGATGTGGGGGCTATTTTTCAGCCTGACACTCCAGGCGACGCTGGATCTCGGCCATCATGTCAAGGCCATCGCGCAGCGAGACCCATGCGCACGTGATTAGATGATGGAGTTTTGGTTGCCAAGCCTATTGGCCGGTCAGGATTTTTCGCACCAACGCCATACGCTCCAGACCTTAACGACTTCAGAGATAACCACTAGCACAGCCATCAACACCAGGTTGTAGTTAGGAACAAGCTGAGCGCCTACCAGCAACAGCGAAACAGAAGGCACGATAAAAGCCAATCGCAAGGGTGTTTGAAGGTAAGTAACCCACCTCACCTGTTCACGTCCGAGGAAGAGCAGTACGCAGGAGATCAGGATGGAAACTTGCAGCAGCATGGCAATGCCGAACATGTATAACTGCTCACGACTGTGATCACGCAGCACCCATAAAGCACTTTCAATATCACTTAAATAGGGAATCCTTCCCTCCATTGCGCTTGCTACTGCATACCGAATTAGATAAAGGGCATCCATGGCTCCCCAAAACCAAAAAACATGCATGCGCGTCAGTTTCATGTTGTGTCCAGAACAGGTAGCCAGCACCTGTTAATAACGATCTCCTCACGCTGGCAACTATCGCCCGTTTCTGTTTAGTCGATAGGAAATTTCCCGATTTCGCGCAGAGTACGCCCCGCCTCCTTCTCAATAAACCCAAACACCTCCTCCGACACGCTGTACTGAAACTGCTTGCGCCGATGTTTGGAAAGCTTGCCCGCGTTATCCAGGCACATCATCACCAGCTTCCACAGATCACTGCCACGCACGTCATAGCGTTGGTTCACGGCCTTGATCACGCGGTCGTAGCGGTCGAGGAATTCGGTTTCTTCGCGCAGTTCTACTTCCAGTGCGCGGCGGGCCATTTGCAGGGTGAATTCGACGCAGCGGGTGGCGTCCCAGTAGCGGTAGATCGAGGGGTGGCCGATAAAGTCGAAGGCCATGTGGTCGGCGTCCAGCCAGGTGACATTCCCAAAATTTCCGCGTCGGCTGGGAGAAAGTCTTGAGTGCCTCCAGGTAGGCTTGCTCTTCGTGCTTCGTGGCTACGGAGACCGGTAGCAACAAGCCATTTCCCAGTGCGCCATAGTGGCAAAGCGTCTGCTGGATCAGGAAGCGAGACAGCCGGCCATTACCGTCCATGAACAGGTGCAGGGACACGAAGCCGAAGGCGGTGACGGCCGCGGCGACCAAGGGATCGACGTCTCGCACGGGCTGGTTGGCTTGATCATCGCAGCCCGCAACGGTGCGATAACCTTAGATCCAGCGCCTCACAGAGATGAGCGTATCCGACTGTTGGCATGGAGAGCTTTTCCAGAAAAAATTCACTTAAGCGATTAAAACCCAGTTTTTTTACCGCTCACCATTTTTTTTACATGCTCGCTTTTATTGGGATATTTTTTTACACCCCTCGCCCACCCCGCAACATCAGATTCAACTCATCCACCACCACCGCCCAATCCGCATCGTCCAGAATCTCCTCACGCAAAAACGCCTTCTGGGCGTTGCTCCAAAAAAACGCATCGGCGAGTTTCAAATCCGGCTTGAGGGGCGAATGAGAGGCGACAAATTGCTCAATGCTGACCGGATCGTCTGGCAGGCCAAGCTGTTTGAACAAAGCCGGCAAGCTGTGTACTGGCGATTCCATGGAATGTTCCTCATAAGCCTGTTCAAGAGAGTCTAGCGGCAGCCTTCAGGTTGCGGCGCCAGTGCGTTGCACAGCACGAACAGGCGCGCCCGCGCTCCGCCACCGTCCTGGCGACTGAGTTCGCGCCAGCCTGCGGGCAGCGGGGCAAAGTCGTCCGGTGTTTCGTTGCTGCTGATCAACCATACGCGCCGGGTATTGGCCGGTAACGCCGCCAAAGAATCGAGATAGATGCGCCCACCATCCTGGTCCACCAGGGTGCCGAAGCCGTAGGCATTCGGCCGGGTCGGCGTGCCGTCGGGTTTGGGCGGGGTGTAGAGCTGCAGCTGTGCGTCGGTCTGGTCGTAGTACACGTAGCTGAGGTACCACATCATGTCGCTGAGGACGATGCGGTCGCCTTCCTGATAATTGCGATTGACGAACTCCACCGGCACATTGAATTGGTCGTGTTCATCCACAGCGAAGGTGTTCTTCAACCCCACGGACTCCACGCCGACAAACAGCACGAACAGCGCCGCCCCCAACCATGACCAACGTGAAGGCAGGCGGTCGATAGCCAGAGCCACGAGGATCGGCAAGCCCAGGGCGTAGACGGTGAGGTAACGCTCGATAAACACCGGCGAGATAAGCGAAACGCCATATACCAGCAACAGCGGCAGCAGGAAAAACAGTGCC
The DNA here is from genome assembly GCF_900105675.1 of Pseudomonas synxantha. Lineage (NCBI taxonomy): Bacteria > Pseudomonadati > Pseudomonadota > Gammaproteobacteria > Pseudomonadales > Pseudomonadaceae > Pseudomonas > Pseudomonas synxantha. Next base: position 6,312,557 of record NZ_LT629786.1, on the reverse strand, counting down.
AGCAGGCGCGCCGGCCGATAGTGCCAGGCCGTCATCAACACAACCACTATCAATAGCAGGGGAAAGAACCAGAACAGCGGCGGCCAGAAATCCACGCCTTCATCCTGAAGCACGAACTGCCAGATCATCGACGGCAGGGATAGCAGGTCGACCGGATCCTCCCAGCCAATGTCCCCGCCCACTTTGAGCTGGTCGACGTGTTGCACCAAATCCAACAGGTTCGGCAGCCAAGGCAGGTACAGCAGCACAATCATGGTGTTGGCCAGCCACCATGCAGGGCGCGTGATCAAGCGTTGGCCCGGCGCCGGCCACCCCAGGTAGGCCCAATGCACCAGTACGCACAACGCGGTGAAATAATGGGTATAGAAACCGGCGCTCATCAACAGCACATACGCCGCTAGATAGCGCGTGCGTTCGGGTTGGCGCATCCAGTACACCAGCGCCAGCGTCGCGCCTAGCAGCCACATGCCCAGCAGCGAATACATGCGCACTTCCTGGCTGTAGCGCACCGCCGTGGGCAGCAGCGCCAGCAGGATCCCCGCCAATACTGCCGCGCGTCGGGTAGACAGTTGCCGCGTCAGCCAAATGCCCAATCCAACCACGGCCACACCTGGCAGCGCACTCATGCTGCGAATCGACCCGATGCTGTCGCCGAACATTTCGATCCAGCCGCGCAGCAGGAAGAAATACAGCGGCGGATGCACATCATGGGCCGCGTGAAACCACAGGTCGGCCGCGGCGTATTCGCTAAGCAACAGGCTTGACCCTTCGTCGCCCCAGATCGCCGCCGACGTTAGATGGTAAAACCGCAGGGCCATGGCCAGCGCCAGGATCGGCACCCACCAGAGACGGCTGAGCCAAGCAGCACCCTCCCAGGTCAGGCGATGGGAGCCAGGCAGCACCCCGGCTTTTTCGTTTTGCTCTACCACAGACCGACGCACTTGAATTCCCCTGCTTGCCTAAGCGCAAACACCGCCACTCTAGGACAAAAGCCCCGGCTTCGCTGCTGGAATCGGACAAATCAGCATTTTGTGTAGGCCTTCACCGAAGCGCGCGTCAGGATCAGGCTATTATTGGCGCCCTCCAAGGACCAAGGATCAAGGACACGTCATGCGCATCGGTTTTATGTCACCTCTGGCACTGGCCCTGCTGGCCGGTATTTCTCTCCAGGCCCAGGCCAGTTCCGACGACTCGTGCTACCCAGATTGGCGGGTCTCGCGTGACAGCCTCGAACCCTGCAGCAACCAGCCCTTTCTCAGCCCGGGCAACGACAGCCGGGTCAACCTGCGCCTGTTGCTGGCCGACAAAAAAGCCGCGCCGCTGACGCCCAATGCCTTGGGTGAAGATGACCTGGCCCAGGGTTTTGGCCCGGTGCCCTTCCCGGTGTATCGCCTTGTACCCCCACCAACCACCGGTGATGAGCCTGACAACCAGCCGGACGATTCACGCACAGCCGAACTCGACGCCCTGCTGCAACCGCTGGGCATCAAGCGTGAGGAATACAAAACCGCCGGCGAAGCCTTCCTCAACGGCGAAGGCAGCCGCTGCCGCAGCAACAGCGATGACAGCGCCACCGCGTTTATCAGCCAGGTGATCAAGGCCGATATGCCGCCCGCCGAACGCGATTTGCTGGTGAAAGCGCGCTTACAGTTGCTGACGACCTGTGAGTTCACTGGCCAGGTGGTGGACGCGCAGTTGACGCCCTCGACCAACGCCCAGCTGTTTCGCACCTACCTGCAGGCCGCCGCCGATTTCTACGGCGGTCGCTTCGTTTACGCCGAGCGCGGTTTCGCCGCCGCCGCGACCAGCGAGGTGCCCTGGCTGAAAGAGACCGCGCTGTACATGACCGCACGCACCTCGTTGAACCGGGCCCAGGCCGAAGCCTTCGATGAGTACGGTATGCCGCAACGCGAGCATGTGGATAAGTCTGCCTTGAGCGACGCCGAAGAAGGCTTTCTCGGTTACCTGAAACATTTTCCACAGGGCGATTACGTTGCGTCCGCCCGTGGCCTGCTGCGCCGCGTGCATTGGTTGGCGAACGACGACGCCAAGCTTGCAGAAGACTTTACCTGGCAATTTACCGAGGCAACCAACGCCCAGCGCAATGTGAGCGTCGACGAGTTGGTCGAAGAAGCTGACCTCAAGTTGCTGATGGTCGGCAACAAGTCGGCAAACAGCCCGATGCTGCAGGTGGTCAGCGACCTGATGGCGATGCGTGCTCATACGCCGCCGCTCCTGAGCCGAGAGGACCTTGACAAGCAAAAGAGCACCTTCGCCAACGAGCCGGCCTTGTTCGACTACCTGCAAGCGGCGTATGCCCTGTACGTCGAGCATCAGCCCGACAACGCGTTGAAGCATCTGCCCGACAGCGTGCCGTCGAGCCTCGACTATTTTGCCTTCAGCCAGCAGACCCTGCGCGCCCTGGCCCTGGAAGCCAAGCAAGACTGGCAAGGCGCAGAAGCCCTGTGGCTGCAACTGCTGCCCCTGGCCAAACAACCGCTGCAACGCGACCAGCTGGAGCTGGCCCTGGCGATGAACTATGAGCGCAGCGGCCAACTGGCCAAGGTGTTCTCCGCCGACTCGCCGATCAGCGCCAAGCAGGTGCGCTACATCCTGCTGCGCAACGTCGCCGGCCCCGACCTGCTGCGCCAGCAGATCGCCAAGGCCAGCGACCCGACCGAGCGCCAGAGTGCGCAATTCGTGCTGCTGTACAAAGACCTGCTGCACCGCCAGTTCGCGACCTTTGCCGACGACCTCAAGCAAGCCTCGTTCTCCGAAGACAAACTCGGCACCAGCCTGGGCTACACCTACACCAGCGGCCAGACCTTGAAGCTGTTCCAGTGGAACGGTGACAAGGCCGAATCGGGCTACGCCTGCCCAAGCATCGCGCAAACCGCCGCGACCTTGCAGGATGAGACCAAAAACCCGCACGCCTTGAACTGCTTCGGTGAGTTCATCCTGCGCAACGGCCTGGACGGCATGCCCCTGGAACAACCCCGCGCCGCCGGCAGCCTGGGCAGCACCGAATCGCAGTTCAAGGGTGAAACCTTCTCGCGCCTGGATGGCTACAAACAGGTGATCGCCAATGCCAAGGCACCGAAAACCGACAAGGCTTATGCACTGTTCCGCGCCATCAATTGCTACGCGCCGGCCGGCTACAACAGCTGCGGTGGCGAAGACGTCGCGCCCGCGGTACGCAAAGCCTGGTTCCGCCAGCTCAAGACCGGTTTCGCCGACACCCAGTGGGGCAAATCGCTGCAGTACTACTGGTGAAGTCGCTGTGGCTGGGTTTGCTGTTGCTGGCAGGCCCGGCTTTCGGTGCGGTCGACGCCCGCGACTACGACGCCTTCTGGCTGTGGAGCGGCGTCACACCCCAGCCGGTGATCAAGCAGGCCCGGACACTGTACATCCTCCAGGGCCAGATCAACTCTATTCGCCGCGCGCCCCAACGCGGCGTGCAACTGATCGCCCAGGGCATCAGCGTACCGCGCATTACCCAAGGCGAAATCTGGGTGGTGTACCGCGCCCACACCCTGCACTGGCCGGAACAGGTCTACATCCAACTGCTCGGCCAGGTGCAACGCTGGCGTGACGCTGGCAACCCTGTGGTTGGCATCCAGATCGACTTCGACGCCCGCACCCAATACCTGCACGAATACGCGAACTTCCTGCGCGACCTGCGCCGACGCTTGCCTGCCGACCTGCGCCTGAGCATCACCGGCCTGATGGACTGGAGCAGCAACGCCGACCCGGCCGCCATCGCCCAGCTCAAGGGTGTGGTGGATGAGGTGGTGGTGCAGACGTATCAAGGGCGGCACAGCATCCCGGATTACGCGGCGTACCTGCCACGGATGAACAGAATGGGAGTTCCGTTCAAGATCGGTTTGATTCAAGGCGGCGAGTGGGAGGCGCCAGGATATTTGCAAGGGAGTGAGTGGTTTCGGGGGTATGTGGTGTTTTTGCAGAATCCTTGAATCTTCCAAACATGGAAAAAAACCGTCTATCAAACCGGTTTTTTTGCGTGTGGCCTTAGCGACTTGAATGATATAAGTTGCCCTTACAGCCTTAAGGGGTGATATATCATGCATGAAACAGGCAAGCCATACCCCCACAAAGGGTATATCTCAGAGAGAAGCGCTGAACTGATGAGAGGTATCGGGAACGGTATCGAAATAGCCCGCATTCGTCGCCGTTTGAAAATCTCGACCATATGCAGCCGGGCGGGCATTACACGACAGACGTATCAGCGGCTGAGACAGGGCGAGGCCGGCGTATCCCTCGGCGTGCTGATGAATGTGCTTAGCGCGATGGACCTGGAAGAAGGTATGGCGAGCATTGCGTCACCAGAACTTGACCTGGTTGGGATTACCATGAGCCTCGCCCGTGAGCCCGACCGAATTCGCACAGAAGGGGAACCTGATGTCTTGGAAGCCGATTGGTAACGCATTCGTTTTTTCAGCTCACTCAGTCGGTGATCCGGTCCCTGTTGGTGAGGTGGCCATGCACGCAAGCGGATTCGTTTTTCGCTACGCCAACAGCTGGCTTGCGCGCCCCAAAGCATTTGCGATCGACCCGCTTAGCCTGCCACTGACCCCTAACCAGTATTCCTCGACACGCATGTTTGGTGTGCTCGACGACGCAACGCCCGACAATTGGGGTCGGCGTGTTCTACTGGCGACCCACAAACAGCATCCACAAAACGAAGTTGAATGGCTCCTTGCTTCGCGGGGTGCGGGAGTGGGCTGCCTGCTGTTCAGTGCGTCAAGAAATCTGCTGCCGACTCTGCACCAACCGCCGCAATTTGAAGACCTTGAGAAAATCATGGTGGGCCTTGATCGAGTCGAGAAGGGTGACGTCGACCTGCCCGTGGAAATCGCACGGCTATTCGAGTTTGGAAGCTCCATGGGCGGCGCCAGGCCGAAGGTCACCGTGACTCACGAAGGTAAGGAATGGATTGCTAAATTCGGCCGTAGCGACGATGTTTTCGATCAACCACGTGCTGAATTCGCCAGCCTTCAAATGGCGGATGCGGCAGGTCTACCCGCAGCCGGGCACAAGTTGGTAGAGGTCGCCGGCAAACCGGTTTTGATGGTCGAGCGTTTTGACCGGCATGAGGGGGCTGGGCGCGAGCACTATGTCAGCTGCAATTCGTTAGTCAGCACTGAGAAGCCGCGAATGCGAGTTGACGCGGTGGAGAGTGCCGTTTCCTATTCCAGAATCGCAGACGTTTTGAAGAAGGTCAGCGACGATGCAACGTTAGATATGCGTGAGCTTTACAAGCGCATGGCTTTCAATGTGCTCATCGGCAATAGCGACGATCACCTGAAACAAACCGGACTGCTGTTGACCAGCGCTTCGGGCTATTCCCTTGCGCCAGTATTTGACGTGTTGCCCCACCCGACGCAGCTAGGCCTGCAGGCACTGATCATCGGGAATGAGGGCAGGGTATCGTCGGTCAGCAATTTGCTCAGTACCCCCGAGCGCTTTGGGTTGGGAATGGATGAAGCAAGATCAATCGTCACTGATATTTATGCTGTGGTGCGAGAAGCCTCCGGTTTTTTTGAGGCGGCAGGCTGTAGCGGTGCCGATGTCAGCATGCTTTCCAATGTATGTACCAGGTTTGAATCGGAGCTCATGGCAAGGCCACCCATCGCGGTCAGCAGCAAACCTCGCTTAGGGTGACAGGTGTCGAACTGACAAAAAAACCTTCGTCTCTCAGCGCCCAGCGGTCTGCAACGGATACACCGACTCCCACCCTCCTCCCAGCGCCTTGTACAAACCGACCATGGCCAAGGACACGCTGGTAGAGCTTTCCACCCATTGCTCCTGCGTCGCCAGCAATGCGCTTTGCACGGTGAGGACGTTGACAAAATCCACCACACCTTCGACGTACTGATGTTGCGCGGTGGTCAGCGCGATCTGGTTCTGGCGCACGGCTTCGGCGAGGCTGTCGCGGCGTAGTTGGCTGGCGTTGTAGCGGGTCAGTTGGTCGTCGATTTCATGCCAGGCGCGCAGCACGGTTTGCTGGTAGGCAAGGGCCGCTTCCTGTTGCTGGGCTTCGCGCAAATCCACCATGCCTTGCAGGCGCCCACCGTTGAACAGCGGCAGGCTCAATTGCGGGCCGAGGGCAAATGCGCGGGAACCCCAGGAGCCGAAGTCCGACAGCTGCATGGCCTGGGAGCCGAGGCTGCCGGACAGGGTGATGCGCGGGTAGAAGTCGCCCTTGGCCACGCCGATGCTGGCGGTGGCGGCGTGCAAGCGCGCTTCTGCCTGGCGGATGTCGGGACGGCGTTCAGCCAGCTCCGAGGGCAGGCCGATGGCGACCTGGCGTTGGGTTTGCGGTACGGCCGCGTCCTTGGACAGCTGTGCTTGCAGGGCCTGGGGCGGTTCGCCCATCAGCAGGCTCAGGGCGTTGATCAGTTGGTCCTGGCGCTGTTGCAAGTCCGGCAGGCGCGCTTCAATCGCCGCGACCTGGGCGGCGGCTTCGGCCACGTCGAGGTCGGTCGCTACGCCATCAGCCAGGCGCAATTGCGAGAGCTTGAGGCTGTGACGGGCCACGTCGAGGTTTTGCTCGGTAACGGCACGGGTGCTCTGCACGCCGCGCAGTTGGATGTAGTCCTGGGCAGTCTCGGCCAGTACCGACAACAACACGGCGCGGCGGTCGTTTTCGGCGACCTCCAGGGTGGCGTCGGCTGCTTCGGTTTCACGCTTGACCCGGCCCCAGAAGTCCAGTTCCCATGAGGCCGAGAAGCCCATGTCCCATTGGTTGAAGGCCGAGCGGCCGCTCTCGCCGGAGGGGTCGTTCAAGCCTTTGCCGCTGTTGCGCTTGCGCTGGTAACCGCCGTCGGCATCGACGTTGGGGTAGCGTTCGGCGGTGGTCACTTGGCGTACGGCGCGACTTTGTTGCAGGCGGCTGCTGGCCAGTTTCAGGTCGAGGTTATCGCTGAGGGCGCGGCGCGTGAGTGCTGAAAGTTGCTCGTCGTGGAATACGTCCCACCAGCGCTCCTGCAAGGGGTCACTGACGGCACGGCTTGCGGCTTGGCGACCCTGGGGCTCGCTCCATTGGCTGACCTGTGGACCTTGGGGCCGTTGGAAATCCGGGCCGACGGTGCAGGCGCTCAGGCTGATGAGGCTCAAGGTGAGCCAGGCGACGTGTTTCATTGCTGGGCCACCTCACGCTGTTGCGCGGCCGGCCGGGTATCGACGCTGGCTTCCACCGACATGCCAACGCGCAAACGCTCGGTCAGTGGCTGGTTCGGCTCAAGCACGATCTTCACCGGAATACGCTGTACCACCTTGGTGAAGTTGCCGGTGGCGTTGTCCGGCTTGACCGAGGCAAAGGTCACCCCCGTGGCCGGCGCCAGGCTTTCCAGATGGCCTTTGAGCAGCTCACCGTCAAGACTGTCGACGCTGACCTGCACAGCTTGGCCGGCGTGCATATGGGACAGTTGGGTCTCTTGGAAATTGGCCACCACATAGGCCTCGGCCAGCGGCACGACCGCGAGGATCTTGCTGCCCGGTGTCACATAGGCGCCAACTCGCACGGCGCGCTCGCCGACCATGCCATCCACCGGCGCGACGATGCGTGTGTAGGACAGCTGATAACTGGCCATTTCCAACGCCGCCTGGGCACGCTTGAGGCCACCTTCGGCCGCATCACGCTGGGCGGTAAGGATTTCTATCTGCTTGCGCTCGGCCGCCAGTACCGCGGTGGATTTGGCCAGCCGGGCGGTGGCCTGGTCGATGCGGGTCTTGGCTTGCTGGGCGTTCTGCACCGTGCCCGCGCCGACGCCGGCAAGGTGGTTGTAGCGATTCAGTTCATGTTCGGCGAAGGCCACTTCGGCGCGATCAGCCGCCACGGTGGCCTGGGCCTGGGCGATCACCGAGCTTTGACGCTCCAGGGTCGCAGTGGCGTTTTTCAGTTGGGCCCGGGCCACCAGGGTATCGGCGTCGGCAGCCTGGGCGGCGGCGCGAAAGTCGCGGTCGTCGATCAACGCCAACAGCTGGCCGGCCTTGACGCGCTGGTTGTCTTCCACCAACACCTCCTTGATAAAGCCGGCCACCCGCGGCGCTACCAGGGTGAAATCAGCAGCAACGAAAGCGTCGTTGGTAGTCTGGCGCTTGCTGCCCAGCACACCCGGCGCGACCAGGTAAACCAGTACGCCGACGGCAAATACAGCAATAACGGCGACGGCAATTTTGTCTTTGCGTTTCATGGAAAGTCCTTGTGGTCAGGTTGGAGCGCGAGGCGGATAGATCCGCGTGGGCATCCAGAAAATCAGCAGGATCAACGCCACCGCGACACCGGCCATGACGACGTAAAGATCCGAAGAGGTCAGCACCACGGTCTGCTCGTGCAAGCGGTGGGCGAGGCCCTGCGCCTGCGTGTCGGCCAGGGGCGAGTTGCCGAGGCGGTCCACCAACATGGTTGAATGGAAATGCCCGCGCTGGGTGGTCAATGTATCCAGCACCGCGGTGGCGATCACAGCGGCCAGGCCCTTGACGGTATTGAACCAGGCCGAGGCGAACGGCCCTTCGATGGGTTGGATGCTGCCGGTGGACAGCATCAGCAGCGGCAACACGGCCATCGGCTGGCCGAAAATCTGCAGCAGGTACCAGCCATAAAAATCATCGCGGATCCACGCCGAGGTCAGGTGTGAACTGCCGATGCAGCACAGCACCAACATGCCCAGGCCGATCCCCAGCACCCAGCGGCAATCGACCCAGCGCAGGTTGCACAGCGCCGCCACCAGCGGCAACGCGATCAACTGCGGCAGTGCCATCAGCAGCATCACCGGCGCGGTTTGCAGCGGCCGGTAGCCCTGGACCTGGGCGAGAAAACTCGACGGGATGATGATCACCGAAGTCAGCACCATCAACACACCGGCCAGCACGATCAGGGCAAAGGCCAGGTTGCGCAGGCCGAGCATCTGCAATTTGAAGAAGGGTATTGGCTGCGACCATTCGTTGAGCAGGAACAACACCAGCAACACGGTGCCGCCACTCAGCAGAAAGGTGATCAGGCCCGACTCGAACCAATCCAGGCGATTGCCTTGCAACAAACCGATCACCAGCATGCAGATCGCCGGGAACCCTAGCAGCAGACCGCGCCAGTTGAACTGCCTGAAGCGCTCCAGGCGCAGCGGGTCTTGCGGCAGGCCATAAGCGACAGCCGCCATCGACAGCAGGCACGGCGCGACGATCTGCCAGAATGCCCATTGCCAGCCGACGTATTCGGTCCACAACGCCGCCAGGGGCGTACCCAGGCTCGGGCCGAAGGTGGCGGTCAGGGCATAGCCGGCCAGGCCATACAGCTTGACGTTGGCCGGCAGGAAACGTAGCGCCACGGTCATCAGCATCGGCGGCAGCGCGCCACCGGCCAAACCTTGCACGGTGCGTAGCAGCAGCAGGCTTTCGTAGTTCGGCGCGAACGGGCAGAGAATACCCAGCACGGTGAACAAACCGATGGCGCACAGCGTGAAACGGCGCAGCGAAAACGTCACCGAACACCACGGTGCAAAGGCCATGGCCGCCACGGACGTCGCCGTGTAGGCCGCGACTAGCCAGGTACCTTCGTCAAAACCGATATACAGCGCACCGCGGATATCGGCGAGGGCGACCTTGGTGACCATCTCGTTGAGACCGGACACCAGCACCGCCAGCAGCACGCCGATCAGGCCGATGATGATGCGTGGGCCGAACACGGGCGGGCTTGGAGCAACAGGTTGGGCTGCGGCCTGGAAAGCGGGGGCAGCGAGGGATGTCATGAACAGGTAACTCGGAATGATAAATACCTGAGCAGTTTAATCAGGCTATACCCTGCAAAAAAGTTACTTATCGGAAGCTTATAAGTGCGCCAGGCGCAATCCAAATGTGGGAGGGGGCTCGCCCCCGATTGCAGGGTGTCAGGTAGCTAATTTCTAGCTGACACTTTGCTATCGGGGGCAAGCCCCCTCCCACATTTTTGACCGCGCAGGGCTTTAGACTTAGGTGGGTTGGGCTTCGAGCCAGGTGGCGTGGCAACTCTCTCGCATGGTCTCGCGCAGCCATTTGTGCGCCGGGTCTTTGTCGAAGCGTGGGTGCCAGGACTGGGCCAATACCAGTGTCGGCAAGGAGATCGGCAACGGGAACGCGCGCAGTGGCAGGTTCAGGCGTTTGGCGCTTAGCAGCGCTTCCTTGGGCACCGGCATGATCAGGTCGGATTCCGGCAACATGAACATCGCACCGTGAAAGCCCGGCGCGATCATCGCCACACGACGCTCCAGGCCCTGCTCATTCAGCGCGGTGTCGATCGGCCCACGGGCAATGCCACGCCGTGAAATGCTGATGTGGGAATAGCTGGCAAAGCGTGCCGCGGTGATTTCTTCGTCGAACAACGGGTGGTCTTGCCGCGCCAGGCCGACAAAGGTGGTGGAAAACAGGTTCTGCACCTTCACTTCCGGGCTGGCCGGCATGGTGTTGCTCACCCGCAGATCCAGGCGCCCTTCGCGCAGGGCTTCGTCGTCGGTGTCGCCTTCGGGCACGAAGCGCAGTTCGCACAGGGGGGCCACGCGCTCCATGGTGTCGAACAGCCGACCGCCATACACGCCGATGAAGAAGTCATTGGCGCGTACGCTGAAGCGACGGCGCAAGGTGCTCAAGTCCACTTGATCGGCCGAACGAAACAGCAACGCCGCCTGCTCCACCACGTTGCGCACCTGGCCTTGCAGCTCCAGGGCCTTGGGGGTCGGCACCAGGCCCCGACCGGCACGCACCAGGATCGGGTCGCCTACAGCCTCGCGGATACGCGTGAGGGTGCGGCTCATGGCCGCCGGGCTCAGGTTCATCCGCCGCGCAGCGCCAACCACGCTGCCCTCGTCGAGCAAGGCGTCGAGCGCGACCAGCAGGTTCATGTCCGGTAGTTGCATGCCAAGCACTCGTGATCAATTGGGAGTGAACTGGGCGCAATCCTAGCAGGCTTTACCGGTTCAGAAAGGCGCATCCCCCTGGATAGTGGTGCGGTACAGCTTGCGGCGCAGATGGCTCGGGCTCCAAGGTGATGCTGATGGCCCTATCGGGGGCAAGCCCCCTCCCACACTTGAATTGTGAACGCAGTCAAATGTGGGAGGGGGCTTGCCCCCGATGAGGCCGGCACAGGCGCTGGAGATCTACCGCTCGTGCAACGCCTCGGCCCGCGCCTTGATGATTGGCTTGAGCAGGTAACTGAGGATGCTTTTCTTGCCGGTGATGATGTCCACCGAGGCAACCATGCCCGGGATGATCAGCAGCGGCTTCTCATCGGTGCCCAGGTGGCTGCGGTCGGTGCGCAGGGTGATCATGTAATAGGTGGTTTTCTTGTCTTCATCGGTGATGGTGTCGGCACCGATGCGTTCGAGCTTGGCCTTGAGGCCGCCGTAAATGGTGTAGTCATAGGCAGTAAACTTGACCACCGCTTCCTGCCCTGGGTGCAGGAAGGCGATGTCTTGCGGACGGATCTTGGCTTCCACCAGCAAGGTGTCGTTCAACGGCACGATTTCGACCATGTCGCTGCCTGGTTGGATGACGCCACCGACGGTGTTGACCAACAGCTGCTTGACGATCCCACGTACCGGCGAGGTAACCAGGGTGCGACTGACGCGGTCTTCCAGGGCGCGACCGGTGGATTCGGCCTTGTTCAGCTCGGTACGGGCTTCGTTGAGCTGGGTCAGGGCTTCACTGCGGAATTTGCCGCGGGTTTCGTCGATCTTGCGCTGCACTTCCTTGATCGCCGACTCGGCGCGAGGGATCGCCAGGGTGGTGGCGTCCAACTGGCCGCGGGTTTCCATTTCGGCGCGCTTGAGGCGCAGCACTTCCACCGGGGACACCGCGCCCTGGGCCACCAGCGGCTCGGACATGTTGATTTCCTGGCGTTGCAGGGACAACTGGCTGCGGTACTGGCCCTGCTTGGAGGTGAACTCGCGCAGTTCTTGCTGGCGCTGTACCAGTTGCTCCTGCAGACCGCCGACTTCGTCTTTCAATTGCTGGCGCCGGCTTTCATACAGGGAGCGCTCGTTGGCGGCCTGGCTCGGCGCAGCCTTGAGCACGTCGTCGGGGATGTTCAGCGGGCGATCGTCCACCTGTGCACTGAGGCGCTCCACGCGCAGTTGCATGGCCAGGCGCAGGGCTTCGGTTTCCCCAGCGTTGGAGACAAACCGCGTATCGTCGAGGCGGATCAATGGCGCACCGGCTTCGACGATCTGGCCTTCCTTGACGTACAGCTCGGCGACGATACCGCCTTCCAGGTTCTGGATTTTCTGCAACTTGGACGACGGAATCGCCTTGCCGTCGCCACGGGTCACCTCGTCGATCTGGGAAAACCCTGCCCACACCACCAGGAACACGAAGAACCCGATGATCGCCCAGATGGTCAGGCGGATGACCCGCGGCGCATCTTCGATCAGGGCTTTGTTGACCTCGGGCAAGGGCTGACCCTGCAGCGAGTCGGAACCTTTGAAATAGCGCCCGACCGCACTCTTGATGGAGTTAAGCAACACTGATCTGCCCCTTTTTCAACGCTTCCATGACCACGGCTTTCGGGCCGTCCGCGAGAATCTGTCCACGGTCGACCACCAGCAGGCGGTCCACCAGGGAGAGCAGTGAGGCGCGGTGCGTGACCAGAACCACGGTCTTGTTTTGCACCACGGCCTGCAGGCGTTGCTTCAAGCGTTCTTCACCGGTGTTGTCCATGGCGCTGGTGGGCTCATCCAGCAGCAGCATGGGCGGGTTGAGCAGCAGCGCTCGGGCCAGGGCGACGTTCTGGCGCTGGCCGCCGGACAAGTTCTGCCCACGCTCGCCGACTTGCAGCTCGTAACCTTGGGGGTGCAGGCGGGCGAATTCGTGCACGCCGGCCAGTTCGGCGGCTTGCAGGACCATTTCGTCCTCGACGTAGCGCGCCCCCGATACCAGGTTGTCGCGCAAGGTGCCGGCGAGCAATTGGATGTCTTGGGCAACGTAGCCAATGTTGTGGCGCAGTTCGCTGACGTCGATCTGGCGTACGTCCACGCCGTCCACCAGCAGGGCGCCGGAGTCGGGCTGGTACAGGCCGACGATCAATTTGGCCAGGGAGCTTTTGCCCGAGCCGCTGCGGCCGATGATGCCGATTTTTTCCCCGGGCTTGATCACCAGGTTGATGTTTTTCAGCGCCGGGTTCTGTTGGTTCGGGTAGGTGAAATTCAGGCCCCGGCATTCGATGGCGCCTTGCAGGGTACGGCGGCTCATGGGGCGCTCGTCGAAATTGCGCTCCTGGGGCAGCTCCATCATCTGGTCCACCGAGGTCATGGTGACCTTGGCTTGCTGGTAGCGCGTCAGCAGGCCCGACAGCGAGGCCAATGGGCTCAGGGCGCGGCCACTGAGCATGTAGCAGGCAATCAGGCCGCCCATGCTGAGGTTGCCGTCGATGATCTGGTACACGCCGAACACGATCATGATCACGCCGGCCAATTGCTGGATCAGCAGGGTCATGTTCATCGACAGGCCCGACAGCAACTTCACCCGCAGCTCCAGCCGGCTCAGGGTACCGATGGTCTGTTCCCAGCCGTATTGGCGCTCGCTCTCGGCATTGTTGACCTTGACCGCATCGAGCCCGGCGAGGGTCTCGATCAGGCTCGACTGGCGCTCGGCGGCCAGGGCCATGGTGCGTTCCATGGTTGCCACCAAGGGCTTTTGCAGGGCATAGCCGATGCCCAGGGCAAGCGGGAACGCCAGCACCGGCACCCACACCAGATGCCCGCCGAGGATGGCGATCACCAGGAAGATCAGCAAGGTAAACGGCAGGTCGATCAGGCTGGTGAGGGTCAGCGACGCAAGGAAGTCGCGCAGGCTTTGAAACTCATGGATGTTCTGGGCGAAGCTGCCGACCCGTGCCGGGCGGTACTTCATGGACATGCCGACGATGCGTTCGAACAGCGTGGCCGAGATGATCAAGTCGGTTTTCTTGCCGGCCAGGTCCAGGCACAGGCTGCGCAGACTCTTGAGGACAAGGTCGAACAGGTACGCGCCGCAGATGCCCACGGCCAGCACCCACAGGGTGGCGGTGGCCTGGTTCGGCACGACGCGGTCGTATACGTTCATCACGAACAGCGGCGCAGCCATGGCGATGATGTTGATCAGGAAACTGGCGGCGATGGCGTCGGTGTAGAGCCAGCGCGAACGCATGAGGGTGTCACGGAACCACGACCGCGCCCGTGGAATCAGGCTGCCGTGGTTGACGTCGAATTTGTGTTGCGGCTGGGCGAAGAAGACCTTGCCGATGTAATCGTCGACCAATGCTTCGCGTTTGATCAGCACTTCGCCGCCGTCGCTTTCGCTGAGCAGGATCCGTGCTTCATCCTCGCCTTCCCAGCCGACCAGCACGGTACTGCGACCGTCCTTGAGCAACAGCAGCGCCGGCAATGCAATCGTGGGGATCTGCTCCAGCTTGCGTTGCAGCAGCCGGCCTTGCAGCCCGGCCCGTGCAGCGGCACGCGGCAACAACTCGGCGCTCAAGCGTTGCGAGGGCAGCGGCAGGCCGGTAGTGAGCATGGCCGCGCTGGCCGGTTTCTGATGCAGGGCGCAGAGCGCCAACAGCCCGTCGAGCAACGGGTCGTCATGCAGGGCGCGTGGATCATGACTGAGATGAACTCGACTGCTTTCAGGTTCCACGCGGTGCACTCTCGACTAACAGATGGGGCTATTGGGGTGGCTCAATTCATCCCAGGCAGTTGGACTTTAGGTTTCACGTCGTTCTGTACGACGGAAGCCATTGGTGCGACCACTCCCTGGCTCTTGAGCAATTCACCCATGGTCGCCTTGATTCGATACTGAGTAAATAACTGAATGTTCTTGATTTCTTCCAGGCGGCGGGAAGCGGTGAACAATTCATTTTCGCTGTCGAGCAAATCCAGCAGGGTGCGTTGACCGAGGCTGAACTGTTGCTGGTAGGAGGTGCGTACACGGGAGCTATGGTCCACATATTGCTGAGCCACTGGCAATTGCGCATTGGCGTTGTTCAACGCGTTCCAGGCCAAGCCTAGCTCTTCATTGAGTTGGCGCAAGGCGTTGTTGCGGATATCCAGGGCCTGGTTGGCCTGGTAGGACTTCGATTGCAGGTCGGCCTTGTTGCTACCGCCGGCGAACAGGTTGAAGCGCATGCGCACCATGGCTTCCCAGCCGTTGCTGTGGTTCGGATCACCGGAGACGTTGTTGTCGGCGTTGGTGCCAAGCTCAGCGTCAAAGCGTGGGTAGAAGCTGGATTTGGCGGCTTCGTACTGTTTTTCGGCGGCGGAGATATCCGACTCGGCCGAACGCAGGACAGGGCTGTTGTCGAGCATCTGGCGACGGGCTTCATTCAGGTCCGCCGGCAGCATGGCCATGAACGGCGCCGGGCGCTCGAGCTGGTCGGGCATCTGGCCGACGGCGCTGAGGTAGTTGGTTTGCGCGTCTGCCAGGTTGGTCTGCTCGGTGATCAGGTTGTTGCGGGCCTGGGCCAGGCGCGCTTCGGCTTGGTCCTGGTCGGCACCGTTGCCGACGCCGCGCTGCGTGCGCAACTTGATCTGATCGTAGATGCGTTCGTGATTGCGCAGGTTGTCTTCAGCCAGGCGCACGAACTCACGGCGGGTCAACACTTCCAGGTAGACCTGGGCAACGGTCAACGCCGTACGCTCGGACGTACCCAGCAAGGAGTAGGCACGGGCATTAACGTTGGCTTGTTGACGCCCGACTTCGCTGGAGGTGGCGAAACCGTCAAAAATCATTTGCTGCAGGCGCAGGCTGGATTCACCGCGGTTGAGCGTGTCCCAGTGGTTGCCGCTGGGGTTGTTGGCGCGGGAGGTGGCGTTGTCGGTCCCTTGGCGGCCATAGCCGGCGTTCAGGTCGACTCGCGGCAGGTAGCCACCTTGTGCGGCGCGCAGTTGATAGTCAGCAGCGATGCGGCTGTTAACACCTGCCTGGATTTCCGGGTGCACATCCAAGGCCTGTTGCATGGCTTGGGGCAGCGTCTGGGCTTGTACGAAACTGGCGGCGAGAACGAACGGAATTGCCTTGAACAGGTGCAGGCGCATTTAAAAATTTCCCCAAGACTTCTTGTCTCAAATCACAGCGATTAGCACCGCTGCGTCGGATAATGGCTACCGTAATGACCGTACGTCGGAAAGTTCAAAAAACGGAACTGCTTCACACATGTAGGACGGTTCGCCGCTTAAATATCAATGTGACATTACGGAAGCGATTGTTTAGGATGGCGGCCATAAGGTCAATAGTTTGGCACAAACTAGATCACTAAAAAATCTAGCCAAATATTTGACGTCAATCGCTTTATAGACTACGTCCTCCAATTGGCAGCCCTAATTGCGCGCTGCAAAATGGAATTTCGAACGAATCGCCGGAGAAAATTTTAATGAGCAGTGTTGTTGCCATCGTCAAAAGCATTGTTGGTCAAGTTTTCGTTATTTCTCCGGAAGGCACTCGTCGCGTCCTTATTGAAGGTGATCGCTTGTTCGCAGGCGACCAGGTCGACACTGGCATGTCGGGCGCAGTGAGCCTGGAACTGGCCGACGGCCGTATCCTGGACCTGGGCCGGGACACTCAGTGGAGCGCCGATCTACCGGACTCCAGCGTCGACCTGGCCGCTGCCACGGAGCAGGCTGCGCCGTCGGTGGCCGAGCTGCAACAAGCCATCGCCGCCGGTGCCGACCCGACCACCGAGCTGGAAGCCACGGCCGCAGGGGCAACCGCTGCCGGTAATGGCGCCGCGGGGGGTGGTCACAGCTTCGTGGTGCTGGACGCTACCGCCGGCCGTGTCGACCCGACCATCGGTTTCCCAACCGGCCCTCTCGGCCAGGGCACCTCGACACTCAACGCGTTGGCCGGCGCACCAGGCACTGCTGATTCCGGCTTGGCGCTGCAGCCCGCGACCCTGTCCCTGAGCGCAACCCCCACCATCACCGAAGCCGGCGGTGTGCTGACCTATACCGCCACCGTTACGCGGCCCTCCACCAGCGACCTGACCGTGACCTTGTCCAATGGCGCGGTGATCACCATCCCGTCGGGCCAACTGACCGGCACCGTTAATGTGCCCCTGGCCCCCAACGACAGCCCCTACATCGATCCAAGCCAGATCAGCGTCAGCGTTACCGGTACCAGCGGCGGCGGCAACCTGGTGTTGACCCTCGACCCTAACCCGGCCGTGACGCAGATCACCGACACCATCGACACCACCACCGTGACGCTGACCGCAGGCGATACGGTGACCGAAGGTGGGCAGATCACCTACACCGCCACCTTGACCAACCCGGCGCAGACGCCTGTCACCGTCACCTTGAGCAATGGCTCGGTGATTACCATCAAGGCGGGCGAGTCAACGGGCACCGTGGTGGTCGACACCCCGGCGAACGACGTCTACAACAACGGTTCGACTGTCAGCACCACCATTACTGGTGCAAGCGGCGGTAATTTCGAAAACCTGGTGCCGAGCACCACGCCTGCGGTCACCACCATTACTGATTCGGTCGACACCACTACCGTCACGCTGAGCGCTGGCGATACGGTGACCGAAGGTGGGCAGATCACCTACACCGCAACCCTTACCAATCCGGCACAAACGCCTGTCACCGTGACCTTGAGCAATGGCTCGGTGATTACCATCAAGGCGGGCGAGTCAACGGGCACCGTGGTGGTCGACACCCCGGCGAACGACGTCTACAACAACGGTTCGACTGTCAGCGCCACCATTACCGGTGCAACCGGCGGCAACTTTGAAAACCTGGTGCCGAGCACCACGCCTGCGGTCACCACCATTACTGATTCGGTCGATACCACCACCGTTACCCTGACAGCCGACGGCAACGTCACTGAAGGCGGCCAGATCACCTACACCGCCACCCTGACCAACCCGGCGCAGACGCCTGTGACCGTCACCTTGAGCAATGGCTCGGTGATTACCATCAAGGCCGGCGAGTCGGCGGGCACCGTGGTTGTCGATACTGCGGCGAACGACGTCTACAACAATGGTTCGACCGTCAGCACCACCATTACCGGTGCAACCGGCGGCAATTTTGAAAACCTGGTGCCGAGCACCACGCCTGCGGTCACCACCATTACTGATTCGGTCGATACCACCACCGTCACGCTGACCGCTGGCGAAACCGTGACCGAAGGCGGGCAGATCACCTACACCGCGACCTTGACCAACCCGGCGCAGACGCCTGTAACTGTCACCTTGAGCAATGGCTCGGTGATCACTATCAAGGCGGGCGAGTCCGTCGGCAGCGTGGTCGTGGACACGCCGCCCAATGACGTCTACGTCAATGGCAGCACCGTCAGCACGACCATCACCGGCGCGACCGGCGGCAATTTTGAAAGCCTGGTGCCGAGTACCACACCGGCGGTCACTACGGTTACTGATTCGATCGACACCACCACCGTGACGCTGACGGCACCGACCGAGGCGAACGAGGGTGGACAGGTTACGTATACCGCTACGCTTTCCAATAAAGCGGGCACTGACGTAACGTTGAAACTCGACAACGGCTCGTCGATCACCATTAAAGCGGGCGATACCGTGGGCTCCGTGACTGTGCGTGCACCGACCGATGACGTGTTCATCGATAAGAGCACCCAGACCGTCCAGATCACCGAGACTACTGGCGGCAACTTCGAAAAATTGGAAGTGGCAGGCAACGGCGCAACCACGACGATCAATGACACCATCGACAAGGTCGATGTGGTTCTGAGCGCTACCACGACTGTCGGAGAAGGCGGCAATATCGTCTACACCGCCAGCCTTGTGGATAAAAACGGCGTGCCGGTGACTAACATCACCAATCCATTGACTGTCACTCTGGATAACGGCCAGAGCATTACCATCGGCGTGAATCAGTCGAGCGGCAGTGTTTCCGTCTTGGCGCCAGATGATGTGTACAAAGGCGATCAAACCGTCACTACCGCTATCAAAGGCGTAACCGGCGGCGAACACTTTGAAAATCTGGTTCCAGGTACTGCGGCGGTTAACACCACCGTTACCGATACTCCCGATACTGATAACACCACGACTGTCACGCTGACCGCGCCTAGCGCGGTGAACGAAGGTGGCCAAATCACCTACACCGCGACCTTGAGCAACAAGGCCGGTACTGACGTCACCTTGAAGTTGGATAACGGTTCGTCGATCACCATCAAGGCCGGCGATACCGTTGGAACGGTGACTGTTCCGGCGCCTACCGATGACGTGTTCGTCGACAAGAGTACCCAGACCGTCCAGATCACTGAGACCACTGGCGGTAACTTCGAGAAGTTGGAAGTTGCAGGCAACGGCGCGACTACCACGATCAACGACACCATCGACAAGGTCGATGTGGTGCTGACCGCCACCACCACCGTGGGCGAAGGCGGCAACATCGTCTACACCGCCAGCCTTGTGGATAAAAACGGCGCGCCGGTGGCTAACATCACCAACCCGCTGACCGTCACTTTGGATAATGGCCAGACCATCACCATTGGTGTGAACCAGTCGAGCGGCACCGCTACTGTTGTGGCTCCGGATGATGTGTACAAAGGCGACCAAACCGTCACCACCGCTATCACAGGCGTCACTGGCGGTGAGCACTTCGAGAATTTGGTTCCAGGGACCGACAAAGTCACTACGACTGTGACTGATACTCCAGGCACCGACAACACCACGACTGTCACGTTGACTGCGCCAAATGCCGTTAACGAAGGTGGCCAGATCACCTATACCGCGACCTTGAGCAACAAGGCCGGTACTGACGTCACCTTGAAGTTGGATAACGGTTCGTCGATCACCATCAAGGCCGGCGATACC
Organism: Pseudomonas synxantha; assembly: GCF_900105675.1. Taxonomy (NCBI): domain Bacteria; kingdom Pseudomonadati; phylum Pseudomonadota; class Gammaproteobacteria; order Pseudomonadales; family Pseudomonadaceae; genus Pseudomonas; species Pseudomonas synxantha. Next base: position 6,292,744 of record NZ_LT629786.1, on the reverse strand, counting down.
GTTGGAACGGTGACTGTTCCGGCGCCTACCGATGACGTGTTCGTCGACAAGAGTACCCAGACCGTCCAGATCACTGAGACCACTGGCGGTAACTTCGAGAAGTTGGAAGTTGCAGGCAACGGCGCAACCACCACGATCAACGACACCATCGACAAGGTCGATGTGGTTCTGAGCGCTACCACGACTGTCGGCGAAGGCGGCAATATCGTTTACACCGCCAGCCTTGTGGATAAAAACGGCGCACCGGTGACCAACATCACCAACCCGTTGACCGTAACCTTGGATAACGGCCAGAGCATTACCATCGGCGTGAATCAGTCGAGCGGCACTGTTTCGGTCTTGGCGCCAGATGACGTCTACAAAGGCGACCAAACCGTCACCACCACCATCAAAGGCGTGGCTGGCGGCGAGCACTTTGAGAACTTGGTCCCAGGGACTGATAAAGTCACCACAACTGTGACTGACACTCCGGGTACCGATAACACCACCACCGTCACACTGACTGCACCAAGCGCTGTTAACGAAGGTGGCCAGATCACCTACACCGCCACCTTGAGCAACAAGGCCGGCACCGACGTCACCTTGAAGCTGGACAACGGCTCGAGCATCACGATCAAGGCGGGCGACACTGTCGGCACCGTGACCGTCCCTGCACCGACCGATGACGTGTTCATCGACAAGAGCACCCAGACCGTCAAGATCACTGACGCTTCTGGTGGCAACTTCGAGAAACTGGAAGTTGCAGGTAACGGCGCGACCACCACCATCAACGACACCATCGACAAGGTCGATGTGGTCCTGAGTGCAACCACCACCGTCGGCGAAGGCGGCAACATCGTCTACACCGCCAGCCTTGTGGATAAAAACGGCGCGCCGGTGGCTAACATCACCAACCCGCTGACCGTCACTTTGGATAATGGCCAGACCATCACCATTGGTGTGAACCAGTCGAGCGGCACCGCTACTGTTGTGGCTCCGGATGATGTGTACAAAGGCGATCAGACCGTCACTACCGCTATCAAAGGCGTAACCGGCGGCGAACACTTTGAAAATCTGGTTCCAGGTACTGCGGCGGTTAACACCACCGTTACAGATACCCCGGGCACTGACAACACCACGACTGTCACGCTGACTGCGCCAAACGCCGTTAACGAAGGCGGCCAGATCACCTACACCGCGACCTTGAGCAACAAGGCCGGTACCGACGTCACCTTGAAGCTGGACAACGGCTCGAGCATCACGATCAAGGCGGGCGACACTGTCGGCACCGTGACCGTCCCTGCGCCTACCGATGACGTGTTCATCGACAAGAGCACCCAGACGGTCAAGATCACTGAGACCACTGGCGGCAACTTCGAGAAGTTGGAAGTTGCGGGCAATGGTGCGACCACGACGATCAACGACACCATCGACAAGGTCGATGTGGTCCTGAGTGCAACCACCACCGTCGGCGAAGGCGGCAATATCGTTTATACCGCCAGCCTTGTGGATAAAAACGGCGCGCCGGTGGCTAACATCACCAACCCGCTGACCGTCACTTTGGATAATGGCCAGACCATCACCATTGGTGTGAACCAGTCGAGCGGCACCGCTACTGTTGTGGCTCCGGATGATGTGTACAAAGGCGACCAAACCGTCACCACCGCTATCAAAGACGTAACCGGCGGCGAACACTTTGAAAATCTGGTTCCAGGTACTGCGGCGGTGAACACCACCGTCACCGATACTCCGGGTACCGATAACACGACGACGGTGACGTTGACTGCACCAAGTGCTGTTAACGAAGGTGGCCAGATCACCTACACCGCGACCTTGAGCAACAAGGCCGGTACCGACGTCACCTTGAAGCTGGACAACGGCTCGAGCATCACGATCAAGGCGGGCGACACTGTCGGCACCGTGACCGTCCCTGCACCGACCGATGACGTGTTCATCGACAAGAGCACCCAGACCGTCAAGATCACTGACGCTTCTGGTGGCAACTTCGAGAAACTGGAAGTGGCAGGCAACGGTGCGACCACCACGATCAACGACACCATCGATAAGGTCGATGTGGTTCTGACCGCTACCACCACCGTCGGCGAAGGCGGCAACATCGTCTACACCGCCAGCCTTGTGGATAAGAACGGCGCGCCGGTGACTAACATCACCAACCCACTGACTGTCACCCTGGATAACGGAAAGACCATCACCATCGGTGTTAACGAATCGAGCGCTAGCGTTTCGGTTGTTGCACCTGATGACGTCTACAAAGGCGATCAAACCGTCACCACCGCCATCAAAGGCGTGACCGGCGGCGAGCACTTTGAGAACCTGGTTCCAGGGGCCGATAAAGTCACCACGACTGTGACTGACACCCCAGGCACCGATAACACCACTACCGTGACGCTGACTGCGCCGAGTGCCGTTAACGAAGGTGGTCAAATTACGTACACCGCCACGCTTTCCAACAAAGCAGGCACTGACGTCACGCTAAAACTCGACAATGGTTCGAGCATCACGATCAAGGCGGGCGACACTGTCGGCACCGTGACCGTCCCTGCACCGACCGATGACGTGTTCATCGACAAGAGCACCCAGACCGTCAAGATCACTGGCGCTTCTGGCGGCAACTTTGAGAAGTTAGAAGTTGCAGGCAACGGCGCAACCACCACCATCAACGACACCATCGACAAGGTCGATGTGGTCCTGAGTGCAACCACCACCGTCGGCGAAGGCGGCAATATCGTTTACACCGCCAGCTTTGTGGATAAAAACGGCGTGCCGGTGACTAACATCACCAACCCGTTGACCGTAACCTTGGATAACGGCCAGAGCATTACCATCGGCGTGAATCAGTCGAGCGGCACTATTTCCGTCTTGGCGCCAGATGATGTCTACAAAGGCGACCAAACCGTCACCACCACCATCAAAGGCGTCACTGGCGGCGAGCATTTCGAAAATCTGGTTCCGGGGACCGATAAAGTCACGACGACTGTGACTGACACCCCAGGCACCGATAACACCACTACCGTGACGCTGACTGCGCCAAATACCGTTAACGAAGGCGGCCAGATCACCTATACCGCTACGCTCTCCAATAAAGCGGGCACTGATGTAACGCTGAAACTCGACAACGGTTCGAGCATCACCATCAAGGCCGGTGACACCGTCGGCACTGTGACGGTCCCTGCACCGACCGATGACGTGTTCATCGACAAGAGCACCCAGACCGTCAAGATCACTGACGCTTCTGGCGGCAACTTTGAGAAGTTAGAAGTTGCAGGCAACGGCGCAACCACCACCATCAACGACACCATCGACAAGGTCGATGTGGTCTTGAGTGCAACCACCACCGTCGGCGAAGGCGGCAATATCGTTTACACCGCCAGCCTTGTGGATAAAAACGGCGTGCCGGTGACTAACATCACCAACCCGTTGACCGTAACCTTGGATAACGGCCAGAGCATTACCATCGGCGTGAATCAGTCGAGCGGCACTGTTTCCGTCTTGGCGCCAGATGATGTCTACAAAGGCGACCAAACCGTCACCACCACCATCAAAGGCGTCACTGGCGGCGAGCATTTCGAAAATCTGGTTCCGGGGACCGATAAAGTCACGACGACTGTGACTGACACCCCAGGCACCGATAACACCACTACCGTGACGCTGACTGCGCCAAATACCGTTAACGAAGGCGGCCAGATCACCTATACCGCTACGCTCTCCAATAAAGCGGGCACTGATGTAACGCTGAAACTCGACAACGGTTCGAGCATCACCATCAAGGCCGGTGACACCGTCGGCACTGTGACGGTCCCTGCACCGACCGATGACGTGTTCATCGACAAGAGCACCCAGACCGTCAAGATCACTGACGCTTCTGGCGGCAACTTTGAGAAGTTAGAAGTTGCAGGCAACGGCGCAACCACCACCATCAACGACACCATCGACAAGGTCGATGTGGTCCTGAGTGCAACCACCACCGTCGGCGAAGGCGGCAATATTGTTTACACCGCCAGCCTTGTGGACAAAAACGGCGTGCCGGTGACTAACATCACCAACCCGCTCACCGTTACCCTGGATAACGGCAAGACCATCACTATCGGCGTGAACCAAAGCAGCGGTTCTGTCTCGGTTGTGGCACCGGATGATGTGTACAAAGGTGACCAAACCGTCACCACCGCCATTAAAGGCGTGACCGGCGGCGAGCATTTCGAAAACCTGGTCCCTGGCACTACCGCGGTGAACACCACCGTTACGGATACTCCGGGCACTGACAACACCACGACGGTCACGTTGACTGCGCCGAGCGCCGTTAACGAAGGTGGTCAAATTACGTACACCGCCACGCTTTCCAACAAAGCAGGCACTGACGTAACGCTCAAACTCGATAACGGCTCAAGCATCACCATCAAGGCTGGCGACACCGTCGGCACCGTGACCGTCCCTGCACCCACCGATGACGTGTTCATCGATAAGAGCACCCAGACGGTCCAGATCACTGAGACCACTGGCGGCAACTTCGAAAAATTGGAAGTCGCAGGCAACGGCGCAACCACCACGATCAACGACACCATCGACAAGGTGGACGTGGTTCTGACCGCCACCACGACTGTCGGCGAAGGCGGCAATATCGTCTACACCGCCAGCCTTGTGGACAAAAACGGCGTGCCGGTGACTAACATCACCAACCCGCTCACCGTTACCCTGGATAACGGCAAGACCATCACTATCGGCGTGAACCAAAGCAGCGGTTCTGTCTCGGTTGTGGCACCGGATGATGTGTACAAAGGTGACCAAACCGTCACCACCGCCATTAAAGGCGTGACCGGCGGCGAGCATTTCGAAAACCTGGTCCCTGGCACTACCGCGGTGAACACCACCGTTACGGATACTCCGGGCACTGACAACACCACGACGGTCACGTTGACTGCGCCGAGCGCCGTTAACGAAGGTGGTCAAATTACGTACACCGCCACGCTTTCCAACAAAGCAGGCACTGACGTAACGCTCAAACTCGATAACGGCTCAAGCATCACCATCAAGGCTGGCGACACCGTCGGCACCGTGACCGTCCCTGCACCCACCGATGACGTGTTCATCGATAAGAGCACCCAGACGGTCCAGATCACTGAGACCACTGGCGGCAACTTCGAAAAATTGGAAGTCGCAGGCAACGGCGCAACCACCACGATCAACGACACCATCGACAAGGTGGACGTGGTTCTGACCGCCACCACGACTGTCGGCGAAGGCGGCAATATCGTCTACACCGCCAGCCTTGTGGACAAAAACGGCGTGCCGGTGACTAACATCACCAACCCGCTCACCGTTACCCTGGATAACGGCAAGACCATCACTATCGGCGTGAACCAAAGCAGCGGTTCTGTCTCGGTTGTGGCACCGGATGATGTGTACAAAGGTGACCAAACCGTCACCACCGCCATTAAAGGCGTGACCGGCGGCGAGCATTTCGAAAACCTGGTCCCTGGCACTACCGCGGTGAACACCACCGTTACGGATACTCCGGGCACTGACAACACCACGACGGTCACGTTGACTGCGCCGAGCGCCGTTAACGAAGGTGGTCAAATTACGTACACCGCCACGCTTTCCAACAAAGCAGGCACTGACGTAACGCTCAAACTCGATAACGGCTCAAGCATCACCATCAAGGCTGGCGACACCGTCGGCACCGTGACCGTCCCTGCACCCACCGATGACGTGTTCATCGATAAGAGCACCCAGACGGTCCAGATCACTGAGACCACTGGCGGCAACTTCGAAAAATTGGAAGTCGCAGGCAACGGCGCAACCACCACGATCAACGACACCATCGACAAGGTGGACGTGGTTCTGACCGCCACCACGACTGTCGGCGAAGGCGGCAATATCGTCTACACCGCCAGCCTTGTGGACAAAAACGGCGTGCCGGTGACTAACATCACCAACCCGCTCACCGTTACCCTGGATAACGGCAAGACCATCACTATCGGCGTGAACCAAAGCAGCGGTTCTGTCTCGGTTGTGGCACCGGATGATGTGTACAAAGGTGACCAAACCGTCACCACCGCCATTAAAGGCGTGACCGGCGGCGAGCATTTCGAAAACCTGGTCCCTGGCACTACCGCGGTGAACACCACCGTTACGGATACTCCGGGCACTGACAACACCACGACGGTCACGTTGACTGCGCCGAGCGCCGTTAACGAAGGTGGTCAAATTACGTACACCGCCACGCTTTCCAACAAAGCAGGCACTGACGTAACGCTCAAACTCGATAACGGCTCAAGCATCACCATCAAGGCTGGCGACACCGTCGGCACCGTGACCGTCCCTGCACCCACCGATGACGTGTTCATCGATAAGAGCACCCAGACGGTCCAGATCACTGAGACCACTGGCGGCAACTTCGAAAAATTGGAAGTCGCAGGCAACGGCGCAACCACCACGATCAACGACACCATCGACAAGGTGGACGTGGTTCTGACCGCCACCACGACTGTCGGCGAAGGCGGCAATATCGTCTACACCGCCAGCCTTGTGGACAAAAACGGCGTGCCGGTGACTAACATCACCAACCCGCTCACCGTTACCCTGGATAACGGCAAGACCATCACTATCGGCGTGAACCAAAGCAGCGGTTCTGTCTCGGTTGTGGCACCGGATGATGTGTACAAAGGTGACCAGACCGTCACCACTGCGATCAAAGGTGTCACTGGCGGCGAGCATTTCGAAAATCTGGTTCCAGGTACCGATAAAGTCACCACGACAGTGACTGACACACCGGGTACCGACAACACCACCACCGTGACCCTGACGGCTCCGTCTGAGGCAAACGAAGGTGGACAGATCACCTACACCGCCACCTTGAGCAACAAGGCCGGCACCGACGTCACCTTGAAGCTGGACAACGGCTCGAGCATCACGATCAAGGCGGGCGACACTGTCGGCACCGTGACCGTACCGGCGCCTACCGATGACGTGTTCATCGACAAGAGCACCCAGACCGTCAAGATCACTGACGCTTCTGGCGGCAACTTTGAGAAGTTGGAAGTTGCAGGCAACGGCGCAACCACCACGATCAACGACACCATCGACAAGGTCGATGTGGTGCTCACCGCCACATCTACTGTCGGCGAAGGCGGCAATATCGTCTACACCGCCAGCCTTGTGGATAAAAACGGCGTGCCGGTGACTAACATCACCAACCCGCTCACCGTTACCCTGGATAACGGCAAGACCATCACTATCGGCGTGAACCAAAGCAGCGGTTCTGTCTCGGTTGTGGCGCCGGATGATGTGTACAAAGGCGACCAAACCGTCACCACCGCCATCAAAGGCGTGACTGGCGGCGAGCATTTCGAAAATCTGGTACCGGGTATTACGGCGGTCAACACCACCGTTACGGATACACCGGGTACCGATAACACCACGACGGTTACGCTGACTGCGCCAAACGCCGTCAACGAAGGCGGCCAGATCACCTACACCGCCACCTTGAGCAACAAGGCCGGCACCGACGTCACCTTGAAGCTGGACAACGGCTCTTCGATCACCATCAAGGCTGGCGACACCGTCGGCACCGTGACCGTACCTGCACCGACCGATGATGTGTTCATCGACAAGAGCACCCAGACGGTCAAGATCACCGAAACCACTGGCGGCAACTTCGAGAAGTTGGAAGTTGCAGGCAACGGCGCAACCACCACGATCAACGACACCATCGATAAGGTCGATGTGGTTCTGACCGCCACCACGACTGTCGGCGAAGGCGGCAATATCGTCTATACCGCCAGCCTTGTGGATAAAAACGGCGTGCCGGTGACCAACATCACCAACCCGCTCACCGTCACCCTGGATAACGGCAAGACCATCACTATCGGCGTTAACCAGTCCAGCGGCACAATCACCACCGTCGCGCCAAATGATGTCTACAAGGGCGACCAGACCGTCACCACGGCAATCAAAGGCGTGACCGGCAGCGAACATTTTGAAAATCTGGTGCCAGGCACGACTGCGGTGAGCACCACCGTGACCGACACCCCGGGCTCCACCGATCTGACCAGCGTCACCCTGACCGCCCCGACGGCCGTCAACGAAGGTGGCCAGATCACTTACAACGCGACCTTGAGCAACAAGGCCGGCAGCGACATGGTGGTCCAGCTCGATAACGGTTCCAGCATCACCATCAAGCAGGGTGCAACCGCGGGCACTGTCACCGTCCCTGCACCTACCGATGATGTGTTCATCGACAAGAGCACCCAGACCGTCAAGATCACCGGCACTACCGGCGGTAATTTCGAGGGTGTAAGCATCACCCCGGGCGGCGCGACCACCACGATCAACGACACCATCGATGACGTGACCGTTGTACTCAAGGCCACTGGCTCGGTCAGCGAGGGCGGGCAGATCGTCTATACCGCGTCCCTGGTCGACAAGAACGGCGTGGCTGTGAACAACGTTGGCTCCGACCTGGTGGTAAGGCTGGATAACGGCTCGACCATCACCATCGGCAATGGCAAGTCCACCAGCTTCATCACCGCAACCGCGCCTAACGATGCGTATGTCGGCGCCAATGACGTCACCACCAAAATCACCGGCGTGGTCAGCGGTGGCGACAAGTACGAACACTTGATCCTCGATGGCAGCACCGTGGTCACCAAGGTGACGGATGTAGTCAACAACACCACCATCGGCATCACCGGCGACGCGTCGGTGACTGAAGGCGGCACGGCACACTACACCCTGACGCTGAGCAACCCGCCGCTGACCGACGTAACCGTGACGCTCAAGTACAGCGGCACCGCCACCGACGGTTCGGACTTCAACGGCGTGTACACCGTGAAGATCCCGGCCGGCTCCAGCAGCGTGCCGTTTGATATCCGCACACTCGACGACAAGATCACCGAGCCAACGGAAAAGATCGTCATCACCATCGACAAGGCCACCGGGGGCAACTTCGAAAACCTGGTGGTGGGCAATGGCAGCGTCAGCACCGATATCATCGACAACGATGCGCCGCCGGTCATCGACCTGGATGCCAACAACTCCAGCGGCGCCATCGGAGCTGACTTCAAAACCACCTTCACCGAAGGCGGCACTGGCGTGTCGATTGCTGACACTGACATCAAGATCACCGACCCGGACAGCACCCAACTGACCGGCGCCACCGTGGTACTGACCAACAGCCAGCCAGGCGACTCGCTGAACTTCAGCGGCGTGACGGGCATCAACGTGACCCCGAGCACCGACCCTGTCACCGGCAAAATCACCTTGACCCTGACCGGCACGGCGTCGCTGGCTGACTACATGCAGCAGATCAAGAACATCACGTTCACCAATAACAGCCATGACCCAAGCACCACGCCACGCACGATTACCGTGAGCGTGACCGATGGTGGCAACTACTCCAACGTCGCGACCACCACCGTCAACGTGGTGGCCGTTAACGATGCGCCAGTGGCCACCGGCGGTGCCGTGACCGGTACGGAAGACACCGCGCTGGCCTTGACCTGGGCCAACTTCGGCGTGACCGATGTGGACTCGCCACAAGCCAGCCTTAGCGTGAAAATCACCGAACTGCCGGTAGCCGGCAAACTGCAGTTCCTGGCGGCGGACGGCAGCACCTGGACCAACGTGTCCAGCGGCCAGACCTTCACCAAGGCCCAGATCGACGGCGGCCAGTTGCGCTTTATGCCTAACGCCAACGAATCAGGCGCCGATGGTTATGGCGGCACCGGCATTGGCAACAAACAGGCCGATTACGCGCAGTTCAAGTTCCAGCCTAGCGACGGCAAGGACCTGGGTACGACAGCTACGGTGAAAGTCGATATCACCCCGGTGGCCGACGCACCGACCCTGAACGTGGCCGATAACAACGTCGCCTCGACCGGCCTGGTCAAACAGGGCTGGAACAGCATTGCCGGCCTCGGCAACAACGGCAACGGCGCTGCGCCAGACGTACTGAAAAAAGCCATCGATAACGCCGGTACACCGAACAGCACTTCTGTGGTGACCAATGTCGAATCCGTCGATAACGTCAATGCTGGCTCTGGCTCCAAGATTTCCGGCCTGATCTACATGGAAGCCGGCAAGAGCTACACCTTCAGCGGCATCGCCGATGACAGCGTAGTGGTCAACGTTGGCGGTAAAGACATTGCCAGCGGACTGTGGGGCACCAACAGCGGCAAGTTCAGCGGCTCGTTCACGCCATCGGTCAGCGGCTATTACAGCCTTGAGATCTACCAGGCCAACCAGGCGGGGCCTGGCAGTTTTGACGTCAACCTGTCGGTCAACGGCGGGGCGGTGCAGAACCTGAGCACCAGCACCGTGCCGTTGTACACCGGCATCACCGACCTGACCAACGCCGGTGTCACCGTGTCCGACCTGCATGGCAGCAACGGCGACGGTTACTACGTGGGCTACAAGCTCAACGAAGGCCAGGAAAACGGCACCGTGAAGCTGTCCAAGGTCACCACGGCGCTGACCGATACCGACGGTTCGGAAACCCTGAGTGTGAAGATCAGTGGCATCCCGGCAGGCTCGGTACTCACCGACGCGTCGGGGCATACCTTCACCGCGAGCAAGACCACGGGCGAAGTCAACGTCACCGGCTGGGACCTGGGCACCCTGACCATCAAGCCGCCGACCTACTACAGCGGCCAGTTCAACCTGACGGTCACTTCGACCTCCACCGAAAGCATCGGTGGTTCGGCCACCACCACCGCGCAATTGCCCGTCACGGTGCACCCGGCGACCTATAACCCGGTTACCGGCACCTCGGGCAGCGACACCATCAACGGCACCGATGGCAACGACATCGTCGTGGCCGACGTCGGCGGCCTGAACGTGGTGCAGGGCAAGAACTACAACATTGCGTTCATGATCGATACATCGGGCAGTATGGGCTCGAACTCGATAGCAGCGGCGAAAGCCTCGCTGACCACCACGTTCAATTCGCTGAAAAACAGTATCGGCTCCAGCACCTCTGGCACCGTGAATATCTTCCTGGCGGACTTCAGTGACCAGGTCAATCGCACGGTGACAGTCGACCTGAAAGACCCAGGCGCACTGAATTCGCTGCAGAAAGTCCTGGATTCCATGGTATCTACCGGCGGGACCAACTACGAAGACGTGTTCAAGGCCGCGTCCAACTTCTTCAAAAGTGCCCAGGCGACTGGCAACACCGGCGCGATCAATACAACGTACTTCATCACCGATGGTCAGCCGACGTTTTACCAGGGGGCCGAGCAGACCAACCCGTACTTGTACGGCAACGTCAGGCTCGATGATGTTGTCACCATGAACAACTACACCATAGGTACCGCCACCCGGATCAACATCGACTCGAATCACTTAATTGATATCGACTCTGTTGGCAAGGTAACCCTGTGGACCAACAACTGGTGGGGCTGGGGGCAGTCCAACCCGGGAACAATCCATGCCCAAGGGGATGGCACCTATGAAATATCGGTACAAGGCGGCCTCGGGTACGATACCGACTACTCCACCACCCTCAACTCCAACAGCGCGTTCGCACTGCTCAAAGGCCTGTCCACAGGTGGCGTAGAAGCCATCGGCCTCAACAGCGGGGTCAGCCTGAATCAGTTGGCACCGTACGACAGCGATGGTAAACCGCAAGCCAATATCGATCCGAAGGACCTGGCCAACGCGATCCTCGGCCACACCGAGGCGACGTTGCCTGGCGCAGACACCGTCATCGGGGGCGATGGCAACGACATCCTCTTCGGCGACCTGGTGAGCTTCAGCGGGATCAACGGTGAGGGTTACAACGCACTGCAGGCGTTTGTGGCGCAGAAGACCGGCGTAGCCGTCTCTTCGGTGACCGCCTCCAACGTTCACCAGTACGTTACCGAGCACTACGTGGACTTCGATGTGTCCGGCGCCAAGGATGCCAACGACACGCTGCTGGGTGGCGCTGGCGATGACATCCTGTTCGGCCAGGGCGGCAACGACCTCCTGGACGGCGGCAAAGGCAATGACATCCTGCTGGGCGGCACCGGCAACGACACGTTGATTGGCGGCCAGGGCAACGACATTTTGATCGGTGGTTCGGGTGCCGACACCTTTGTGTGGAAGGCGGGTGACATCGGCAACGATGTGATCAAGGATTTCAAGGCTTCGGAAGGCGACCGGATTGATCTGCGTGACTTGTTGAAAGGTGAGACCGATAGCACCATCGACAATTACCTGAAGATCACTACGGTAGATGGCGTGTCGACCCTGCAAGTCAGCAGTGAAGGCAAGCTCAACGCTGCCGGTGGCGTGGCCAATGCCGATGTGACAATCAAGCTGGAAGGCAATGATTGGTCCCATGTCAGCATCAACTCGCTGATCACTGGCGCCGACCCAACCATCAAGATCGACCATAGCTAAGATGCAATTGATCGGCCGCCTTCCCAGGCGGCCGATTTTTTTGCCTTATGGGCCGCTGGCCCTGGCGGACGGTGCGTCGCATACTCACGCCCATACACGCAGCGTTGGCCTATGCTGTTGAACGCATGTGGCTCATATTCGAGGGGTTCTTATGTTTTACGTGCAACGTGATGCGCTGGGCGCGCTGATTCGCGTAGAGGCTACCGCCTTTGTCGAGTCCACCGAAACCCTGCCGGCCGATCACCATGAGATCCAGGCCTGGTACGCCAACGAAGTGGTGGAAACCAGCCTGGCCCAGCTCAAGCAGAGCGACTTGGAGATGATCCGGGTACTGGATGACTTGATCCAGGTGTTGACCCGCAAAGGCGTAATCAGCGTGACCGACCTGCCGCCGGCAGCTCAGGCCAAGTTGATGGACCGTAGCCACGCGCGGGAAGCGTTGGGTGGGTTGAGCCAGTTGATCGATGATGACGAGAAAGGACTTATCTGAGCCCTGGAGCCGAACCCACATTTGAATGTTCTGATGTCAGTGTGATTTCCAGGGCGCAGGCTCGCCAAACAGCTGACCCTGCACACCAAAAATCCCCATCTCGCGAATCACCCTCAACTCGCCCTCGGTCTCCACACGCTCGGCAATCAACGGCAGATCGATGCTGTGGGCTGCGCGCTGGATAGCTTCGATAAACAGGCGTTTGTCACTCTCCTGGTCGATGGCGCGAATATAGCTGCCATCGATCTTCAAGTACGCCAGGCCCAGGCGCGCCAGGTTGCCAATCATGCTGAAGCGCCCACCGAAACGTTGCAGGCTCAGGGAGAAACCCAACTCGCGCAGGCGCTGGGTCATCTGTTCCAGCACGTGCTGTTCAGGCAGTTGCTCTTCACCGATCTCCAGAGTGAGGCGCGGGCCCAGGTTGCTGTGCTGGCGTAGCAAGTCATAAATCCGGTTCAGCGCCTGGGTGTCCTGCAAGGTTGCGGCCGAGAGGTTCAGCGCCAGGTTATGGCTGTGGTTGGCCATCTGCTTGAGTACTTGCTCGAGCATCAGGCGGTCCAGGCGGGCCGACCAGCCGAAGCGTTCCAACCAGGGCAGGAAGCGCCCGGCCGGTATTGTGTGGCCGTCTTCGTCCTGCAGGCGCGACAGGACCTTGTAGTGCAAGACCAACTGTGTGTCCTGACTGGCAACGACAGGCTGGAAGTACAGCTCAAAGCGCTGCTGGGTCAGGGCCTGGTCCAACAACCTGTGCCAGGCATGATGATCGTCACCGACGCTGGCGGCGGCGCTGTGGTCCAGGCACACCCAACTGCTGTCACCCTGCGCTTCGGCCTGGGCCAGGGCCTGGTCGGCCAGGGTCAGCAGGGTTTGGGGCGCGTCGCCATGGTTGAACGGCGCCAGGCCAATATAGGCGACCGGCGTAACATCGCTGGCACCGGTCGCTTGCAGGCTGAGCAAAGTGCTTTCGAGGTTTTGCGCCAATTGCAGCGCCTCCTCACGCATCAAACCCGGCGCCAGCACGGCGAACTCGCCGCCGCGGATACGAGTGACGAGGTTATGGGTTTCCGGGTATGGCTCGCACTGGCGCAGCAGTTGTTCGCCCACCGCTTGCAACAGCTGGTCGGTGCGCTGGCCGCCCAGGCGCTGGTTGAGGCCCGCCAGGTCCTTGACCCGCAGCAACAGCAGGTAGCCGGAACTGGTCTCTTCCGGGTTACTGACACGGGCGTTGAGCTGCATCTCGAAATAACGTCGGTTGGCGAGGCCGGTGAGGTTGTCCTGATAGGACTCGGTGCGCAGTTTTTCGCTGCGTTCGGCCTGTTCCTGGAACAGCGCCTTGAGCTTTTCCACCATCTGGTTCATGGCCTGCACCACCCGACGCAGTTCCGGCGTGCGTGGCAAATCAGGCAGGCTGAGGAACTCCCGGCGGGCAATGGCATGGGACTGCTTGACCATATAGTCCAACGGCTTCAATTGCCGGCGCAGCAACAGCCCACCTAGCACCACGCTCACCGCGCCGCACAGCAGCAACCAGCCAAGGCTACCCAACGCGCTCTGCCAGAGTTTGGCCAGGGCAAACATCGGATGGCTGACTACCTCGACCCGCGCCGCCTGCTCCCAGCCTCGGCTGACCAGGGCATCGCCACCTGCCGGCTCCAGGCCGATCAACTTCACGAACCAGTTGGGCACGCCGTTGTTGTCAGGAATACCGCTGCGCTCGACGATGGTTTTGTCGGTGGCCAGGTCCACGACGCGGATGCTGGCGTAGTAGCCGCTGTCGAAGATCGAACTGACCAGCAGCTCCACCATGGCCGGGTCGTCGATATTCGGGGTCAGCGACAGCGCCAGCGCCGTCGCCGCATCCTGGGCATGGGAGCGCAGCTGGTTGATGTATTGGGTGCGCGAGCTTTCCAGGCTGACCATGAAGCTGCCGCTGAAGGCGACCACCAGGAACAGACAGATAGCGATCAATAGTTGTTTGAACAGGGACATCCGATCAGTTACTCCTAGTTGGCAGGCTCGGCTGGAAAGCCTTCCGCACGCATTTTTCTCAACACATCCTGCCAGCGCGACAAGCGTTTGGTATCACCGACTTTCTTGTTGCCCTTGGCGCCTGGCAAGTACAGGCCCTCGGCGTTGAATGAGTACACCGGGACCAGATCGGTGCGGCGGGTAGCCGGCAGGATTTCGTCCATCAGGCTGTCGAGCACCAGCGGGATGGCGTCGGGGGTTGAATAATAGGTCAGGACCATGTGCGCACGATTCTGTCGCAAGGCCTTGACGTAGGTGATGCGCAATTTGTCGCTTGACACACCCAGATGACGCAAACTGAAATACTTTGCGATCGCGTAGTCTTCGCAGTCACCGGCCCCCTTCCAAAGGGCTTCGACGGGTGTCTCCCAATAGTCGATGACGTGCC
Source organism: Pseudomonas synxantha (assembly GCF_900105675.1). Classification (NCBI taxonomy): domain Bacteria; kingdom Pseudomonadati; phylum Pseudomonadota; class Gammaproteobacteria; order Pseudomonadales; family Pseudomonadaceae; genus Pseudomonas; species Pseudomonas synxantha. Next base: position 6,277,457 of record NZ_LT629786.1, on the reverse strand, counting down.
AGAGGTCGATGTCCTCGACGTAGGTCATTTGCTTGTTGAAGAACAAGTTAACCACCTTGAGCTGCTCTGACTCGCTGACCTGTTTTTCAGTCGCCAATAGCCGTTGCCAGGCGTCGATACGCTGCTGGCCTTGGCCCAGCGGCCCGTATACGGCGGTAGCCTTGCGGCTGATCTGCGAGAAATCCCAATCGGCACGCAGCCCGCCAAGCATCAGGCCAGCCAATAAAATTGCCGATAAACACCAGCAAAGGATTCGATAGGGAATAAAACTTACCGCCAAGGCGTTCAGTCCATGAAAGAGACGGAATTTCAAGGGATGGTGAAGCCTCGCCCTACAAAAAACAATGGCACAGTGCAATCATTCATCAATGGACTGAGTTTATAACCGCCCCTTGTGGGACTCACAAAGTAGGCTGCGTAAGCCCTTACAAACGGAAACTTAGGCTGTTTGACAAGCGCCTGACCCATCTCTAGTGTGCATTGGATCCAATTAGCCAAACTATTGTTCAAAAAAGGAGGATAGCGTAACCGTGACGCAGAAGCCGAACCCTTTAAGCAGCATCAAAATCAGCGGGCCTATTCCCGCCCATCTTGCTCGCTCCGTAATTGAAGAAACACTGCGCAACGCCATTCTCGATGGTCGATTGCCCTGTGGCACTGCGATGCGCCAGCAGGAGCTGGCCAGCTTGTTCGGCGTCAGCCGCATGCCCGTGCGCGAAGCCTTGCGCCAGCTGGAGGCGCAATCCTTGCTGCATGTGGTGACTCACAAGGGTGCCGTGGTTGCGCCCTTGATCGAGGACAATTCGGCTGAGACCTATGCCTTGCGCATGCTGCTGGAATCCGAAGCACTGCGCTTGTCGATTCCATTGCTCACCGAGAAAGATCTGTCCGAGGCCGAGGCGTGCATCAATGCGCTGGAATGCGAAAAGGACTATACCGAGATTGGTCGCCTCAATCGGCTGTTCCACATGGTTCTGTATGGCAAGGCACCCAACCAGCGACTGCTCACCTTGGTCGAGCACGGTCTGAATGAAGAGGAGCGCTTCCTGCGCTTCAACCTTGAGGCGATGGGACTAGGCGAGTCGTCCCAGGAGGACCACCGTGAATTGCTGAACCTGGTGGCACAGAAGAAGGTCGACGAGAGCATCCTGACGCTGCGTAATCACTTGATGCGTGGGATGGAGGTCATAGCCACCTACCTCAAGGGGCTTGAAACCACCGAAAAAAAAGCCGAGCAATAGAACCCTCGGCCCTCTATCGCGCTTTACCCCTGCGGGGCAACTTCCCTGGGAAGTTGCCACATTGGCAGACGGAAAACCCACTTAAACTTAATTAAATCGAGGAAACATCCGACACTGGGAATAGACAATTCACTTAAGAAAAACTACACAGAAAAAACATCTAATACATTTATAAGCCAGCCCAAACGTTTAATCAGTTTATTATCCTTTCCCGAAAAACCACACCTCCAAGTCCGCAGTGCACGTCTATGTCAGTGCTGCGCCGTGTGCGTTGTGTGGTCTCGATTTAACGTTCCCCTTCTATCTTACAACTACAAAATCCCAACACGGCTTTTGAGCACCTGCAACAATTCATAGGCGTCAACCATGTATCAAGAATTGCTTGAACAAAAAAAACTACAACTTTTCAATCATCCATTATTTACAGAAACAACTTCACTTAACAAGTTACAGCATTTCATGGAAAACCATGTATTTGCCGTCTGGGACTTCATGACCCTGACTAAACGCCTGCAACAGGACCTGACCTGTACACAGATACCCTGGCTCCCACCTGCGGACTCACAGGCTGCCCGCTTGATCAATGAAATAGTGCTGGGCGAGGAGTCAGACGAACACCCGACGCGGGGCTATTGCAGCCACTTCGAGCTGTACCTGGACGCCATGACGGAGGTCGGCGCCAGCACTGTCGCCATTAACCGCCTGATCGACCTGCAACGCGAGGGTGTGGAGGTCAGTGCCGCCTTGCACATGATCGATGCGCCACCAGGGGCGGCCCGCTTTGTCGACAGCACGGTGCAGGTCGCCTTGAGCGCCCCGACTCACTGCGTCGCGGCGGCTTTCCTGCATGGCCGTGAGAGTGTCATTCCGTCGATGTTCCAGCGGCTGTTGCACAGTCATGCGCTCATTGATCATGAGGCATCCACCTTATGTCACTACCTCAATCGTCACATCGAAATGGACAGCCACGACCATGGGCCGGCAGCGGAGCAATTGCTCAAGCGCCTGGTCGGAGCAGACCCGATTCGCCAGAAGCAAGCAGATAATGCGGCCCTCGACGCCGTGGAAAGTCGCATTACCTTTTGGGACGCAGTGCTGACTTCGATGCAAGGGGTACGCCAATGAACGTTGTCAATTATCGATCCTTTGCCGATGACTGGGAGCGGCGCGCGACCATTCGAACACGCCCCCGGCGCTTGCTGGAGGACGACAACAAACTCATCTTCCCTCTGTGCCGCCAGCCCCTCGTGCTGAGCGCGACCTTCCTCGAGCAGTGCCCACAGTGGCGCGACTTCGTGCTGGTACAAAGTTTCTATAAATTCATCAATGACGTGGTGATCTTCGAAACCGAGATCGTCGACAAGACCGCTCGCAACATCGCCAAGAACCGTTTTTCACCGCCCTTCCCGCTCGCCTGCCGGTACGACGCGATGACCGTCGTGGTGGACGAGGACTATCACGCGTTGGTCGCGTTGGATTTCCTGCAACAAGCCGTGGAAATGACCGGTATCCAGCCGCTTGATCTGCCTGGGCAAATCGAATTGAGCCGCGCATTGCCGGCGGCACAGGCGCAGGTGCCAGCACATTTGCACGACGCCGTTGAGTTGATCGGCGTGGCCATTGCCGAAAACACCGTGACACATGACGTGGCAGCGTTCTCCAAGGATGACAGCGTCAAGTCATCCATCCGCGGCCTGATGGCCGACCACCTGTTTGATGAGGGTCGCCACGCACAGTTCTGGACCCAGTTGGTGCGTCTCTACTGGCAATCGGCAAACCCGCATGAGCGCGACAGCATTGCTCAAGCTTTGCCCGTTTTCCTGGAGCATTACCTGACCAACGACCTGCAGAAGGACTTTGATCTGCACCTGATCGAACACTTGGAGATCAGCGCAGACACGCGTCTGGCACTGCGCCATGAAGTCTCTGCGCTGGATTTCCCCATCACCCACCAACATCCGCTGATAGGCAACATAATGAGCTTGCTGCGTCACAGCGGCGTGCTGCAGACACCCAGCGTGGCTCGGGCGCTGAGCAGCTACCTGCCTGCGGCGGGGAGGTCGGCATGAAACGTTTGACGATAGCGTGGGGCGCCGCCAGCAACGTCCTGGACCCCGTCAAGCAAGTGCTGGAACAGTACGGTCATGCCTCGGGAACGGGGCCTGTCGACCTGGTGATTGAAGACGGTAGCCGGCCGCCGGCGCAATTATCCACCGACGCTTACTGGATGAGTTTGCGCATGGGCATTGGCCCGGTGTCCGAGAATGGACTGCCAGCCCTGCAATTTCGCTGCTATGACCGTGAACGACGCCTGTTGGCTGTGTACGACGTCGCAGAGGAACCCAGCGGCAATGGGCAGCGATTGCGTCACCAGGCAACGAACGCACTGGTGGAATGGCTCGCCTTGTTGGTTAGTAGATATTCCAGGGACCCAGCCTGTTTCACCGTTGTGGTCACCCCTAACGACTGGCCCGAACACAGTCTGCCAGCGCTGGAAACCTTGGCGTTCAAGCATCGATTCAATCGCACGGCGGATCCAGCGCTGTTGCAGGCGGCCCAGACCCCCATGATTGAACGGCTGCAAGCCAGCCTGGACAAGTTCGCCACTCGAACAGCGTTGAATATCGCGGGCAACCTGCTGACTTATCAGCAGCTCCAGGCACACGCCTTGGCGATCCAGCAGCGTCTGCTTCCACTGCTGGAGGGCATCGAAACTCAACCCGTGGTCGGCGTTTGCCTGGCAAAGTCCGTCGAGCTGTACGCAAGCATCCTTGCGGTGCTGGGGAGTGGTGCGGTGTATTTGCCTCTGGCGCCCGACCATCCGGTGCAGCGCCAACAGCAGATGCTGGAAGGCGCCGGCGCTTGTGTATTGCTGGAGAATGGACTGCATCCGCTGCGAGATCGCCTCGCCTCATTGGATGTCAGCAAGATCGAACCGTGCACCATCGCCCGTGCGCTACCACTGATGCGTGAACGTCCCAGTGCCGACACACCGTGCATGGCGCTTTTCACCTCGGGTACTACCGGATTTCCCAAGGGGGTGCTGCTTAGCCAATACAATCTGGCGCATTTCACCGCCTGGCTCGGCGCTTGTGTAGAGATGAGTGAAGAGAGCCGCGTGTTGCAGTTTTCGCCGTTGAGCTTCGACTCTTCATTGATCGATATTTTCCCTGCCTTGATAGCCGGCGCCGAGTTGATTATCCCCAGCACCGATCAACGTCACGACCCTCGACAACTGGTCGAATTGATTCGCGGGCAACGCGTCACCCATGGTTTTCTACCGCCGGCGCTGCTCAGCATCCTGCCGCTGGATCAGCCATTGGGTCTTACTCATCTACTCACTGGAGGCGATTTCTGCGAGCCCTATGTAATCGAACGACTGGCAGGCCAATGTCAGTTGCATAACTTCTATGGACCGACGGAGACCACGGTGCTGGCAACCCATAGAGTGTTCCGGCACGGCGACGGCCCTCGCAACGTCGGCCATCCCATCGCCAACAGCCAGGTGTTGATTCTCGACGAAAACCTGCAGCCGGTGGATGAACAGGTGCTGGGCGATTTGTATATTGCAGGCCCGGGGGTGAGCCTGGGTTATTTGAATGTACCGCAACGGGCCGACAGCCCTTTTGTTGCACTGACACTGCCTGACGGGCAGTTGCTGCACGCTTACCGTAGCGGTGACCTGGCGAAATGGACTCAGGACGGCATCGAGTTGGGTGGGCGTCGGGATGACCAAGTCAAAATTCGCGGATTCCGGGTCGAGCCCCTGGAAATCGAACAATGCCTGCGCAACAGTCGGTTGTTTCGCCAAGTGGCCGTAGTGATTGACCCGGGCCTCAGGGTCATCGCTTTTGTCACTCAACCCGAACCCAGCGCCACGCTGGCTGACTTGAAACAGTATGCCCGCCAGTGGCTGCCTGAACATATGCAGCCCGTCATCTGGAACGAGTTAGCGCGCATGCCGGGCTCGAGTAACGGCAAGATCGATCGCAATGCATTGCTGGCCATGCCGTTGTCCATCCCTCAAGAAGTGACGCGCAGCTGTGCTCAGACCGATCTGCAAAAGCAGTTGGTAGACCTGTGGGCGCAATTGCTGGCGTTACCCGCTGGCAAATTATCGATTGATGACAGCTTTTTCAATCTGGGCGGCCATTCCATCCTCTTGTCGACGTTATTGCTGCGCGTGCGCGAGCGGTTTGGCCGCAGCCTCTCCCTCAACCACTTTTTCGAGGCACCGACAATCCGCACATTGGCCGCCCTGATGGAAGGTGGTGTGTTGCCGGATACACCCGGCAGCCAAATGGAGAAAGATGCATCACAAGTGTTGGAAATTAAGATACTGCCCGAGGCCCGCTTGGGCGATCCGCGTAAAGTGATCGTCACCGGGGCGAATAGCTTTGTCGGGGCGCATATCGTCCACGCGCTGCTGGCTGCAGGAGCACAAGAGGTAGCGTGCCTTGTGCGGGAACTGCCAGGTCAATCGGCAACAGCAAGGTTTACCCAGGCCTTGCGTGAATACCATCTGGAACATCTGGACCTGAGCCGAGTGCAAGTATACGCCGCCGACATTCGCCAACCTCGCCTGGGCTTGGCATGCAATGTGTACGACCGCCTCGCTCGCGATTATGGCGTGGTGGTGCACAACGCGGCACAGGTCAATCATGTGATGGACTATGTGTCACTCGCCAAAGACAACGTCGAACCGGCCCTTGAGTGCCTGCGTCTTTGCGAGACCCATTGTAAAAAGGTGCTCAACTTCATCTCTACCCTATCAGCCTGCAGCAGCGTGGACGCCGATGGGTACGTCCTTGAAGCCCCTGCCGGGCACGCGTTACCGCTCTATGTGAAAAATGGCTATAACCTTACCAAGTGGGTGGCAGAACGGCTGTTAGGGCGGGCGAGGGAGCAAGGGGCCTGGGTGAATATCCATCGGCCCGGGAATATCAGCTTCAACAGTCAGAACGGTGTTTGCCAGCCGCAGAAAAATCGATTGATGTTGATGCTCAAGGGCTCCCTGCAATTGGGAGTGGCACCCCGCCTGAACGTGAACTTCGATTTGATGCCGGTGGACTTCCTGGCTGGGTTCATTGCCTTTCACAGCGCCCGCTTTACCCCTGGGCGGAACATATTCAACCTGCACAACCCGCAGCCCTTGAGCTGGGATCAGTATCTCGACGCGTTCAGCGAGGCCGGGCACGCCTTCGATCGGGTAGGCATTGAACACTGGCAACGGACGCTGCAAACGGTGAGTCGTGATAATGCGCTGTTTCGCGTGCTGGGCTTTTACCTGGACGGACTTGGCGAAGACATCGGCGACACTTCGATGATCCGTTACGACAATGCCCGCTGGGGCCTGGAAAAGATGGGTATGGACTATCCGCCAAAGAACCCGGAGCTGTTACGCAAGGGCTGTGACTACCTCACGGCCATCGGCTTCCTCTGAACTGCTTCAGGACTCCCCCATGAAACCGCTGCAACCCGATACGTTAATTCGCAATCCGATCGGTACACCGATTGTGGCTTCCGTCGTAGTCCCGTGTGAGGCTAAACGCCTGTGGGACGTGGTCGGTAGCTTTGATAGTTTTGATACCTTCATCCCAAGCCTGTCACACACCGAGATGACGGGTGTTGGCGTAGGCGCATTGCGCACTAAATTTTTCCACGATGGCCATTGCGTCGTGGAGCAACTGAACAGCCGAGACGAAAGCGCCATGTACATGACGTGGACCACCCTCTACAACACTTTGGGCGTGGCGCGCTTATGGGCAGCAATGAGTGTGGAAGCACTTGGCGCCCAGTGTTCCAAGGCAACCTGGACGCTGGTGGGCGAGCCGCAGGAAACGACTCAAGCTGAGTTTGAACAGTTTGCACAGACGTTCGCCGACAGCGCGTTGGAGAATGTGCGCCGGATGCTTGGCTAAGCAGTCGGAGCGAGGCCTCTCGCTCCGATGCAGTCAGGTTCAGATTTTGAAGCTATCGACCAATTGCTTCAATCGACTGGCCTGCTGGGACAGCGCATCGCAGTCCTTGAGCGTCTCGTTGAGGTTGGCCACGCCCTGCTGGTTCAGCAGGTTGATCTGGTTGATGTCAACGTTGAGGGTTTCAACGACTGCGGTCTGTTCTTCGGTTGCTGCCGCAACCGACTGGTTCATGCCATCTATTTCAACGATGCGCTGCGTCACGCTGACCAGGCGCTCACCCGCCTGGTTGGCCACTTCAACGCTTTCTTCACTGGAGACCTGACTGGCATTCATGGTGGTCACTGCTTCTCGGGACCCCACTTGCAGGGAAGTGATCATCTTGTGGATCTCTTCTGCCGACTCTTGGGTACGGTGCGCCAGGTTACGCACTTCATCAGCCACCACTGCAAATCCACGTCCGGCTTCGCCGGCACGGGCAGCCTCGATCGCCGCGTTAAGGGCGAGCAAGTTGGTTTGCTGGGAGATACCTTTGATGACATCAAGAATATGACCGATGTTGTCGGTACTGGCATTCAAGGTTTCGATCTGAGTGCAGGACAGGCTGATCTTCTGCGACAGCTCCGACATCGCCTGGATGGTTTGCTCAACCACCTTACGCCCATCGTCAGCTTGCTCGCTGGCACCGCTGGCATGCTGCGAAGCATCTGCGGCGTTGCGCGCGATTTCTTGGGTAGCGGCACCCAGTTCGTTGATCGCAGCTGCGACGCTGTTGGTGCGAGCACTCTGTTCGTCGGAACCGATGATCGAGGCATTAGACGATGCCATTACACGCTGGGATAGATCGTGCACCTGCCGTGTTGCCGAAGACACCTCGGAAATCGAGGCGTGGATCCGCTCGACGAACTGGTTGAACGCACTACCGACTTCGCCGAATTCGTCTTTGCTGGTTACGTCTAGGCGGCGGGTCAAATCACCTTCGCCTTGGGCAATGTCCTTCATGGCAACGCCCATGGTAGTCAACGGACGCAGCAATACTTGGATAAGCAAGCTCAGGAGCACAGCAATGGCCACGACAGCAATCAACATCGCAATCAACGCTGAGGTACGGAATTTACCCAAAGGGGCATAGGCTTTTTCTTTATCAATCGACAGGCCGATGTACCAGTCGGCGCCAGGCAAACCGCTGATAGGCGTGAACGACAGAATGCGATCCTGGTGATTGAGGACGACGTCCTGGTTGACCTTTTCGATGCGTACGTTGTTGCCAGAGTAGATGTCCTTGAGGTTTTTCATCACCTGGTCCTGGTCAGGGCTGACGATGACTTGACCATCACCGCTGACCAGGAATGCATGGCCGATGCCGCCGAAGTCTACCGAATTGATGATCTTCACCAGGGTTTGCAGACTCAGGTCGCCGCCGACAACACCCAACAATTCGCCGTTCTTCTTCACAGGCATGGCAATTGTCACGATCTGGCCGCCCACAGCCGCCATATAAGGCGGAGTAAGCATGGTTTTGTCCGCTACTACCGCTTGCTTGTACCAAGGGCGCTGACGAGGGTCGTAGTCGTCAGGCATCTTCGCATCAGGACGCTGAGTGAACACGCCGTTGGTCTGACCCACGTAGGTGAACTGGAAGTTGGAGGTGAGCGCTGGCTGATCGACCAGCCCGGGAAGGTCGGCCGCATTGCCCTGATGAGCTACGTTCTGCGCCAGGTTCTCGAGGACCAGGATGCGACCACTGAGCCAGTTCTGCACACTGCTGGCAGTGAGTTCGCCGGATTGTTGAATGGACGAGGCCAGGTTTTGCTTGATCGTGTTGCGTTGTAGATAGTCGTTGTACAGCGTGAATAACGCGAAGGCTAAAACCACGACGCCTGACGCGGCCAACAGAATTTTATGACTGAACTTGAGATTCATTTCATCGACTTCTTTTGCCAAAGGGGTGAGCGTGCCGAGTGGAACATTCCATGTAACGGGATAGGCGGACTCTACGGTCGCTCTATTTCGGTGCACGCATGGCTCGTCAGGGTTTCGGCCAAACTTCGACAAATCTTAGGAATTTGTGAGAAGCATCTTCTTTTAGCGTAGGAAACCGACAGACGGCTGGTTAGCGGAATTGTTGTTTTGGGTCGCCCTAAACGACAAAACCCCTGTCTGCGCTAGCAGACAGGGGTTTCGGAATTCAATCTTGACGATGACCTACTCTCACATGGGGAAACCCCACACTACCATCGGCGATGCATCGTTTCACTGCTGAGTTCGGGATGGGATCAGGTGGTTCCAATGCTCTATGGTCGTCAAGAAATTCTGTGTACCAGGCCGTTGCGTTGGCAACGGGCCGGTGAAATTCATGAGTTTCTATATAAACAAAACCCCTGTCTGCGTTAGCAAACAGGGGTTTTGGAATTTAATCTTGACGATGACCTACTCTCACATGGGGAAACCCCACACTACCATCGGCGATGCATCGTTTCACTACTGAGTTCGGGATGGGATCAGGTGGTTCCAATGCTCTATGGTCGTCAAGAAATTCGGGTACTGAGTCGTGACCAGCTGGCCTCGCTTCAGCAAATTGGGTATGTGACAGCTGTCGGTGCTTTGTGAGCGTCGAACTTTCGGTTCATTTCGTCTTCACACACCGCAATCTGATGCTCGTTAGAGTAGTCAAATTGCTTGGGTGTTATATGGTCAAGCCTCACGGGCAATTAGTATTGGTTAGCTCAACGCCTCACAGCGCTTACACACCCAACCTATCAACGTCGTAGTCTTCGACGGCCCTTCAGGGGACTCAAGGTCCCAGTGAGATCTCATCTTGAGGCTAGTTTCCCGCTTAGATGCTTTCAGCGGTTATCTATTCCGAACATAGCTACCCGGCAATGCCACTGGCGTGACAACCGGAACACCAGAGGTTCGTCCACTCCGGTCCTCTCGTACTAGGAGCAGCCCCTCTCAAATCTCAAACGTCCACGGCAGATAGGGACCGAACTGTCTCACGACGTTCTAAACCCAGCTCGCGTACCACTTTAAATGGCGAACAGCCATACCCTTGGGACCGGCTTCAGCCCCAGGATGTGATGAGCCGACATCGAGGTGCCAAACACCGCCGTCGATATGAACTCTTGGGCGGTATCAGCCTGTTATCCCCGGAGTACCTTTTATCCGTTGAGCGATGGCCCTTCCATACAGAACCACCGGATCACTAAGACCTACTTTCGTACCTGCTCGACGTGTCTGTCTCGCAGTCAAGCGCGCTTTTGCCTTTATACTCTACGACCGATTTCCGACCGGTCTGAGCGCACCTTCGTACTCCTCCGTTACTCTTTAGGAGGAGACCGCCCCAGTCAAACTACCCACCATACACTGTCCTCGATCCGGATAACGGACCTGAGTTAGAACCTCAAAGTTGCCAGGGTGGTATTTCAAGGTTGGCTCCACGCAGACTGGCGTCCACGCTTCAAAGCCTCCCACCTATCCTACACAAGCAAATTCAAAGTCCAGTGCAAAGCTATAGTAAAGGTTCACGGGGTCTTTCCGTCTAGCCGCGGATACACTGCATCTTCACAGCGATTTCAATTTCACTGAGTCTCGGGTGGAGACAGCGCCGCCATCGTTACGCCATTCGTGCAGGTCGGAACTTACCCGACAAGGAATTTCGCTACCTTAGGACCGTTATAGTTACGGCCGCCGTTTACCGGGGCTTCGATCAAGAGCTTCGCGTTAGCTAACCCCATCAATTAACCTTCCGGCACCGGGCAGGCGTCACACCCTATACGTCCACTTTCGTGTTTGCAGAGTGCTGTGTTTTTAATAAACAGTCGCAGCGGCCTGGTATCTTCGACCGGCATGAGCTTACGGAGCAAGTCCTTCACCCTCACCGGCGCACCTTCTCCCGAAGTTACGGTGCCATTTTGCCTAGTTCCTTCACCCGAGTTCTCTCAAGCGCCTTGGTATTCTCTACCCAACCACCTGTGTCGGTTTGGGGTACGGTTCCTGGTTACCTGAAGCTTAGAAGCTTTTCTTGGAAGCATGGCATCAACCACTTCGTCATCTAAAAGATGACTCGTCATCAGCTCTCGGCCTTAAGATCCCGGATTTACCTAAGATCTCAGCCTACCACCTTAAACTTGGACAACCAACGCCAAGCTGGCCTAGCCTTCTCCGTCCCTCCATCGCAATAACCAGAAGTACAGGAATATTAACCTGTTTTCCATCGACTACGCTTTTCAGCCTCGCCTTAGGGACCGACTAACCCTGCGTCGATTAACGTTGCGCAGGAAACCTTGGTCTTTCGGCGTGGGTGTTTTTCACACCCATTGTCGTTACTCATGTCAGCATTCGCACTTCTGATACCTCCAGCAAGCTTCTCAACTCACCTTCACAGGCTTACAGAACGCTCCTCTACCGCATCACTTACGTGATACCCGTAGCTTCGGTGTATGGTTTGAGCCCCGTTACATCTTCCGCGCAGGCCGACTCGACTAGTGAGCTATTACGCTTTCTTTAAAGGGTGGCTGCTTCTAAGCCAACCTCCTAGCTGTCTAAGCCTTCCCACATCGTTTCCCACTTAACCATAACTTTGGGACCTTAGCTGACGGTCTGGGTTGTTTCCCTTTTCACGACGGACGTTAGCACCCGCCGTGTGTCTCCCATGCTCGGCACTTGTAGGTATTCGGAGTTTGCATCGGTTTGGTAAGTCGGGATGACCCCCTAGCCGAAACAGTGCTCTACCCCCTACAGTGATACATGAGGCGCTACCTAAATAGCTTTCGAGGAGAACCAGCTATCTCCGAGCTTGATTAGCCTTTCACTCCGATCCACAGGTCATCCGCTAACTTTTCAACGGTAGTCGGTTCGGTCCTCCAGTTAGTGTTACCCAACCTTCAACCTGCCCATGGATAGATCGCCCGGTTTCGGGTCTATTCCCAGCGACTAGACGCCCTATTAAGACTCGCTTTCGCTACGCCTCCCCTATTCGGTTAAGCTCGCCACTGAAAATAAGTCGCTGACCCATTATACAAAAGGTACGCAGTCACCCAACAAAGTGGGCTCCCACTGCTTGTACGCATACGGTTTCAGGATCTATTTCACTCCCCTCTCCGGGGTTCTTTTCGCCTTTCCCTCACGGTACTAGTTCACTATCGGTCAGTCAGTAGTATTTAGCCTTGGAGGATGGTCCCCCCATATTCAGACAAAGTTTCTCGTGCTCCGTCCTACTCGATTTCATGACTAAGAGATTTTCGCGTACAGGGCTATCACCCACTATGGCCGCACTTTCCAGAGCGTTCCGCTAATCTCAAAGCCACTTAAGGGCTAGTCCCCGTTCGCTCGCCACTACTAAGGGAATCTCGGTTGATTTCTTTTCCTCAGGGTACTTAGATGTTTCAGTTCCCCTGGTTCGCCTCTTGCACCTATGTATTCAGTACAAGATAACCATCTTATGATGGCTGGGTTCCCCCATTCAGACATCTCCGGATCAAAGTCTGTTTGCCGACTCCCCGAAGCTTTTCGCAGGCTACCACGTCTTTCATCGCCTCTGACTGCCAAGGCATCCACCGTATGCGCTTCTTCACTTGACCATATAACCCCAAGCAATCTGGTTATACTGTGAAGACGACATTCGCCGAAAATTCGAATTTCTCAATTAAGAGAACTCACAAATTTTACCTTAGCCTGATCCGTTACCAGTGAAAGTAACGTTCAGTCTATCTTTCTATCACATACCCAAATTTTTAAAGAACGAACTAGTCAAAGACTAGAAATCAACATTCACCATCACAGCGATGGAATGCTCATTTCTAAGCTTTATACAAACAGAAGCAGTAGTGGTGGAGCCAAACGGGATCGAACCGTTGACCTCCTGCGTGCAAGGCAGGCGCTCTCCCAGCTGAGCTATGGCCCCGTATTTCTACAGGCGTTTCCCACACAAAATTGGTGGGTCTGGGCAGATTCGAACTGCCGACCTCACCCTTATCAGGGGTGCGCTCTAACCAACTGAGCTACAGACCCAATTTCGGGCTGCTTCTTATCGTCTTCTTCAATGAATCAAGCAATTCGTGTGGGAACTTATGGAGCAGCTGATGTCGTCGATTAAGGAGGTGATCCAGCCGCAGGTTCCCCTACGGCTACCTTGTTACGACTTCACCCCAGTCATGAATCACACCGTGGTAACCGTCCTCCCGAAGGTTAGACTAGCTACTTCTGGTGCAACCCACTCCCATGGTGTGACGGGCGGTGTGTACAAGGCCCGGGAACGTATTCACCGCGACATTCTGATTCGCGATTACTAGCGATTCCGACTTCACGCAGTCGAGTTGCAGACTGCGATCCGGACTACGATCGGTTTTCTGGGATTAGCTCCACCTCGCGGCTTGGCAACCCTCTGTACCGACCATTGTAGCACGTGTGTAGCCCAGGCCGTAAGGGCCATGATGACTTGACGTCATCCCCACCTTCCTCCGGTTTGTCACCGGCAGTCTCCTTAGAGTGCCCACCATTACGTGCTGGTAACTAAGGACAAGGGTTGCGCTCGTTACGGGACTTAACCCAACATCTCACGACACGAGCTGACGACAGCCATGCAGCACCTGTCTCAATGTTCCCGAAGGCACCAATCTATCTCTAGAAAGTTCATTGGATGTCAAGGCCTGGTAAGGTTCTTCGCGTTGCTTCGAATTAAACCACATGCTCCACCGCTTGTGCGGGCCCCCGTCAATTCATTTGAGTTTTAACCTTGCGGCCGTACTCCCCAGGCGGTCAACTTAATGCGTTAGCTGCGCCACTAAGAGCTCAAGGCTCCCAACGGCTAGTTGACATCGTTTACGGCGTGGACTACCAGGGTATCTAATCCTGTTTGCTCCCCACGCTTTCGCACCTCAGTGTCAGTATCAGTCCAGGTGGTCGCCTTCGCCACTGGTGTTCCTTCCTATATCTACGCATTTCACCGCTACACAGGAAATTCCACCACCCTCTACCATACTCTAGTCAGTCAGTTTTGAATGCAGTTCCCAGGTTGAGCCCGGGGATTTCACATCCAACTTAACAAACCACCTACGCGCGCTTTACGCCCAGTAATTCCGATTAACGCTTGCACCCTCTGTATTACCGCGGCTGCTGGCACAGAGTTAGCCGGTGCTTATTCTGTCGGTAACGTCAAAATTGCAGAGTATTAATCTACAACCCTTCCTCCCAACTTAAAGTGCTTTACAATCCGAAGACCTTCTTCACACACGCGGCATGGCTGGATCAGGCTTTCGCCCATTGTCCAATATTCCCCACTGCTGCCTCCCGTAGGAGTCTGGACCGTGTCTCAGTTCCAGTGTGACTGATCATCCTCTCAGACCAGTTACGGATCGTCGCCTTGGTGAGCCATTACCCCACCAACTAGCTAATCCGACCTAGGCTCATCTGATAGCGCAAGGCCCGAAGGTCCCCTGCTTTCTCCCGTAGGACGTATGCGGTATTAGCGTCCGTTTCCGAACGTTATCCCCCACTACCAGGCAGATTCCTAGGCATTACTCACCCGTCCGCCGCTCTCAAGAGAAGCAAGCTTCTCTCTACCGCTCGACTTGCATGTGTTAGGCCTGCCGCCAGCGTTCAATCTGAGCCATGATCAAACTCTTCAGTTCAAACATCTTTGGGTTTTTAAGAAACCCTAAACTTGGCTCAGCAATCGTTGGTTACATCTTTGATTTCTCGCGGAGTAACTTGTGATGCTGATAATCTTGTTGACTATCAGTCTGACTCCACAAGCACCCACACGAATTGCTTGATTCAGTTGTTAAAGAGCGGTTGGTTAAGAGCTTTCGTCTCAACCGAGGCGCGCATTCTACAGCAGCCTCATTTGCTGTCAAGTGATTATTTTCAGAAGCTTTCGAAGATTTCTTCAACAACTTCAACCACTTGCGCTTCTGATCTCTCATCAGCGGGAGGCGAATTCTACAGCGTTACACGCTGCTGTCAACACCTCTTTTTCAACTTCCTTTGGGCTTCGATGAACTGAAGCTACTTGCTGCCGAAAACTTCATAACTCATTGTTTACCAAGGAGTTTTCCGTTTCGACTGCGCCGGAAGTGGGGCGAATTATAGGCTTCCAGAATCTGCCGTCAACACTTAATTCTGCTTTTCTATCAATAAGTTAGGATTGATTAAAAAACGAGCACTCTCTAGAAGAACACTCTTCGCACTTCTATATAGAGGGAATAACTCAGATGACACCTGCCGCCTTCAACGCAGCCACATTAGCTGCACCCAACCCCAGAACCCCCTGCAACACCTGAAGCGTATGCTCCCCCAATAGAGGAGGCGCACTACGGTACTCCACAGGTGTCTTGGATAAACGTATCGGGTTGGCAACCTGAGGCACCATCCCCGCCAGCGCATGAGGCAGCTCCATAGCCAAGCCCCGCGCCTTGACCTGAGGATCGGCAAATACCTGCGCCAGATCATTGATCGGTCCGCACGGCACGCCCACTCGCTCCAACCCTGCCACCCATTCAGCAGTCGTCTTGAAGACCGTAGCCTGGCGGATCAATGGAATAAGCACCGCACGATTGGCTACTCGAGCCTTGTTGGTGGAGAAACGCGAGTCATCCGCCCACTGTGGCTGCCCAGCGACTTCGGCGAATTTACGGAATTGGCTGTCATTACCCACGGTAAGAATGAAATCCCCATCGGCTGTGGGAAAGTCCTGATAGGGCACTATATTAGGATGGGCATTCCCCAGGCGCTTCGGCGACGCTCCGGTTGTCAGGTAATTCATCGCCTGGTTTGCCAGGCAAGCCACCTGTACATCCAGCAGTGCCATATCGATATGTTGGCCACCACCATCATGATCGCGATGCGCCAGCGCTGCCAGGATCGCCACAGTTGAATAGAGCCCTGTCAGGATGTCCGTCAGCGCGACGCCAACCTTGACCGGCCCGGCCCCCTCATCCCCCTCAGGCCTGCCCGTCAGACTCATGAGCCCACCCAGCCCCTGGATCATGAAGTCGTAGCCGGCACGCGCTGCATAAGGCCCCGTCTGGCCAAACCCCGTGATTGAGCAATAGATCAGCTCCGGGTTGGCCTCCTTGAGCGATTCATAATCCAGGCCATAGGCTGCAAGCCCCCCGACCTTGAAGTTCTCGATCAAGATGTCCGACTTGGCAGCCAGATCGCGCACCAACTTTTGCCCCTCCTGTCGCGTAAAGTCGATAGTCACCGACTCTTTATTGCGGTTAGCCGAAAGGTAATACGCTGCCTCACTGGTGTTCTCGCCATCGGCATCTTTCAGGAAGGGCGGCCCCCAGGCGCGCGTGTCATCACCACTACCGGGTCTTTCGACCTTGATCACCTCGGCCCCAAGGTCTGCAAGGATCTGCCCGGACCAGGGTCCCGCCAGTACTCGCGACAAATCCAGTACCCGCAGATGCGAAAGCGCGCCCATGCCCATGCTCCTATTAGTAGAACGCCTGAAGACCGGTTTGTGCGCGCCCCAGAATCAAGGCATGCACGTCATGGGTCCCTTCATAGGTGTTGACCACCTCCAGGTTAACCAAGTGGCGCGCCACTCCGAACTCATCGGAGATGCCGTTGCCACCCAGCATGTCCCGGGCCATGCGTGCGATGTCCAGGGACTTGCCACAGGAGTTGCGCTTCATGATCGAAGTAATCTCAACCGCCGCCGTACCTTCGTCTTTCATCCGGCCCAGACGCAGGCAACCTTGAAGAGCCAGGGTGATTTCGGTCTGCATATCGGCCAGCTTCTTCTGGATCAACTGCGTGGCGGCTAATGGCCGACCAAACTGCTGACGATCAAGGGTGTACTGACGCGCCGTGTGCCAGCAGAACTCAGCAGCCCCCAGCGCCCCCCAGGAAATCCCGTACCGTGCCGAATTAAGACAAGTAAAAGGACCTTTCAACCCACGCACGTCCGGGAAGATGTTCTCTTCTGGCACGAATACGTTATCCATGACGATTTCACCGGTGATGGAGGCCCGTAGGCCGACCTTGCCGTGAATGGCCGGTGCGCTCAGGCCTTTCCACCCCTTCTCCAGGACGAAGCCACGGATATCGCCCGCATCGTCTTTGCCCCACACCACAAACACGTCCGCGATCGGACTGTTGGTAATCCACATCTTCGCGCCGGTCAGGCTATAGCCGCCATCCACTTTGCGCGCCCGGGTAATCATCGCGCCCGGGTCGGAGCCATGGTTAGGTTCGGTCAGGCCAAAACAGCCGATCCATTCGCCAGAAGCAAGCTTAGGCAGGTACTTCTGTTTCTGCGCCTCAGTGCCAAATTCATTGATCGGCACCATGACCAGTGACGACTGCACGCTCATCATCGAGCGATAGCCAGAGTCGACACGCTCCACTTCACGCGCAATCAACCCATAGCTGACGTAGTTCAAGCCACTGCCGCCGTACTGCTCGGGAATCATCGCGCCCAGTAAACCGGTTTCCCCCATCTCACGGAAGATCGCCGGGTCAGTCTTTTCATGACGGAAGGCTTCGAGTACACGCGGAGCCAGCTTGTCCTGAGCAAATTGCTCAGCGCTGTCGCGCACCATGCGCTCTTCTTCGGTGAGCTGTTGATCCAGCAGCAGCGGATCGATCCAGTTGAAGCTTGCCTTGCCAGCCATGAATAAGTCCTCGCGCAAAACATCAGAAGTCGTGGATGCAGACTAGGCCGGGTCGGCCCAGAGGGCAAACGAGGTTTGCGCATAGGCTTGTGCTAATTTCTCACTTCGTAACATTCAACCAGGCCAGAAATGCGCTTTATCTGTGAGGGCAACGTACATGCGCAGAAAAATTCCCAGCACCACCGCACTGATAAGCTTTGAAGCAGCAGCCCGTCACGAGAGCTTTACCAAGGCGGCGCAAGAGCTTTCGATCACCCAGGGCGCCATCTGCCGACAGATCGCCAGCCTAGAGGAGTTTTTAAGTGTCGAACTGTTTCGCCGCTCACGACGCGGTGTGAAGTTGACGGAGGCTGGCCTGTCTTATAGCCGCAGAGTGGCAACACAGCTAGACGCTGTGGAGCGAGACACCTTGTCCGTCATGGGCCAGCAGGGTGCCAACGTCATCGAACTGGCAGTGGTACCGACTTTCGGCACGCAATGGCTGATCCCGCGCCTCAAGGACTTTCAACGTCAGCACCCGGAAGTAACGGTCAACCTGACCAACCGCACACGCCCCTTCCTATTCGCCGACACGGAGTTCGACGCTGCGATCTATTTCGGCGATGCCGATTGGTCCGGTACAGAGTCCCACAGACTCATGGGCGAAAACCCTGTACCCGTGTGTAGCCCATGCTTACTCGGTGGCCGCACGCATTTCACCCCCCAGGAGATCGCCGAATTGCCGCTACTGCAGCAGACCACACGCCCCTATGCCTGGCGGCAATGGTTCAACGCCCGACAGCTGAACGTTCCCCGCGACATGACAGGCCCTAGATACGAGCTATTCTCGATGTTGTCCCAAGCAGCCACGCATGACATGGGCGTTGCGCTGATTCCGCCATTCCTCATCCAGCGGGAGCTGAAGGAGCAGCAGCTGGTCATTGCCAGCAGTGAAGCGTTGAGCAGCGAAAAGGCTTATTACCTGATGATTCCCGACAAAAAGGTCGAATCAGCCTCATTACACGCTTTCAGGGATTGGCTGGTCGACCAATCACAGCGCTACAGCCCCAGCACTGAGGGAAACATTTCGAATTATTGACCCTGTAGTCAGGTTATTTTTAAGCCTACAGATATAAATATATGTCGCATTTGAACAGACTGTACTCATCGAACAGAAATACGGCTCCAAGCCATGATTTTCATGGCTTGGAGCGACACTTACCAGCCAATAACCGACTATTCACGCCAAAGATAGAAAAAGCAGCGAAAAACAGCTGCAGCCCTTTAATTACTTGTATTTAATGAGGTTATTCCATGGTGTTGCGACAATCAGTCACAGGGTGACTTGTAGTTAATTTTTCGTCACCCGTCATAATCCCTTGAAGGCCGTAAAGTTCGCCTGCAAAATGCCGCGCCCCGCTGTCATTTCAGCGGGATCGTGCTGATCGGCCGCCCCAGTTGCGCCACTCGCGGTGCACTGGCCTTTTTACAAAAAGATCAAAAGCAAAAAGATCATGCAGGAGATTTGACGTGCACATTGGTGTTCCTCTCGAAACCCAGACCGGTGAAACGCGGGTGGCTGCCACCCCGGAAACCATCAAGAAACTGATCGGCCAGGGCCATAAGGTCACTGTACAAAGCGGTGCCGGCATCAACGCCAGCATCGTCGACAGTGCCTATGAAACAGCAGGCGCAACCATTGGCAGCGCCAACGATGCATTTGGCGCCGAGCTGATCCTCAAGGTGGTTGCCCCCAGCGACAGCGAACTGGCGCTGATCAAAAGTGGCACCGTGTTGGTGGGCATGCTCAATCCGTTCAGCAACGAAACCATCGCCAAGCTCGCAGAGCGTGGCGTCACCGCCTTCGCCCTGGAAGCTGCGCCACGTACTTCACGGGCCCAAAGCCTGGACGTACTGTCCTCCCAGGCCAACATCGCCGGTTACAAGGCCGTGTTACTGGCCGCTCATCACTACCCGCGCTTCATGCCGATGCTGATGACCGCCGCTGGCACCGTAAAAGCTGCGCGCGTGTTGATCCTCGGCGCCGGTGTTGCGGGGCTGCAGGCCATCGCCACGGCGAAACGCCTGGGTGCGGTGATCGAGGCGTCCGACGTACGCCCGGCGGTTAAAGAGCAGATCGAATCCCTCGGTGCGAAATTTGTCGACGTACCTTACGAAACCGATGAAGAGCGTGAATGCGCCGTCGGTGTCGGTGGTTACGCACGCCCGATGCCGACCAGCTGGATGCAGCGCCAGGCCCTGGCCGTACACGAACGCGCCAAGCAGGCCGACATCGTTATCACCACAGCGTTGATCCCAGGCCGCAAGGCTCCAACCCTGCTGAGCGCCGATACCGTGGCGCAAATGAAGCCCGGTTCGGTAGTCATCGACCTCGCCGCCGCACAAGGCGGCAACTGCCCGCTGACCGTCGCCGACCAGGTGGTGGTGGAAAACGGCGTAATCATCTGCGGCCCGACCAACCTGGCGGGCGCTGTCGCCGCCGACGCGTCGGCCTTGTATGCACGCAACCTGCTGGACTTCCTTAAGCTGGTCTTCACCAAGGAAGGGCAGTTTGAAATCAACCTCGAAGACGACATCGTCGCCGCGTGCCTGATGTGCCGCGACGGCCAAGTCATCCGCAAAAACGCCTAAGCAGGGATTCAGACGATGGAAGAGCTTATCTCCCCCGGTATCTACAACCTGATCATCTTTGTGCTGGCGATTTATGTCGGTTATCACGTGGTCTGGAACGTAACACCCGCATTGCACACGCCGCTGATGGCCGTGACCAACGCCATTTCCGCGATTGTCATCGTCGGCGCCATGCTGGCTGCCGCGCTGACCGTCACCCCGCTGGGCAAGACTATGGGCACCCTGGCGGTAGCCTTGGCGGCAGTTAACGTATTCGGTGGTTTCCTGGTTACGCGTAGGATGCTTGAGATGTTCAAGAAGAAAGCGCCCAAAGCTGTGAAAGAAGAGGTGCAGAAGTAATGAGCATGAATCTGGTGACGACGCTCTACCTGATCGCGTCGATCTGTTTCATCCAGGCCCTCAAGGGCCTTTCGCACCCCACCACCTCGCGACGCGGCAACCTGTTCGGCATGCTCGGCATGGCGCTGGCGGTACTCACCACCGTCGGCCTCATCTATAAGCTGGGGGCTGAACTGGCGACTGCCGGTATCGGCTACGTCATCGTTGGCCTACTGGTTGGCGGTACCGCCGGCTCGATCATGGCCAAGCGTGTCGAAATGACCAAGATGCCCGAGTTGGTCGCCTTCATGCACAGCATGATCGGCTTGGCAGCAGTGTTCATCGCCATTGCCGCCGTGGTCGAGCCGCAGTCCCTGGGTATCGTCAAGCACTTGGGCGATTCGATCCCGGCCGGTAACCGCCTGGAACTGTTCCTCGGTGCTGCCATCGGTGCAATCACCTTCTCCGGCTCGGTGATCGCATTCGGCAAGCTGTCGGGCAAGTACAAGTTCCGCCTGTTCCAGGGCGCACCGGTACAGTTCGGTGGCCAACACAAACTGAACCTGGTGCTCGGCCTCGCAACCCTGGGCCTGGGCCTGGCGTTCATGTTCACCGGCAACCTCACCGCGTTCGCACTGATGCTGGCCCTGGCCTTCGTACTGGGTGTGCTGATCATCATCCCGATCGGCGGCGCTGACATGCCAGTAGTAGTGTCGATGCTTAACAGTTACTCCGGCTGGGCAGCGGCGGGCATTGGCTTCTCGCTGAACAACTCGATGTTGATCATCGCGGGCTCCCTGGTGGGCTCCAGCGGCGCGATCCTGTCGTACATCATGTGCAAGGCGATGAACCGCTCCTTCTTTAATGTGCTGCTGGGCGGTTTCGGCAACACAGTAGATGCCGGCGCGGCAGCTGGCTCCAAGGAAGCGCGCCCGGTGAAGTCCGGTTCGGCCGACGACGCCACGTTCTTGCTGACCAATGCCGACACGGTGATCATCGTGCCGGGCTATGGCTTGGCAGTCGCCCGGGCCCAACACGCGCTTAAAGAGCTGACTGAAAAGCTTACTCACCGCGGGGTCACTGTGAAGTACGCGATTCACCCCGTAGCGGGCCGTATGCCAGGGCATATGAACGTACTGCTGGCCGAGGCAGAAGTGCCTTACGACCAGGTATTCGAGATGGAAGACATCAACTCCGAGTTCGGCCAGGCCGACGTGGTGCTGGTGTTGGGCGCCAACGATGTGGTCAACCCGGCTGCGAAGAACGATCCGAACTCGCCGATTGCCGGCATGCCAATCCTCGAGGCGTTCAAGGCCAAGACCATCATCGTCAACAAGCGCTCGATGGCCAGCGGCTACGCGGGCCTGGATAACGAATTGTTCTACCTGGACAAGACCATGATGGTCTTCGGTGATGCCAAGAAGGTCATCGAAGACATGGTCAAAGCCGTCGAATAACACTGCGCCAGCGCAATACCCCAAACCCTGGCCTCCCGTAGGCTGGGGTTTTTTATTACGGGATGAAACCCGACCAAAGGCTCTAAATCGCTACCTGGCATTCGACCATGGTAGCGGGCCGAAACTTTTTGAAATCACTACACTGCCCACCTTGCTTCCGTAGCCTGAGATAACAATTCATGTACCGTGATCGTATCCGCTTGCCTTCGTTGTTGAACAAGGTCATGAGCGCGGCAGAAGCCGCCGCACTGATCGAGGACGGCATGACCGTCGGCATGAGCGGCTTCACCCGCGCCGGTGAAGCCAAGGCCGTCCCCCACGCCCTGGCCGAACGCGCCAAGACTTCGCCCCTGAAAATCACCCTGATGACCGGCGCCAGCCTGGGCAATGACTTGGACAAGCAACTGACCGAAGCCGGCGTGCTGTCGCGACGCATGCCATTCCAGGTCGACAGCACCCTGCGCAAGGCGATCAACGCCGGCGAAGTCATGTTTATCGACCAGCACCTGTCGGAAACCGTCGAGCAGTTGCGCAACAACCAGCTCAAACTGCCGGACATTGCGGTGATTGAAGCCGTCGCGATCACTGAGCAAGGGCACATCGTGCCCACCACCTCCGTAGGCAACTCGGCCAGTTTCGCGATTTTTGCCAAGCAGGTAATTGTCGAGATCAACCTGGCGCACAACCCGAACCTGGAAGGGTTGCATGACATCTATATCCCGACCTACCGGCCAACCCGTACGCCGATCCCGCTGGTGAAGGTCGACGACCGCATTGGCAGCACCGCAATTCCGATCCCGCCGGAGAAGATCGTCGCCATTGTGATCACCAATCAGGCCGACTCCGCCTCTACGGTGACGCCACCTGACAGCGACACCCAAGGCATTGCCAACCATCTGATCAACTTCCTCAAGCAAGAGGTGGACGCCGGGCGCATGACCAACAAGCTCGGTCCGCTGCAGGCGGGGATCGGCAACATTGCCAACGCAGTAATGTGTGGCTTGATCGACTCGCCGTTTGAAGACCTGACCATGTACTCGGAAGTGCTGCAGGACTCCACGTTCGACCTGATCGACGCCGGCAAGCTGAGCTTCGCCTCCGGCAGCTCGATCACCTTGTCGGAGCGACGCAACGCCGACGTGTTCGGCAACCTGGAGCATTACAAGGACAAACTGGTGCTGCGCCCGCAGGAAATCTCCAATCACCCTGAAGTGGTGCGGCGGCTGGGCATCATCGGCATCAACACCGCGCTGGAGTTCGACATCTACGGCAACGTCAATTCCACCCACGTGTGCGGCACGCGGATGATGAACGGCATTGGCGGCTCCGGTGACTTCGCGCGCAATGCGCACCTGGCGATCTTCGTCACAAAATCGATTGCCAAGGGCGGCGCGATTTCCAGCGTGGTACCGATGGTCAGTCATGTGGACCACACCGAGCATGACGTGGACATTCTCGTCACCGAAGTGGGCCTTGCCGATCTGCGCGGCCTGGCACCACGGGAGCGCGCACGAGTGATCATCGACAACTGCGTGCATCCGGCCTACCGCGACGCGCTCAATACCTACTTTGAGGCCGCGTGTGCCATCGGCGGGCACACGCCGCACATCCTGCGTGTAGCCCTCAGTTGGCACATCAACCTTGAAGAAACCGGACATATGCTCAAGGGCTGATCGATACAGATCCGGGCTGATGCAAATACAGTTTCATCAGCTCGAAGATCCAATGGGCATTTTAGTAAAAAACTGTACTTCTGTACTGGTCAAATCCTACTGAAATATCCCACTACTTCCTTCGAAAACACCTATTTCGCACCGTTAAGGTGCAGATAGGTACAGTTGCCCCATTTTCGTACCGTACAGCCTGATTAAACAGTTAACTGGCCTCTCACAATACAGGTGAACTGTATCTAGAGAGTCTTGCGCCGGAGGAGGATCATTGGCATCAGTTAAACCACTACCTAATCCCGCCACAAGCGGAAGGATGTCATCATGGAACGTACACTCAGTTCCGAACTGTTCTTCGAAGATAAAGCTGTAAACACCAACGCTTCCCTGCCTTTGCGCGTTCTCGCCAACCTGATGTTGTGGCAGCGCCGCATCTCCAGCCGCCACCAATTGGCTCGCCTGGATTCGCGCCTGCTGGCTGACGCCGGTATCAGCGAAGCTCAACGCTACGAAGAGCTGAGCAAGCCGTTCTGGCGCTAATAGGCGCCCGCTGGCCCTGACCCGCCGGGTCCACCGCCAGCACCCAGATTTATCAAAACAAAGCCCGCCCCGGGTAACCGGAGGCGGGCTTCGTTGTTTCTGCGATAGGGGCTTGAAGCCGCGAGATTTCTGCTTACCGGTACAGATTTATGAATGCAACAAATGACAGGTACAGTTAATTGCATGCTTCCGAATAGACAATCGCGAGACTAATATCCACTCACCACGTGGCGAACCTTGTAGAGCGTGCGTCTGATGCTCAACAGTCCCAGTCCGTTTCGCAGTGGCCGCTTCGCGCCACCTTATTATTCGTCTACAGGAGTTTCCCCATGTCCCGTCTTCGCCTGTTATGCACTGCTGCTGTGTTGACCCTGGCTGCCAATGCCCATGCGAGCAGCTTTATCATGACCACCGACTCGATCGTCGGCGCGCTGAAAGCCACTTCCGACGCAACCTCAGATGCCACCTCCTCCCTGCGCGATAACAAAGTGGTACAGGCCGCACGTGACGACGCGGCCAGCTTTGTCGCCAGTGAAGGCGCCATCCGAGGCGTGAAGCTGGAAAGTGCCCTGGCCCACATCCGCCAACAAGCGCCGCAACTGAACACCGCAACCGATGCACAGTTGGCACAGGCCATTCTGGCGATCTGATACACGGCAACCAGAAGGGAGCGCCAGCCGCTCCCGGATGCCTGCGCGCTGGCTCTCGCCCGGGCATTGCGCTAGCCTTGGCGCTCGCTTTCAGTTGTCGAGTCCCATGGCTTTTTCATACCGTCTGTTTGTTGTCTCTATATTGTTTTCCGCCTGCTGGTCACCCCTGGCTTCGGCCCTTGATGTGTCCACCCAGAGCACTGTTGTCAGCGTGTACGCCACCAGCAAGGTGACCTCTGCACCGTTCGACAACAAGTTGGTCGTGGCCGCCCAGGATGATGCTGCCGCTTTCATTGCCACTGATGGCCAATGGCGGGGCGTACGCCTGGAGTCCGCACTGGATTATCTGCGCCGCACCCAACCAAAACTTCATGCAAGCGACCTTGAACTGGCGCAAGCAATTCTCGTCCAATAATCATCTTTGTATTTGGAGTCACCGCAATGCGTAGCCCGTTGATCGTCGCCGCCCTCGGCCTGCTGTTTTTGGCCGATGTCGCCCAGGCGCAAACCTTGAAGGCCACCAGTAACATCGTCGTGCGTGCTTCGGCGCGTACCATTGATTTCACCTCGGACACCACCACTTCCATCCGCGATTCCAAAATCGTGCGTGAAGCCCACGATGATGCCGCCAGTTTCGTCGCCACAAATGGCGAGATTCGCGGCGCGCAACTCGAAGCTGCCTTCGACACCCTGCGCACCCGCGTACCGCAAGCCCGTGATGCCAGTGACCAGACCCTCGCCGAAGCTATTCTCGCTCTGTGAGGCGCGTCAAAGCCTGGCTCCTGGCCGGGGCTGTGCTGCTGTGTGCAAGTACAGCCCAGGCCAGCCTGCAACTGCGGCTCAAGACCGATGGCTTGAGCCCGGCTGAACAGCAGGCCAGCCAGGCATTGCTCGATGATGCGATGCGCGCCTTGCCGCCACGCTTCATCGAGCAGCTGGATCGCCGCATCGATGTCGGCTGGACCGACAAGATGCCAGCAAACGCTTACGGCCAAGCCTCTCTTGTGTCCGAACTGGACTTGAACCAAAACCTGCTCGCCAGCCTGACCGACGGCAGCGCCGCCACCCAGAAAACCAATCGCCCCCACGGCAGCGTGCGCCGGGAAATGCTAGCCACCGTGCTGCATGAACTGACTCACATCTATGACCGTGCGCGCCTGTGGCCCAAAGATGAACGCGCCCTGATCCAACGCTGCAGCCGCCAGAACAACATCACCGGCTTGATCGGTTTGCCCGACCAATGCCGTGGCCAGAACGACCGTCGCTTTACCCTAAGTGACGATCCGCGCCTGCTGGACCTCGCCGGCTGGCCGCAATACGTCGGCCGCCGCGGCGAACGCGAACAGCACAATAATCAGGTGGTGCGCAGCCCGGATATCTACGAAACCACCAGCCCGTTGGAGTTCGTGGCGGTCAACATGGAGTATTTCCTCCTCGACCCCAGCTACGCCTGCCGACGCCCCGCGCTTTTCCACTATTACAAGGAGCATTTCGGCTGGGCACCGCCCGTGCAGGACACCTGTGCCACGACCTATCCGTTCCTGAACGCCGGCAACGATTTCGCCAAGACGCCCCTGGGCCAGATTGACCCGGAACGGGTGTATGAAATCGATTACCTGCTCGCCGAGGCCAACCAGAATCTGGTCAGCCGTTGGGGCCATAGCATGCTGCGCCTGGTGATTTGCGCCCCAGGTCGCCCGCGTGGCCCGGATTGTCGGCTGGACCTGGACCGACACCTGGTGTTGTCCTACCGCGCCTTCGTCGGTGACGTACAGTTGTCGAGCTGGGACGGCCTGGTGGGCAAGTACCCATCACGACTGTTCGTACTGCCGCTGGCCCAGGTCATCGACGAATACACCAAGACCGAACTGCGTGGCCTAGCGTCGGTGCCGCTGAAGCTCAACCGCAAGGAAATCAACGACACCGTCGAACATGCCGCTGAAATGCACTGGAGCTATGACGGCAACTACTTCTTCATCTCCAACAACTGTGCGGTGGAGAGCCTGAAACTGTTGCGCAGTGGCAGTGCCAACCCGCAATTGACCGGCCTGGACAACATCACCCCCAACGGTTTGCTCGAAGTCCTCAGCGCGCGCGGCCTGGCCGACACCAGCGTGTTGAATGACAAACGCGAGGCGCTGCGCCTGGGGTATCACTTCGACTCGTTCCGCGAGCGTTACCAGGCCATGTTCGATGTGCTGCGCAAGCGCCTGCCGATCAAGCAGACCCAGGTCGAAGACTGGTTGGCCCTGGATGCGCAAGCGCGTCGCCAGTGGTTCAGCCAGGCCGACCTGCGCACCAGCGCCGCGCTGTTGCTGCTGGAGCAGGCCAGCTATCGCAGGCAGCTGATGCTCGCCCAGGATGAAGTCAAGCAGCGCTACCTCAATGCCCGCGAGCTGAAAAACGGCGGCATGGAGAAAGCCAACAACACGCTGCAACAGATCCTCGCCAACAGTGGCTTCCTCAGTCGTCCGGCCGAGTTGCTGGACAGCGGCGGCTATGGCCTGCCGCAGCCTTCGGAAGCCAAGCGCCTGGAATCGGAAAGCGCGGAGCGCCAGAAGCAACTGCAATCGTTGACCGGCGAGCTGGATAAGGAGGTGAGGGCGCTGCTCGATCCGTCCCGCGCTGCCGAGATTGCCGCCAGTGAAGCCAACCTCAAGCAACTGGGCGAGCATCTGCGTGCGCTGCATAAAGCGGCCGGTGGCCTGGAACTGCCGTAAGAGCTCAGCTAATCAAGTGATCCAAATGTGGGAGGGGGCTTGCCCCCTCCCACATTTTTATCTGCATAAGTCTCATGACCGTGTGTCCCGTCTTTTCCCGGCGAAAGCTGGCTGAAAGCTTCCCCGTCTAGGATCGCCCTCACTGCCGGCAACAGACCGGCTGTTAACAACAACAATGGTGATTCCCGATGTCCGCTCGTACCCGCCTGTTCGCTGCAACTCCACCCGTACGCCTCGTGCCTTTCGTTCTGCGCTGACCCTCACCCGGTTTGCCATTCCCTAGCCGCGCTACGCCTGGAGTATCCCTATGCTGACTTTCCTTGGCTTTGCCATGGTCATCACGTTCATGTTCCTGATCATGACCAAGCGCCTGTCCGCGCTGATCGCCCTGATCATCGTGCCCATCCTGTTCGCGTTGTTCGGCGGTTTCGCGCCGAAGATCGGCCCGATGATGCTCGAAGGCATCACCAAGCTCGCGCCGACCGGCGTGATGCTGATGTTCGCCATCCTCTACTTTGCCTTGATGATCGACTCCGGCCTGTTCGACCCAGCCGTGCGCAAGATCCTCAAGATGGTCAAGGGCGACCCGCTGAAGGTCTCGATCGGCACTGCCGTGCTGGCCCTGGTGGTATCCCTGGACGGTGACGGCGCCACTACATACATGATCTGCGTCGCCGCCATGCTGCCGCTTTACCAACGCATCGGCATGAGCCCACGAATCATGGCGGGCCTGATCATTCTCGCCGGTGGCGTGATGAACATGACCCCTTGGGGTGGCCCGACGGCCCGCGCCGCCAGTGCGTTGCATGTGGACCCCTCGGACATCTTCGTGCCGATGATCCCGGCCATGGCCGCCGGCGTCGTGGCGATCCTGGTGATTGCCTATATGTACGGCAAGCGCGAGCGTGCGCGCCTGGGTGAACTGCACCTGCAAGGCGACGAGATCGACCACAGCGAAATCAGCGTGTCGCAGTTCCCTGACGCTCGCCGCCCGAAGTTGATCTGGTTCAACGGCGCCTTGACCCTGGCGCTGATGTGCACCCTGATCGCCGGCCTGTTGCCGTTGCCTGTGCTGTTCATGGTGGCGTTCAGTATCGCGATGATCGTCAACTACCCGTGCCTGCAACAGCAGAAAGACCGCGTCGCGGCCCACGCCGGCAGCGTGTTGGCGGTGGTGGGGCTGATCTTCGCCGCGGGCATTTTCACTGGCATCCTGTCAGGCACCGGCATGGTCGACGCCATGTCCAAGAGCCTGCTGGCGGTCATCCCCGAGGCCATGGGCCCGTACCTGGCGGTGATCACCGCGCTGGTAAGCATGCCGTTCACCTTCTTCATGTCCAACGATGCGTTCTACTACGGCGTGCTGCCGGTACTGGCCGAAGCCGCCAGCCACTACGGCATCACCGCGGTGGAAATGGCCCGCGCATCGATCGTTGGGCAACCGGTACACTTGCTCAGCCCGCTGGTACCCTCCACTTACCTGCTGGTGGCCCTGGCCGGTATCGAGTTCGGTGATCATCAGCGCTTCACCCTCAAGTGGGCAGTGCTGGTGTGCCTGTGCATAATGTTCGCTGCATTGCTGATGGGGATTTTTCCGCTGTTCAGCACTCTATAATCGTACCGACTCACTCACCGCGCGGCGCTGCAGCTGGCGCGGTATAACATTTGCTCAAAGGAATACACATGGAATGGCTGACCAATCCGGAAATCTGGATTGCCTTCTTCACCCTGACGGCCCTCGAGATCGTCCTGGGCATCGATAACATCATCATGATTTCGATCCTGGTCAGCCGCATGCCCAAGCATATGCAGGCGCGCACCCGGATCTTCGGCCTGGCGCTGGCCATGGTCACGCGCATCCTGTTGCTTCTATCGATCACCTGGGTCATGCAACTGACCGCGGACCTGTTCGTGGTGCTTGGCCAGGGCATTTCCGGCCGTGACCTGATCCTGTTCTTCGGCGGCCTGTTCCTGCTGTGGAAAAGCTCCCAGGAGATGTACCACGCCCTGGAAGGCGAAGATGAAACCCACGACGAGCCCAAGGGCGCCGGTGGCAAGTTCATCTACACCATCATCCAGATCGCGATCATCGACATCGTTTTTTCTCTGGACTCGGTGATCACCGCCGTCGGCATGGTTTCCCATGTGCCGGTAATGGTGGCTGCAATCGTCGTGGCCGTACTGGTGATGATGCTGGCCGCCGGCACCATCAGCGAGTTCATCGACAAGCACCCGTCGCTGAAAATGCTGGCGCTGTCGTTCCTGCTGGTGGTGGGTACTGTACTGATCGCCGAATCCTTCGACGTACATGTGCCAAAAGGCTACGTCTACTTCGCCATGGCATTCTCGCTGGCGGTAGAAGCGGTGAACATCAAGATGCGCACCGCCATCGCTAAAAAGAAGAAACAGCAGGATCCAGTGAAACTGCGCAAGGACATTCCGGGTCAATAATCCTGACCCGCTGCTGAATGGCCCGTTTGATCGTTCCCACGCTCCGCGTGGGAACGATCTTCATGACAGTTTTGTTTCAATCCCCACTTTAGCTATGCGATGCTGGCGCAGAGCCCATTCGCCAACTACAGCTTAAGTACAAGACGTAGAACGGCACGCGGCAACTTTCCTTCGCTCCTGCTGGAGCGCACCCACACGGGGGGCCGAGCATGCTGACCTTGCTCAATCTGCTTTCCGCCGTGACCCTGCTTATCTGGGGCACGCATATCGTCCGTACCGGCATCCTGCGGGTCTACGGGTCCAATTTGCGCCAAGTCATCGGGCAGAACATGTCCAAGCGCTGGCTGGCCTTTGTCGCCGGTATCCTGGTGACGGCCATGGTGCAAAGCAGTAACGCTACCGCGATGCTGGTGACGTCCTTCGTCGGCCAAGGGCTGATGAGCCTCACGCCGGCCTTGGCCACCATGCTTGGCGCCGACGTCGGTACTGCGTTGATGGCCCGGGTGCTGACTTTCGACTTGTCCTGGCTGTCGCCGCTGCTGATCTTCCTCGGGGTGATTTTCTTCCTGTCGCGCAAACAGACGCGCGCCGGGCAACTGGGCCGGGTCGGAATCGGCTTGGGGCTGATCATCCTCGCGCTGCAATTGATCGTCGAAGCCGCCGGGCCGATCACCCATGCCCAGGGTGTCAAAGTCATCTTCGCCTCGCTGACCGGCGATATCTTGCTGGACGCTCTGGTCGGCGCGCTGTTCGCCATGATTTCCTATTCCAGCCTTGCCGCTGTATTGCTCACGGCAACCCTGGCGGGCGCCGGCGTGATCGGGCTGCATGTGGCTATCGGCCTGGTGATCGGCGCCAACATCGGCAGCGGCGTGCTGGCCTTTCTCAGCACCAGCATGCAAAACACTGCCGGGCGCCAAGTGGCCCTGGGCAGCCTGTTGTACAAATTGATTGGTCTGTTGCTGATCATTCCCGTGCTTGACCCACTCGTCCTCTGGATGGACGGCCTGGATTACAGCGCCCAAGGCATGGTCATCACCTTCCACCTGCTCTACAACGTCACGCGCTGCTTGATTCTGCTGCCCACCATTGGCCCTATGGCGCGGCTGTGTGCCTGGCTGCTGCCCGAGCGCGAAGAAACCAATGGCAAGGCCAAACCACGCCACCTTGACCTGGCCGCGCTCACCACGCCGAGCCTGGCCCTGGCCAACGCCGCGCGAGAAACCCTGCGCCTGGGCGACCTGATCGACAATATGCTCACTTCGATGCAAGAGGTCCTGCGCGGCAATCAAACCGCAATCACCCAAGAGATGCGCAGCCTCAGCGATGACGTCGAAGCGCTCTACAGCGCGATCAAACTTTATTTGGCGCAAATGCCCCGGGAAGACCTGAGCGAACAAGACAACCGCCGCTGGGCAGAAATCATCGAGCTGTCGATCAACCTGAAACTGGCCGGTGACCTGATCGAGCGCATGCTGCGTAAGGTCCAACAGCAGAAAACCTCGCAGCGCCGGCAATTTTCCGAAGTGGGCCTGGAAGAACTCAGTGGCCTGCACAGCCAGTTGATTGCCAACCTGCGCCTGGGTCTCTCGGTGTTCCTCAGCGGTGACCCGGAAAGCGCCCGTCAGTTACTGCGTGAAAAACGCCGCTTTCGCGCCCAAGAGCGTCGCCTGGCCCACGCCCACGTCAGC
This sequence comes from Pseudomonas synxantha, assembly GCF_900105675.1. Lineage (NCBI taxonomy): Bacteria > Pseudomonadati > Pseudomonadota > Gammaproteobacteria > Pseudomonadales > Pseudomonadaceae > Pseudomonas > Pseudomonas synxantha. The sequence goes on along the minus strand of NZ_LT629786.1, from coordinate 6,245,548 downwards.
CGCCTGCAACGCAAGATCGTGCAGAGCCTGGAGACCAGCTCACTGCATCTGGAGCTGATTGCCGACATGAAACGCTTGAATTCGTTGTTTTGTAGCAGCGCTTATGTAGTGTTGGAAACATCCGACACTGGCGCACTCTCCGCCGAAGATATTGCCGACATCACCCATTCACCCTGAACGTACGACGGCGAGTGAAGTCAGTTAACAATGGACCTCATTCGCCAGGAAGCTTGTTTTATGCGTCGCCTGTTACTCGCCTGCCTGCTCCTAGGCTCTGCACATACCTATGCCTTTGACCGCCTGCAAGTCGAAGGCTACACCTTGCCCAACGGTCTGCAACTGCTGCTCAAGCCAGGCACCGAACGCGGGCACGTAGCGATTCGCCTGGTGGTGGGCGTGGGCCTGGATGACTTCGGCTGCGAAGACAAGGAACTGCCGCACCTGCTCGAACACTTGCTGTTCAGCGGTATCGACGGCGGCGGAGAAGGCGACCTCGAAGACCGCATGCAAGCCCTGGGCGGCGAGTGGAACGCCTATACCAGCAACGCCGACACCACTTTCGTGATCGAGGCCCCTGCGCAAAACCAACGCAAGGTACTGGACCTGTTGCTGGCCATCCTCACCCGCACGCAACTGACCGACGCCAATATCGATGCGGCCAAGCGGGTGGTCGAACGTGAAGACGGGGGCCATTACTCCCATTTGCAACGCCTGCTGGACCGCCAGGACCTCGGCCACAACGCCAGCAACCAACTGGCCGTCGAACTAGGCCTCAAATGCGCCGAACGCGCCGAGGCCAATCACCTGACTCGCGATCAGCTGGAAGCGGTGCGCAAGAACTGGTACGCGCCGAACAACATGACCCTGATCATCGTCGGTGACCTCGACAAACTGCTGCCCGCCTATCTGGAACGCACCTACGGCCAACTCGACCCGGTGGAGCCCAGCGAACATCGGCCGCTCCCGGAAATCCGGCACACTGCCGCCAGCCACCGCGACCTGATCCACGGCTGGGTCGGCGATGGCGCCAAGCTGCACTGGCTGTTCCCCGAGCCGGTACTGGATGACCAGCATGACGAAACCTACGACCTGCTCAAAGATTACCTGGACTGGGCGCTGTACCGGCAACTGCGCCTCAAGCACGGCTTGTCCTACGGCCCCTGGACTGAACGCGAAGTGCTCGGCGGGGTCGGCTTCATGAGCCTGAACGCCGACCTCGAACGGGAAAATCTCCCTGAGGCCGAACAGGTGCTGCAAAACCTCAAGGCACAACTGCTCCAGGACGGGCTGGACCCAACAGCATTTGCCCGCCTGCAACATGCGGCCATTGCCCGCCAGGCCTGGGCTGTACAGGGCAACAGCGCGCTGGCGGACTATTATTGGAGTGCCGCCGGCGACTACGCCGATGGTCATTTCAGCGACCCGGTCAAACGCATCAAGGCCGTGAGCCTGGCGCAAACCAACCAGGCCTTGCGCGAAGTGCTCAAGCAACCGGGCTATTGGCGCATCGAGAAGCCACTGTTGAGCTATGACGCCCTGACCTGGATCGGTGCGGGCGTGCTGGGGCTGATCGCCATAGCGTTGATTAGCGCTCGGCGTTATCGCCGACGGATCGTGGAATGAGGCACCGGACCCAGGGCTAAGACGTTATTCTGTCTGGGATTTTTCATATAAAGACTGCGAACCGCCGAATGCCAAACCTGACCCACTTAATCCAGCGCATCCTCGAACTGATGAAGCGCTACCCAGGGGTGATCGCACTCGGCGGTTTCATCTCGGGCGTGGGCAGCTTTATCCTGGTGGACCGCCAGCAGGGCATGGCTAGCTGGATCGCAGTCATCATGCTGGTGAGCTGGCTGTGGCTGATGCTGGAAAACAGCTTCACGCAGCTGTTCACCAAGCTCTTCAAGCGCGAAATCCCTGAACCACTGTTGCGCTACGCCACCCAGATGATCCACCAGGAAAGTCTGTTTTTCGTACTGCCGTTTTTCTTCATCACCACAGCCTGGAACAGCGGCCAATCGGTGTTTACCGGCCTGCTCGGCGCAGCCGCGCTGGTGTCGATCATCGACCCGCTGTACTACAAGTGGCTGGCGCCCAAGCGTTCGCTGTTCCTCGCGCTGCATACCCTGACCTTATTCGCCGCACTGTTGACCGCGTTGCCGATCATCCTGCACCTGACCACTGCCGAGAGCTACAAACTGGCGCTGGGCGTGGCGATGGCCCTGTCGATTCCCAGCCTGGCCGTCAGCCTGCCGCTGCGCAGTCTCAAAGGCTGGGCGATGCTGCTGGGGGTCACGGCCGCCATCGGCTGCGCCGGCTGGTTCCTGCGCAGCTGGGTGCCGCCCGCCACTCTGTGGATGACCGAAGTGGCGATCAGCACCCAGCTGCAAGACCGCACACCCGGCGATCACCTCAAGGAAGTCACTGCCGCCCAGTTGCGCAGTGGTGGGCTGTACGCCTACACCGCGATCAACGCACCGCGCGGGCTGGATGAGCGGATCTACCATGTGTGGAAATTCAACGGCCAGGAAGTCGACCGTATTGCCCTGGATATCCATGGCGGTCGCAAGGAGGGCTACCGCGCCTGGACCCACAAGCAGAATTTCCCGGGTGACTCAGCAGGGCGCTGGCAGGTTCAGGTGCTGACCGAAGACGGGCAAGTCATCGGTGTATTGCGCTTCAAGGTGATAGACACAGCACAAGCGGACAACCCAAAGTAGGCGAGTGTGTGCTATTACGTAGCCATTGTGGATAGCCAAACAAGCTCGGAGCTTATGACCACTCGCACGACGGCCGGCGCGGCCCACCTTGATACGTCCATCACTCCACCTTTGCTCCGGATTACCGGCGACTGGACGCTTGCTCACTACGCCAACCTGAAGAAGCTGTCGGACACGCTCGACGGCCAATACGACGCTGGCGCCCGCATCGACCTCAACGGCCTCGGCGCATTGGATACCGCCGGCGCCTCGCTGCTGGTGGAGCTGCTGGGGCCGGAGCGTATCGAACACTCCGCCGAGCAGACCGATTGCAGTCTGCCAGCCGCAGACCGTGCATTGCTCAAGACGGTCTACCGCTCCCTGAATGATTTCTGCGTGCCGACCAAAGAGCCGGAAGAGGCTGTCGGCATCCAAGTGCTGGCGCGCATTGGCCGTGCCGTGGACACCGTCTGGCAAGACGCGATGAAGCTGCTGGGCTTTATCGGCCTGATCCTTGAAACTTTCGCCCGTGGCATCTTGCGGCCCAAGCGCTGGCGCCTGACGCCGATGGTCGCGCATATCGAACAGACCGGCCTCGACGCAGCGCCTATCGTCGCCTTGCTGACCTTCCTGGTTGGCGCGGTGGTGGCATTTCTCGGCGCCACGGTGCTCAAGAGCTTCGGCGCGACGATTTTTACCGTGGACTTGGTAGCGTTCTCCTTCCTGCGGGAGTTCGGCGTATTGCTCACTGCAATCCTGATTGCTGGCCGTACCGCCAGTGCGTTCACCGCACAAATCGGCTCAATGAAGGCCAACGAAGAAATCGACGCCATCCGTACCTTGGGCCTGGACCCCATGGAGCTGTTGGTATTGCCGCAGGTCTTGGCGCTACTGGTGGCGCTGCCGATGCTGACCTTCCTGGCGATGCTCTCGGGGATCGTCGGCGGTGGCGTGGTGTGTGCGGTGGCCCTGGATATTTCACCGGCGATGTTCCTCTCGCTGTTGCAATCGGACATTGGCGTGCAGCACTTTCTGGTAGGCATGGTGAAGGCGCCGATCTTCGCCTTCCTGATCGCGGCCATTGGCTGCCTGGAAGGCTTCAAGGTCAGCGGCAGTGCCGAATCGGTCGGCGCGCACACTACTTCCAGCGTGGTGCAATCGATCTTTGTGGTGATCGTGCTGGATGCGGTCGCCGCGATGTTCTTCATGGAGATGGGCTGGTGAGTCGTCTACACCGGGCGCCCGCTGAGGCGGTGATTGAAGTGCGCGGCTTGTGCAACCGCTTTGGCAGCCAGAGCGTGCACGAGAACCTCGACTTGGATTTGTACAAGGGTGAAATCCTGGCGGTGGTCGGCGGCTCCGGCAGCGGCAAGTCCGTGCTGTTGCGCAGCATCGTCGGCCTGCGGCGCCCTAGTGAAGGTGAAGTGCGGGTGTTCGGCAAGAACCTGCCGAGCCTGCCTGAGCATGAACGCTCGCTGGTGGAACGGCGCTTTGGCGTGCTGTTCCAGAAGGGTGCGCTGTTTTCCTCGCTGACTGTCACCGAGAACGTCGCCCTGCCCTTGATTGAACACGCCGGCCTCAGCCGCGCCGACGCCGAGCACTTGGCGGCGGTCAAGCTGGCGCTGGCCGGGTTGCCACTGTCGGCGGCCGACAAATACCCGGCCTCATTGTCCGGCGGCATGATCAAGCGCGCGGCCCTGGCCCGTGCGCTGGCATTGGACCCGGACATCCTGTTCCTCGATGAACCCACCGCTGGCCTCGATCCGATTGGCGCCGCGCAGTTCGACCAACTGATCCTGACCCTGCGCGACGCGTTGGGCTTGAGTGTGTTCCTGGTCACCCATGACTTGGACACGCTGTACACCATCACCGACCGCGTGGCGGTGTTGGCGCAGAAGAAAGTGCTGGTGGCCGACGCCATCGATGTCGTCTCGGAAACCGACGACGCCTGGATTCACGAATATTTCCATGGCCCCCGGGGCCGCGCGGCATTGGATGCCGCTCAATCGCTCAACGAGGTATGACATGGAAACCCGAGCCCATCATGTGATGATCGGACTGTTCAGCGTAATAGTGGTGGTCGGCGCGATGCTGTTTGGACTGTGGCTGGCCAAGTCCAGCGTCGACAGCGCCTTCCAGGATTACGAAGTGATCTTCAACGAGGCGGTCAGCGGCCTGTCTCAGGGCAGTGCGGTGCAGTACAGCGGGATCAAGGTGGGCGACGTCACCAGCCTGCGCCTGGACCCCAAAGACCCGCGCCGCGTCCTGGCGCGCATCCGCCTGGCCGGGCAGACGCCGATCAAGGAAGACACCCAGGCCAAGCTGGCGCTGACCGGGATCACCGGCACCTCGATCATCCAGCTCAGCGGCGGCACCCCGCAGAGCCCGGAGCTCAAGAGCAAGAACGGCAACCTGCCGGAAATCATCGCGTCGCCATCGCCCATCGCGCGCCTGCTCAATAACAGCAACGACCTGATGACCAGCGTCAACCTGCTGCTACACAACGCTAACCACATGTTTTCCCGGGAAAACGTCGAACGCCTGAGCAACACCCTGGATAACCTGCAACAAACCACCGGGGCCATCGCAGAGCAACGTGGCGATATCAAGGTGGTGATGCAGCAACTGATGCAGGTGAGCAAACAGGCCGGTGCCGCCCTCGAGCAAACTACCGTGCTGATGCGCAGCGCCAATGGCCTGCTCAACGAGCAAGGCAAGCAGGCCTTTGGCAGCGCCGAGCAGGCGATGAAATCCCTGGAGCAAAGCACCGCCACCATCAACAGCTTGCTGAGCAACAACCAGGATTCAGTGAACAGCGGCATGCAGGGCCTTAACGAACTGGCGCCGGCGGTGCGCGAGCTGCGTGAAACCCTTGGCTCGTTGCGCGCCATCTCCCGTCGCCTGGAAGCCAACCCCAGCGGTTACCTGCTGGGCAGTGACAAGAACAAGGAGTTCACGCCATGAAGCGTGTTTACCCAATGATCGCCCCTATCGTCCTGGCCCTGGTCAGTGGATGTTCGATCCTGCCCAAGCCGGATCCATCAGACGTGTACCGCCTGGTGTCCACTCAGCCAACCACCCAAGGCACACCGGTCAGTTGGTCGCTGCGCGTAGCCAAACCCCAGACCAGCGAATTCCTCGACAGCCCACGCATTGCCGTGGTGCCTGACGGCAACCTGATCAGCAGCTATGCAAACTCACGCTGGAGCGACCCGGCGCCGGTGCTCTTACGCAACCGCCTGCTGGACGGCTTCCAACGCGATGGGCGAGTGACGTTGTTGAGTACCGACGAGACCAACCTGCAAGCCGACTATGAGCTGGGCGGGCAGTTACAGGCATTTCAGAGTGAGTACAGTGGCAAAGTTGTAGACGTCGTGATTCGCCTCGACGCACGGTTGGTGCGCGGCAGTGACCAGCGGATTATCGCCAGCCGGCGGTTTGAAGTAAGGCAGCCGGTGGGCGACACCAAGGTGCCCGCGGTGGTGGCAGCCTTTGGTAAGGCGGGGGATCAGTTGAATGGGCAGGTGGTGAATTGGGTGGTGCAGCAGGGCAAGGCTGCCTCAAAACGCTGACGGCCTCATCGGGGGCAAGCCCCCTCCCACATTTTGAATGCATTCGCAGATCAAGTGTGGGAGGGGGCTTGCCCCCGATAGCAATCTAAGGCTTAACCGAAGAACCAGTAGCACACCGCAATAGCCGCCACGACACCGGCAAACTCCGCCAGCAACGCACAGCCCACCGCATGTCGAGCGCGCTGGATACCCACCGAGCCAAAGTACACTGCCAACACATAGAAGGTGGTCTCAGTACTGCCCTGAATCGTCGCCGCCACCAACGCCGGGAAGCTATCCACCCCTTGGGTCTGCATGGTCTCGATCAGCATCGCCCGCGCCGCACTGCCGGAGAACGGCTTGACCATCGCCGTTGGCAGCGCGTCGACAAAACGCGTATCCATGCCGGTCCAGGCCACCACATGGCGAATCCCTTCCAGGCCGAAGTCCAAGGCTCCCGAGGCACGCAATACGCCAACCGCACACAGCATCGCAACCAGATAGGGCAACAGGTTCTTGGCAACGTCGAAGCCCTCCTTGGCACCTTCGACAAAGGCCTCGTACACCTTGACCTTGCGCAGGGCGCCGATCACCAGGAACAGCATGATCAAGCCAAACAATGTGAGGTTGCCCAGGATCGACGACAAACCGGCCAGCGCCGTGGCAGACAGGGTCGCCAGCAGCGCCATGAAGCCGCCCAGTATCAATGCTCCGGGGATCAGGTAGGCCAGCACCACCGGGTCCCACAGCCGCAGGCGCTGCATCACCGCCACCGACAGCAGGCCCACCAGGGTCGACGCGCTGGTGGCCAGCAGGATCGGCAGGAACACCAGGGTCGGGTCTGCGGCGCCTTGCTGGGCGCGGTACATGAAGATGGTCACCGGTAACAGCGTCAGCGAGGACGCGTTTAGCACCAGGAACAGGATCTGTGCGTTGCTCGCCGTGTTGGGGATAGGGTTGAGTTCCTGCAGCGCCTTCATGGCCTTCAAGCCGATGGGCGTGGCGGCGTTGTCCAGGCCCAGGCCATTGGCAGCGAAGTTGAGGGTGATCAAGCCGATGGCGGGGTGGCCGGCGGGCACCTCCGGCATCAGGCGGCGAAACAGCGGACCAAGGGCCTTGGCCAGCCAGTCGACGATCCCGGCTTTCTCGGCGATGCGCAAAAAGCCCAGCCACAAGGTCAGGGTGCCGAACAGCAGCACCATGACTTCCACCGACAATTTGGCCATGGCGAAAATGCTTTCCACCATCGCTGCGAAAATCCCGGCGTTACCGCCCACCAGCCATTGCGCCAGTGCTGACACCATTGCCACGACAAAGAAGCCAAGCCACAGGCCATTGAGCATCAGTTAAATCCCCCGAAAGATGGGGCGAATGATAACGGGGCTGGCAGAAACGACAAACCCCGGAATTATCCGGGGTTTGTGTCAGCGCAATCGAGCGTTCAGCCGCGAGTAACCTCGCCGGCCGGCAGCGCTTCCTTGCTGCGCCAGTGCGGCAGGGAATTCCAGTAGCGCTCGCCCTTGGCATCGTCGTACATGCCTTCCCAGCGGGAGATAACCAGTACGGCCAAGGCATTACCGATCACGTTCAGTGCAGTACGCGCCATGTCCATCACACGGTCGACACCGGCGATGAACGCCAAGCCTTCCAGCGGGATGCCCACACTGCCCAAGGTGGCCAGCAATACCACGAAGGACACACCCGGCACGCCAGCGATACCTTTGGAGGTCACCATCAGGGTCAGGACCAGCATCAGTTGCTGGCCGATCGACAGGTCGATGCCATACAGCTGTGCGATAAAGATCGCGGCGATGCTCTGGTACAGGGTCGAACCGTCGAGGTTGAACGAGTAACCGGTCGGCACCACGAAGCTGCAGATCGCCTTCGGCGCGCCGTAGGCTTCCATCTTCTCGATCACACGTGGCAGCACGGTTTCGGAACTGGCGGTGGAGTACGCCAGCACCAGCTCGTCCTTGAAGATGCGCATCACTTTCAGGATCGAGAAGCCAAACAGGCGAGCGATCAAGCCCAGTACCGCAAAGGCAAAGAACAGGATGGCCACGTAAACCAGGATCACCAGCTTGGCCAGCGGCAGCAATGAGGCAAAGCCGAAGTTGGCGACGGTCACCGCGATCAGGGCAAAGACGCCGATAGGGGCGTACTTCATGATCATGTGGGTAACTTTGAACATGCTCTCGGAAACGCCCTGGAACATGGTCACCAGGGGTTCGCGCAGCTCAGGCTTGAGGCTCGACAAGCCCAGGCCGAACAGCACGGAGAAGAAGATGATCGGCAGCATCTCGCCACGGGCAACCGCTGCAAAGATATTCGATGGGATCAGGTTGAGGATGGTTTCGATGAACGCGTGTTCATGCTGTACCTCGGCGGCGGTCGCCTGGTACTTGGAAATATCGACGGTACCCAGGGTACTCATATCGATGCCGGCGCCCGGGTGGAACAGGTTGGCCAGCAACAGGCCGACCACGATGGCGATGGTGGTGACCACTTCGAAGTAAAGGATGGTTTTGACGCCGATACGTCCCAGCTTTTTCGCATCGCCTACACCGGCAATGCCGACGATCAGCGAGGAAATCACAATCGGGATCACGATCATCTTGATCAGGCGGATAAAGATATCGCCTGCCGGCTGCAACACATTGCTGATCCACCAGGCCTTTTCAGCACTGAAATGGTTGAGCACTGCACCGATTGCGATCCCCAGTACCAAACCGATGAGGATCTGCCAGGCGAGGCTTAGCTTTGCCTTCTTCATGTCATTACCCTTACTTCAAGTGGACTTAAGGCGAATGCGCCAGCTGGAACGCCCGAAAGCGAAAAAGTGTGAGCATCAGCCTCCATGGAAGGTCACCGCAGCGTGGCCGAAATGGCTTACTGGCAGGCGAAAAAAGGCGCAACTATTCCCATGCAAGGGGGCGACGTCTAATGCCGTAAACGCCTACCCTATGCCGAATCGGCATGGCTTTTTTTGAAAATAATTGTCCGAACGGTCAGTTCGAATGCGCCATTCAGGCGGGTGAATATGCCGTGAAGCTGCCAAATCAGGCTCGCTCAGCGAAGCAGGACGAGATGACGTGATTGGCAGAAATGCGTGAGAAATCCACCACCTAGCACCAGAAAAGTCCTATGGCGAGGTCGAAAATTTCTAGATAGATGGTCACGCCGACATACCCAGTAATGGTTGGCGTAAGGCAAAAACTGAAATGACGGCTATGAAAGGCATGAAGCGCGGGGATGAGAGTCATAAGCCCGCCGCAAGTTCAGCAAGCTTGAGGGCTTGTGAACTTGCGTCGCAGCTTTTCGCCTGACCCGGCCCTTGCGCAGGCACTCCCTGTGCCCGTAGGTCGCGCCGATCTCGGTTGATCAGAGCAACCCGGCCCCCTGGTCATGCATCACTCTTGGCGAGCGACGCAGACAGAAAGAAGCGTAGGAGCTTCTTTCCATGGATGCAGGCTCCGCCTCAGACGGAACCTAGTACCAATTCGGATCTTTCTTCAGTTGTTCCATCAACAGCTTTTGCATGCCTTCATCCGGCTTACCGAGGAAGCGGTAATCGGCATGCCGTGTCGGGGACTTATCGGCCGGCAGACCGGCAGGGACTTCCACCAACATCGCGTAGGCGTCTTCCTTGTCGAAACTGAAGGCCACGATGAGGCGCTTGTTCAAGCAGGTATCCGCAGTTTCGCAAAGCGGCCCCACCAGATACTTGTCGCCGTCCTCTTCAACAGCATTCATTTGTTCGGCCGTACCCGACAGGTTCATCACCCATTCCGGCAGGCGCTGTTCTTTCTTCACCACGTCTTGCCAAGTCTCACGGTACTGCGGGTCCGCGCTGAGCAATTCGTTAGCCCGGGACTGACCGTCATTGGCAGCCATCGCCAGGCTGCTGCCGCCCAAGAGCAGGGCGGCAGCAATGGCTTTAAAAGGCAGAGTGGTCATATTCAGCCTCGGCCTTTACGACCAAAGAAGAACGAAGCGATAAACATCACCAGGAAGACGACAAAGAGAATCTTGGCGATACCCGTGGCGGTGCCCGCGATACCACCAAAGCCCAAGACTGCAGCCACAATGGCGATGATCAGAAATGTGATTGCCCAACTCAACATGGTGATTCTCCTTATGCTTCTATAGAGGTAACAGCGGTAGTGCCGTACAGCCGCTCAATTCAAGCGACCTTGTCTTGCCTAGAACACCCAGCGCTCTTGGGTCGGCAGTTCGTCCAGGGTGGAATCCTGATCGACCAGGCTCAATTGCGGGGCAGTTACATTAGCGCTGGCGCTGCCAATGGAACGGAAATGGGTCTGGGTCATGGCCGGACGTTCAAATTGCGGAGCTGGCTGCGCACGCTCTTGCCAATGCTGCATCTGCTGGCCGGCAATCAGCGTGACCATCAATGCCAGACTGGCAAACAGGCCCTGCTGCACACGAAGCGGGGATACACGCAATTGGCTGAGGCTTTGGCGAGTCATGCTGCTTTTCTCCCGCATTCTGATTATTCGTTCATGACACTCTTGGGAGAGGTATTGCAGAGTGCATGCCAGCTTTATTGCAAAATAAAACTCAATAAAATCAAATAGTTAAATACTCCACATAGATCTATTGCCTCGCATCCTGCACGATGCCCCTGCGTTGCCCGTGCGAAATGCACGATGGCCAATGGTCGGGTCGAGGGATCTAACCCACCCCCCTCGTTGCCGAAGTGGCAGGAAGGCATGAAAACGCCATCAGCCGGATCCTGTGCAGGCCGCGTGCAGATACCTACACGGACAGTCTTTTATGAATCAGAATAAACCATGCAACTTGCCCGATTATTCCGGGACTAAACATCATCACATTTATAGTTAAGGAGCGCGGGACAGATGGGATCAGCCAAGGAACTTCAAGGCCGCATTCTTTTAGTGGATGACGAATCCGCGATCCTGCGCACCTTCCGTTATTGCCTGGAAGACGAGGGCTACACCGTAGCCACCGCCAACAGCGCCGCCCAGGCGGACACGCTGATGCAGCGCCAAGTGTTCGACCTGTGTTTCCTCGATTTGCGCCTTGGCGAGGACAACGGCCTGGATGTACTAGCCCAGATGCGTATCCAGGCACCGTGGATGCGTGTGGTAATTGTCACTGCTCATTCCGCCGTGGATACCGCCGTAGACGCGATTCAGGCCGGTGCCGCCGACTATTTGGTCAAGCCCTGCAGCCCGGACCAATTGCGCCTGGCCACCGCCAAGCAACTGGAAGTGCGCCAGCTCTCCGCACGACTGGAAGTCCTGGAAGGCGCCGTGCGTCAGTCCAAGGATGGCCTTGACTCCCATAGTCCGTCGATGATGGTGGTACTGGAAACGGCGCGCCAAGTGGCAGGCACTGATGCAAACATCTTGATCCTCGGTGAGTCCGGCACCGGTAAAGGGGAGCTGGCCCGGGCCATCCATGGCTGGAGCAAACGCTCGAAAAAATCCTGCGTGACCATCAACTGCCCATCGCTGACCGCCGAACTGATGGAGAGCGAGCTGTTCGGCCACAGCCGCGGCGCGTTCACCGGTGCCAGTGAAAGCACGCTGGGCCGGGTCAACCAGGCGGACGGCGGCACGCTGTTTCTCGACGAGATCGGCGACTTTCCGCTCACGTTGCAGCCAAAGTTGCTGCGTTTCATTCAAGATAAAGAGTATGAGCGTGTGGGCGACCCCGTTACCCGTCGCGCCGATGTACGTATCCTTGCAGCCACCAACCTGAACCTGGAAGACATGGTGCGCGATGGCCGCTTCCGTGAAGACTTGCTTTACCGCCTCAACGTCATCACCTTGCACCTGCCGCCGTTGCGCGAACGCAGTGAAGACATCCTGGCACTGGCCGACCGCTTCCTGGCACGCTTCGTCAAAGAATACGCCCGTCCCGCTCGCGGCTTCAGTGATGACGCTCGAGAAGCGCTGCTCAACTATCGCTGGCCCGGCAATATCCGCGAGCTGCGTAACGTGGTGGAACGCGCCAGCATCATCTGCCCGCAGGAGAAGGTCGAGATCAGCCACTTGGGAATGGCCGAACAACCGACCAACAATGCGCCGCGTATCGGCGCCGCACTGAGCCTGGACGAATTGGAAAAAGCCCACATCGGCGCGGTACTCGCGACCAGTGACACCTTGGACCAAGCAGCCCGTACCCTCGGCATCGATGCGTCGACCCTGTACCGCAAACGCAAACAGTACAACCTGTGAGCAGGACTTTATGAAGCTCGCGATGAAACTGCGCACTCGGTTATTCCTGAGTATCTCAGCGCTGATCACCGTGGCCTTGCTGGGGTTGATCCTGGGCTTGGTCAGCGTCATGCAAATGGCCAAGACCCAGGAATCACTGATCCGCAGCAACTTCATCACTCTGGACCTGGGGCTCAAGTTGCGCCAGAGCCTGGGCGACCAACTGATCATGATGCTGGAGAAACGACCCGACCCCGAGGCCCTGCAAGCCTCCAAGCGCCACTATTTCGAGCTGCTGGACGAAGGCGTCGCCCATGAGCAGCTCGATGGAAGAAGCTATGGTTTCAGCCAGGCACGGACCGATTACCAGAACCTGCTCGAGGCGTTTGACCAATCTCAACAAGCCTCACCACCTGCAGGCAGCAAGGAAAAGCTGACTGCAACCTTCAACGTGTTGCGCAACGGTCTGATCGCCGATCACAAGCGGGCGTTGGAAAACATCAGCACCAGCGAGCATAAATCCCGTGAGCGGGCGTTATTGATCGCCAGCCTCCTGGGACTGGTGGGGCTTGCGGTGCTGATCATCGGCTTCGTCACGGCCCATGGCATCGCACGGCGTTTCGGTGGCCCCATCGAGGCGCTCGCCAAGGCCGCCGACAAGATCGGTCAGGGCGATTTCGAGGTTACGCTGCCTATCTCTTCGGCGGCGGAAATGAATCAGTTGACCCGCCGTTTCGGCATCATGGCCGAAGCATTGCGCCAACATCAGGCCACCAATGTTGATGAGTTGCTGGCCGGTCAGCAGCGCCTGCAAGCGGTACTCGACAGTATCGATGACGGCTTGCTGATGATTGATCGCCAAGGCCGCCTTGAGCACCTCAACCCCGTCGCACAGCGCCAACTGGGCTGGGATGAGGAACGACTCGGACAAGGCCTGGGGGAAGCCCTGGGCCGTGCGGAAATGGATGAACAACTGCAACTGGTGCTGCGCGGCGGTAATCTGGAGCGTGCGCCGGACGACCTGGAGGTGGAAGTCGAGGGCGAGCTGCGTCTGCTGACCTACAGCCTGACGCCGGTCAGCCATACACAGGGGCATATTCTCGGCGCGGTGATGGTGCTGCATGACGTCACCGAACAACGCGCCTTCGAGCGGGTGCGCAGCGAGTTCGTGCTGCGCGCCTCCCATGAGCTGCGCACGCCGGTGACCGGCATGCACATGGCCTTCGGCCTGTTTCGCGAACGGGCCAAATTCCCGGCGGATTCCCGCGAAGCGGACCTGCTGGATACGGTCAATGAAGAAATGCAGCGCCTGATGCAGCTGATCAACGACCTGCTCAATTTCTCGCGCTACCAGAACGGCCTGCAAAAACTCACCCTTGGGGCCTGCGATGTGACCGACCTGCTGGAGCACGCACGGGCCCGGTTCGTCGAGCCTGCCAACGCGCAGAGCATTGAGTTGCTGGTGGAAACCCAGCCAGACTTACCGCGCCTGTATGCCGACCAGGTGCAACTGGAGCGTGTGCTCGACAATCTGCTGGGCAACGCCCTGCGCCATACCGCCGAAGGCGGGCAGATTCGCCTGCAGGCGCGACGTCATGGCGAGCGGGTGATTATCAGCGTTGAAGATAACGGCGAAGGCATTGCCTATGGCCAGCAAGGACGTATCTTCGAGCCTTTTGTGCAGGTCGGCCGCAAGAAAGGCGGGGCGGGCCTGGGGTTGGCACTGTGCAAGGAGATCGTGCAACTGCACGGCGGCCGCATGGGTGTGTATTCACGGCCGGGGCAGGGCACGCAGTTCTATATGGCGCTGCCGTTGTAGGAGCGAGCTTGCTCGCGAAAAACGCATGAACGACGCGAGCCGCCTGACAGCACAACGTTATCGTTGAGGTTCTTCGCGAGCAAGCTCGCTTCTAGATGTACACAATCAGCGCTGGTTCAGGGCCCGCAGGATCGCAGCGCTTTCAGCATCCGGGGTGCCGTCGAACAGTGATGGACGAAAGCGCATCTGGAACGCTGCGATCACATGGCGCGTGGCTACATCCAGCTCCCCGGTCTGCGGCGTCTGGTAGCCCAGGCGAGCCAATTCTTCCTGGAACCAGGTAATGCTTGGCAGCTGTGCGGCGTACTGCACCTGGAATCGGGCCACCGCCTGGGCATCCGGCCAGACAGCGAGGCCTTCCGCGGCCAAGCGCTTCCAAGGGAACAACGGGCCCGGGTCCAGCTTGCGCAGCGGGGCAATATCGCTATGCCCAATGATGTTCTTGGGGTCAATGCCATTACGCTTGCTGATGTCCTTGAGCAGCACGATCAGTGACTTTACCTGCGCTTCGGAATACGGGTACCACACACGGCCCGTCGGCGTATCGCTGAACCCTGGGTTGACGATCTCAATGCCGATGGAGCTGGAGTTGAGCCAGGTGCGCCCCATCCACTCACTTTCACCGGCATGCCAGGCGCGCTGGCTTTCATCCACCAGCTTGTAGATGGTGCCTGAGGCGTCGTCGCCGATCAGGTAATGGCTGCTGACCTGTCCATGGGTCAACAACGCCAGGGAGCGTTCAAGGTTGGCGGAGGTGTAATGCACGACAACGAACTGTATGCGGTTGTCGTGGTTCACCGAAGGATGGCTGGTGTTCAGGCGCGGGCCGCTGGCGCAGCCGGTGAGCAGCAGAAACGCAAAAGCGATATACAAAGATTTCATGGCAGAAGCATTACACTGAAGTCGATAATGCAACAGTGTAACGTAACGTGTATGCCCAGGCGGTCAAATTACAAAATGGAACATCTTTTATGCCGCCTGTACCTGGTTCCGTCCCGCCGCCTTCGCCTTATACAGCGCTCCGTCGGCGCGCTTGAGTGCCAGGTCGCTGCGCTCGCCGGGCTGAAACTGCGCCACGCCCATGGATACCGTGATCGTCACCGGTTCGCCCTTGAAGTGGAACGGGCAGGAGGCGATGGCGCCGCGCAACACCTCACCCACGGCCAAGGCATCCGCCAAGGTTGAATCGGGCATCAGCAGCACGAACTCTTCGCCGCCGAAGCGTGCGATGAAGTCGGTGGGCCGCAGGCGCTTGCTCAGCACATTGGCAATGATCTTCAAGACCTTGTCGCCCGCCAGGTGACCGTAGCCGTCGTTGATACGCTTGAAGTGATCCAGGTCGAGCATGGCGAGCGAGAGGCTGTTTCCACGCTGATGCCAGGCGTTGACCTCATAATCGAGGCGCTCGCTCCACGCGGCTCGGTTGGGCAAGCCAGTGAGCGGGTCGAGCAAGGCCTTCTGGCGCTGCACTTCCAAGTGCTCGCGGTAACCCAGGGCTTCCTGTTCCATGTTGGCCACCCGCTCCGCCAGGCCTTTGAGGCGTGCGGCCACTTCCTGTTCGCGCTGGTCGCGCTGCTGCTGATGGGCGTCCATGGTGCCGAGCAAGCCTTCGAGGTGGCTTTCGAGCACTTGCTTGAGGCTGTCCAGATCGGCGGCGTCCTGCACGCTGCTTTGCAGCCCGTCGACCTGTTCACGGATCTGCGTATCCAGCTTCCGCGCAGCCAGGCTGCTATCGGCGTGATCTTCGCTGGCGACCTGCAGATGGCCCTGGAATGCCTCGAGGCGCTCGTTGAGCTGCTTGAGATAAGCCTCGAACTCATGCTGGCCGCTGTCAGTGATCGCCAACATCAGCACCGCCAAGTCATCGAGGATCGGCAGCAGTTCGTACCAGTTCAGGCCATGGGCGAGGCGCTCACGCATGGCCTCGGCCTGGGGCCGGTGACGCTCGGGCAGCGACAAGTCTTCCAGCAAGCCGAGTAAAGTGTCTTCGATGTGCTTGGCCACCGAGCTGTAGGACGGTTCGGGCGAATCAGGCAGGGCGTATATCCCGCCTGATTGCAGGTCGTCTGGCTCGGGGCTTTCCAGCACGGGCGGCAGAGACAGGCTGCCGATGGTGGTTTCATCGGGTATGTCTACTTGAACCTGCGGTGCTTCGATAAAGGCGGCGAGTGCACTTTCATGCGCAGGCTCCGCAATCGGTGGCTCCTGCACGTCGGGCTCAATTACTGGCGCAGTCGCTACCGTAGGTTGCCCTTGAGCGGGGGCCTCGAATACAAATGTGTCACTGCTGGCCTCTTCCACCTTGGCCTGCGCAACAGCCTCTGGCTTAAAGGCGACGGGTGTTTGCGGCGCTGGCGCAAAGGCACGCAAGGCTTGTGTCAGTTCTTCCGATTGCGTGGGCTTTTGGGGCTCAGGCACCGGTTTTGGCACAACAGGCTTTGACGGCGATACTTCTGGTGGAGACAGCGGCGCGACGTCAGCCTCTGGGGCTTCACTCGAGGCGTCTTTACTACCAAACAAACGCTGCAGCAGGCCCGGCCCCGGACGCGCGGTTTCGCTCTCAGGCTCCAGGTTGTTCAGCGCCTGCCCTTGCAGGCTGCTCAGCTCACTGAGCAGCAGTGGTATCTCCCGCGCTTGCCCGACGCGGCCATCGAGCTGCTTGGCGAAGGTTTTCAGCGGCCGCGCCACCTCGCGGGGCAGGGGGAGCTTTTGCAACTGGGCAACCAAGGCGGTGAGCGCGGTGCTGATCTGGTCGACCCGGGTTTCGCGACGCTGCTCGGAATCGAGCACGGCCTTTTCCAGGCGTGGCAGCAAGGCGGCGAGGGCAGCGTCCATATCGTCGGTACGCACGACGTCACGCATTTCCTTCATGCATTGATCGACGGCGCGATCGGTGCCTTCAGCAGCCAGCGTGCTGCGTACCAGCCCGCGGCGCAGCAGGTCGAGGCGGGCAGCCCAGCGGCGTTCGAGCTTGTCCTGCTGCTCGATGCTCTTGAGGTATTTCTCTTTCCAACGCTGGGCGTCGTCGCTCATGCAAGGGGTCCGCTGGTGCCTGGGCTCAATGCGGGGAACGCATCAGCCGTGAGCGAACCCGGCAGACGAATCTCTACCGCGACCGGCAGGTGATCGGAAATAGGTTGCGCCAGTACCTGCACGCTTTCGAGCGTAAGGGTCGGGCTGAGCAAAATATGATCAAGACAACGCTGTGGGCGCCAGCTGGGGAACGTGGCCTCGACTTGCGGCGCCAATAGTCCGAGGTCGCGCAGCGGGGAATTCTGCAACAGGTCATTGGCATGGGTGTTCATGTCACCCATCAGCACCTGATGCTTGTAGTTGCCAATCATGTCACGCACGTAGGCCAGTTGCAGGTTGCGCGTGCGGCCGCCGAGCGCCAGGTGCATCATCACCACCACCAAGGCCTCCGGGCCTTCGCCGAAACGCACGAGGATCGCCCCGCGCCCTTTGGGGCCTGGTAACGGATGATCTTCGATGGCGGTGGGCTTCAGGCGGCTGAGCACGCCATTGCTGTGCTGCGCCAGGCGCCCGAGGTTGCGGTTGAGTTGTTGGTACCAATAAGGGAAAGCACCGAGCTGGGCAAGGTGTTCCACCTGATTGATATAACCGGAGCGCATGCTGCCGCCATCGGCTTCCTGCAAGGCGACCAGGTCGAAGTCGTTGAGCAGGGTGCCGATTTTCTGCAGGTTACCGGCCCGACCATTGTGGGGCAGCAGGTGTTGCCAGCCACGGGTAAGGTAGTGCCGGTACTTCTCGGTACTGATACCGACCTGGATATTGAAGCTGAGCAGGCGCAGACGGCTGTCCGGCGGCAGCCCCGTGGACTCCAGGTGGTGCTCGTTGACCTGCGGGTCATGCAAGCCAACAGCGCGTTCGGTACGCCAGCGGCGCATAACGAGCCCCTTACTTGGCTGCCCGCTCTTTGGCGATCAGCTGGTCAGCGACATTGAGGGTCTGCTCAGGACCACCGGTAGAGCCCAGGTCGAAACGGTACTTGCCGTTGACGATCAGGGTCGGAACGCCTTGCACGCCGTACTTCTGTGCAAGTTCCTTGGCCTGCTTGATCTGGCCCTGGATGGCGAAGGAGTTGAAGGTGGCCACGAACTTGTCCTTGTCGACACCCTGGGTGGCGACGAAGTCAGCCATTTCTTCTGGCTTGGTCAGGCGCTTGCCTTGTTTCTGGATCGCTTCGAAGACGGCGTTGTGGACCTTGTGCTCCACACCCATGGCTTCCAGGGTCAGGAACAGTTGGCCGTGGGCATCCCATGGGCCGCCGAACATGGCCGGAATGCGCTTGAAGTTCACGTCCGAAGGCAGTTTCTCAGCCCAGGGATTGATGGTCGGCTCAAAGGCGTAGCAATGCGGGCAGCCGTACCAGAACAGCTCCACTACTTCGATCTTGCCTGGCACCGATACTGGAACCGGATTGCTCAGTTCGACATAGGTTTTACCGGCTTCAAGCGGCACATCGGCTGCTTGCGCGGTCATGCCGAAGAGGCTGGCAGTGACGAGAGCGGCGCTGAGGATCAGATTACGCATGCTTTACTCCTGGACAAATAAAGTCGCCTCACGCGACCTTTTGTTGTGACAGGTCTACGCGGGCATGAGTTCGTTAGTGTAACGGCAGCGGCCACAAAAAAGGGCGGCCTGGGCCACCCTTTTTATGCTTGCATCGCGGGATTAATCGAGTGTTAACGTTGCGTGCAACTTAATGCAGGCCCTGGATGTAGCTGGAGACGGCTGCAATGTCTTCGTCACTCAGCTTGCGAGCGATGGTACGCATGGTCATCGCGTCGCCATCGTTGGCCCGGCCGGCTTCTTCCTTACGGAAATCGGTCAACTGCTTGGCAATGTATTGAGCGTGCTGGCCACTCAAATGCGGAAAACCAGCCGTTGCATTACCAGCGCCGTTCGGCGAGTGGCAACCCGTGCAGGCAGGCAGGCCCTTTTCCAGATCGCCGCCACGGAACAGCTTCTCTCCGCGAGCCACCAGTTTAGGATCAGCAGCTCCCACACTGCCTTTCTGGCTGGCAAAATACGCCGCGAGGTCCGCCAGGTCCTGATCGTTGAGGTTGGTCAGCAAACCGGTCATTTCCAGCACCGTGCGCTTGCCATCCTTGATGTCGTGCATCTGCTTGCTCAGGTAGCGTTCACCCTGGCCCGCCAGTTTGGGAAAGTTCGGCGCCGGGCTGTTGCCATCCGGCCCGTGGCAGGCACCACACACGGCGGCCTTCGCTTGACCGGCAGTGGCATCACCTTTGACGGGGCCCTCTGCAGCGACGGCAGCGCCTGTGATGCCCAAGGTCAACAGCAGACTCACGATCAGTTTGTTCATCAGCTAATCCAACTACGGCTAAGGGTTTAAGAGTTATCTACCGGGTTTACTCACCATCAACTCAATGACGGCCTGGTAATC
The DNA here is from genome assembly GCF_900105675.1 of Pseudomonas synxantha. Classification (NCBI taxonomy): domain Bacteria; kingdom Pseudomonadati; phylum Pseudomonadota; class Gammaproteobacteria; order Pseudomonadales; family Pseudomonadaceae; genus Pseudomonas; species Pseudomonas synxantha. The sequence continues at coordinate 6,225,842 of NZ_LT629786.1, read as the reverse complement.
CTCAGTACTGCAGTCCATGCACAAACCACGCGGCGGCATTGCCTTGAAACCCTGGGTCATGCGTGGCAACAGCGTGACCACGCAAACTCGGTTGTACAGCGCTTCCGGATCCTGTGTAGCCTGAGCGCCATAAAGCGGGTCCAGGACACCAGAAGCGGCAACCATTGAGGCCATACATCGACCTTTTCAGGGTTTGAGAGCGTTTTGCGTTCTAATGCGCAATAAAGGTCTATCGCTCCCGTGAACTTCATCCTTCGCTGGGACAAAGCACACACAAAATCTGCGGCATTATATACTGGCGCTACTGAAACGGAAACGACACCGCTTGCCGCACCCTTTTTCGGCACCGCCCACATCGGAAATCTCATGCAACTCAAGAATCCCATCCTCGGCCTGTGCCAACAGTCCACGTTTATGCTCAGCGCCGCCAAAGTGGACCAATGCCCCGATGACGAGGGCTTTGAAGTCGCCTTTGCCGGCCGCTCCAACGCCGGTAAATCCAGCGCGCTGAACACTCTGACCCACGCCAGCCTGGCACGCACCTCGAAAACCCCGGGCCGCACGCAACTGCTCAATTTCTTCAAGCTAGACGATGATCGGCGTCTGGTCGACCTGCCGGGCTACGGTTATGCAAAAGTACCCATCCCGCTGAAGTTGCACTGGCAGCGTCACCTCGAGGCTTACTTGGGTGGTCGCGAGAGTTTAAAGGGCTTGATCCTGATGATGGACATCCGTCATCCAATGACCGATTTCGACCTACTGATGCTCGACTGGGCTGTCGCCAGCGGCATGCCGATGCATATTCTGCTGACCAAGGCCGACAAGCTCACCTACGGCGCAGCCAAGAACACCTTGCTCAAAGTGCAGTCCGAAATCCGTAAGGGCTGGGGCGACGCGATCAGTATCCAGCTGTTCTCAGCGCCAAAACGCATGGGGCTGGAAGAGGCTTACACCGTACTGGCCGACTGGATGGAATTGGCGGACAAGGGCGCAGAAGTTACCGAGTAACTTTCCTGCGGGCAAAAAAAACCCCGGACTTCGTATGGGGAGGGAAGTTCGGGGTCCAAGTTCCGGACCGCTAGGGCGGGGTCCAGATATCTGCCAACACTTAACACAACATAGGAGCATTGAAGGGCTTCACCACCCATTCAGTAACTCTGAGTCGCAATTCACGGGTTAAGTTCCGGCAGGCCCGAAAAACTATTGGAAATAACTGACGGCGATTTCCGATCTAAAGCGCTGCACCGCCCCACGCAGTGGTGGTGCAGCTGCAGGATCAGTGTGCTTCGTCCCAGTTGTCGCCCACGCCCACATCCACCACCAACGGCACATCCAGCTGTGCCGCGGCGCTCATATGTTCGCGAATCTTCTCGCCGACCTGCGCCACCAAGTCTTCGCGCACCTCGAGTACCAGTTCATCGTGCACCTGCAGGATCACCTTGGCATCCAGGCCCGATTCGGTCAGCCAACTATCCACCAATACCATGGCTTTCTTGATGATGTCCGCCGCCGTGCCCTGCATCGGCGCGTTGATCGCTGTGCGTTCTGCCGCTGCGCGCTCCTGAGGCTTGTTGGAGTTGATATCCGGCAAGTACAACCGGCGCCCGAAGAAGGTTTCCACATACCCCTGGTCGGCAGCCTGGGCACGGGTGCGCTCCATGTACTCGCGAACTCCGGGATAACGGGCAAAGTAGACATCGATATAAGCCTTGGCGGTCTTGGTATCGACGCCAATGTCCTTGCCGAGCTTCTGGGCGCCCATGCCATAGATCAGGCCGAAGTTAATGGCCTTGGCGCTACGGCGCTGATCGGATGTGACTTGGCCCAGCTCGACCTTGAACACCTCGGCCGCCGTGGCCGTGTGCACATCCAGATTATTGCGGAAGGCATTCATCAAGCCTTCGTCTTTGGACAGGTGCGCCATGATCCGCAGTTCGATCTGCGAATAGTCCGCCGCCAGCAGTTTGTAGCCCTTTGGCGCGACAAACGCCTGGCGAATCCGCCGTCCTTCGGCAGTGCGCACCGGGATGTTCTGCAAGTTCGGGTCACTGGAGGACAACCGCCCGGTCGCCGCCACGGCCTGATGATAAGAGGTGTGGATGCGCCCGGTACGCGGGTTGATCTGTTCAGGCAGGCGGTCGGTGTAGGTGCTTTTGAGCTTGCTCATGCTGCGGTACTGCATCAGCACCTTGGGCAACAGGAAATCATCTTCGGCCAGCTTGGCCAGCACTTCCTCGGCGGTGGACGCCTGGCCCTTGCCGGTCTTCTTCAACACCGGCAAGCCCAGTTTTTCATAGAGGATCGCCCCAAGCTGCTTGGGTGAACCCAGGTTGAACGCTTCGCCGGCGATCTCGAACGCCTGGCGCTCCAGTTCAACCATCTTGTTACCCAGCTCGATGCTCTGGATGCCCAGCAGGTCCTTGTCCACCAATGCGCCCTGGCGTTCGATACGCGCCAGTACCGGCACCAACGGTATCTCGATATCCGTCAGTACACTGGCAAGGCTCGGGATCGCCGCCAGTTGAGCGTGCAGGGCCTGGTGCAGGCGCAGGGTTACGTCGGCATCTTCCGCCGCGTAAGGGCCGGCCTGCTCGAGTGGGATTTGATCGAAGGTCAGCTGCTTGGCGCCCTTGCCGGCGATGTCCTGGAAGCTGACGGTGTCGTAGTCCAGGTACTTCTTCGCCAGGCTGTCCATGTCATGGCGGGTGGCGGTGGAATTCAACACGTAGGATTCAAGCATGGTGTCGAAGGCGATACCCCGCACGGTAATGCCTCGCGCCGGGTCACCGCCGATGGCGCAGTTGGCCAGGATGTTCATGTCGAACTTGGCGTGCTGGCCGACCTTGCGTTTGGTTGGGTCTTCCAGCAACGGCTTCAGGGCCAGCAATACCGTGTCACGGTCCAACTGCTGCGGTGCACCGATATACGAATGAGTCAGTGGGATGTAGGCCGCTTCATGGGGCTGCACGGCAAAGGAAACTCCCACTAACTGCGCCTGCTGGGCGTCGATGCCGGTGGTTTCGGTATCGAAAGCGAACAGCGGTGCGTCGTTGAGCCTTTTCAACCAGTCATCGAACGTCGCCTGGTCGAGGATGGTGGTGTATACCGCCTCGACAGGCACCGCCGCCGTGACTTCGACCATGACTTCGACGACTGGCGCAGCCTCGGTGGAAGCCTTGAGTTCGACCCGCTTGGCATCGCGCAGGATCTCTTCGTACCAGCTCTTGAACTCAAGCAGCGTGTACAGCTCCAGCAGCTTCTCGCGATCCGGCTCGATCAGATGCAGATCATCCAGGCCCACTTCCAGCGGCACATCGACCTTGATCGTCGCCAACTGATAGGACAGGAATGCCATCTCCTTGTGCTCTTCCAGCTTGGCCGGCAGGGTCTTGGCCCCACGGATAGGCAAGGTCGGCACGATATCCAATTGTTCGTAAAGCTCTTTGAGGCCGCCATTCACCCCTACCAGCAAGCCCGAAGCGGTCTTCGGGCCAATGCCCGGAACGCCTGGGATATTGTCGGAGGAGTCTCCCATCAACGCCAGATAGTCGATGATCTGCTCCGGAGCGACGCCGAATTTCTCCTTTACGCCCTCAACATCCATCGAGCTACCGGTCATGGTGTTGACCAAGGTAATGTGACCGTCGACCAGCTGCGCCATGTCCTTGTCGCCGGTAGAAATCACCACTGGGCGGCTGGCGGCCGCGCTGCTGCGGGCCAGGGTGCCGATCACGTCATCGGCCTCGACGCCTTCGACGCACAGCAAGGGAAAGCCCAGGGCGATCACGCTCTGGTGCAGCGGCTCGATCTGCAGGCGCATGTCATCGGGCATGCTCGGGCGGTTGGCCTTGTATTCGGCGTACATCTCATCGCGAAAGGTCCCGCCCTTGGCGTCGAACACCACCGCGAAGGGGCTGTCCGGGTACTGCTTGCGCAGGCTTTTGAGCATGTTCAACACGCCCTTGACCGCACCGGTCGGCAGGCCTTTGGAGGTGGTCAGCGGTGGCAGCGCATGGAAGGCGCGGTACAGATAAGAAGAACCGTCCACCAGGACGAGGGGCGATTGGCTCATGAGCAGGATCAACCTTTTCGGCGGGTCAGGCGCTAGAATAGCCGGACCAATGAAAACAAAGGGACAAGGTTATCATGCGTACATTCAATCGCCTGCTGTTGACCGGTTTGATTGCACTCGCTCCGATGGCTGCCATGGCGGCAGACAGTGCTCCTGGAGGTGATCCGGAAGTTACCATTCGCACGGAAGGCGACAAGACGATCCAGGAATACCGCCAGAACGGCTTCCTGTACGCGATCAAGGTCACGCCCAAAGGTGCGCCACCGTACTTCCTGGTACGCGCCGACGGAACCGATGCGAACTTCATCCGTTCTGACCAGCCGGATATGCTGATCCCGTCATGGAAGATCTTCGAATGGAAATGATTTCTTAATTTTAACCGGCGCCGCCCACGGCCGCGCCCGTAACGGCAGTTTTAACCATGTCTGTGTTTACCCCCCTGGCTCGGCCCGAGCTGGAAACTTTTCTCGCACCCTACGGGCTCGGCCGCCTGCTTGATTTCCAGGGGATTGCCGCCGGCAGCGAAAACACCAATTTCTTCATCAGCCTGGAACAGGGCGAGTTCGTCCTGACCCTGGTTGAACGCGGCCCGGTGGCGGAAATGCCGTTCTTCATCGAACTGCTTGACGTGCTCCACGAGGCTGACCTGCCCGTGCCTTACGCTCTGCGCACCACCGATGGCATCGCCTTGCGCGAACTCAAGGGCAAGCCGGCACTGCTGCAACCTCGCCTGGCCGGCAAGCACATCAAGGACGCCAACGCCCAGCATTGCGTCCAGGTCGGCGAGCTGCTCGGCCACCTGCACCTGGCCACCCAGGGCGCAAAGGTGCTGGAGCGCAAGACCGACCGTGGGTTGGATTGGATGCTCAGTGAGGGCGCGCAGCTGATTTCGCACCTCAACGACGCACAACAGCGCTTGCTGCAGGACGCGTTGAGCGAGATCGAAACTCACAAGGCCGAAATCCTCGCCCTGCCACGGGCTAACGTGCACGCCGACCTGTTTCGCGACAATGCGATGTTCGAAGGCACGCACCTGACCGGTCTGATCGACTTCTATAACGCTTGCTCGGGGCCGATGCTCTATGACGTCGCCATCGCCTTGAATGACTGGTGTTCGGATGTCGATGGCGTACTTGATGGGCAACGCGCCCGGGCGCTGTTGGGGGCCTACGCGGGGCTGCGACCGTTCACAGCTAAGGAGGCCGAGCTATGGCCGACCCTGCTGCGTGTGGCGTGCGTGCGTTTCTGGCTGTCACGACTGATCGCCGCCGAGTCGTTTGCCGGCCAGGATGTTCTCATTCACGATCCCGCTGAGTTCGAGCTCCGTCTGGCGCAACGCCAGCAGGTCAGTGTCCACCTGCCGTTCGCGCTCTAAAGAAGATCTGCTCGGTCAACAATGTGGGAGGAGGGGCGGTGCGACGATTCGACTTGCCCCCGATTGTGGTGGGTCAGCAACAATTGTATTCACTGACACTCTCTCATCGGGGCATAGGTATCTACACAACTGCTTGCTCTTGCGCTGTTGCTGTTGCTCTGGCTTTTGATCTTGATCTCAGGCGCCCCGTCAAACACGCTGGCCGAACGCAGGCTTGAATCCGTGGGTAACCCGGCAGGACGCCGGGTTAGCCGCCCCGCGCCATGGATGGCGCGTGGCGGCGGCCCACGGATTCAAGCCTGCGTTCGGGCACACCGAGCCTAAGCGAGGTGCCGAGTGTTGGGGCGAAGGCCTTTTGGTTACTTTTGTGCCTTTACAAAAGTGACACGCCGTAAGGGCGTAACCCTAAGTGGCCGTTACCGCAGCAACGGATATGTACTCGGTCTGATCCAACATCCTGGTTGGCTGTCAG